>CALWBG010000001.1 GCA_944375975.1 uncultured Roseburia sp.
GGGTCAATCTGTCAGCAAGTTCAACGGGATGCGCCGCTGTGTACATTTGAACATTCGAAGCGATTAAAACATTACTTCCTATGGTTATTTTATTGCAGTCTACCAACGTACAATTCATATTGACAGATACATTGTCACCCAGCGTTATATTGCACCCGTAATCACAAATAAACGGCGCCCCTACCGATACATTGTCCCCGATGCTTTCAAACAATTCCCGCAGAATCGCCGTTTTTCTTTCCTTTTGTTCATATGCCAGGGAATTGTATTCTTTCAGCAACGCCCTCGCTTTTTGTTTATATTCCAAAAAAACGGTGTCATGGCAATTATACCATTCTCCGTCAAGACATTTTTGCAATTCTGTTTTCAACGCAGACACCTCCCGTTTTGCTTTTTCATTATAAAAGCAATTTGATGATTTTCGCCGCCCACGAAAAATAAGGGGGTACGATTGCATCCAGCAATCCACTGACATCCGCGATTTCCTGTGCGTTAAGCTCCCCGAGCTTTTGATAAACGCTGCCTGCCGCCTGCGTATCGCCTAAAGCAATCATAGCTCTGGCATAATCGCCGATGGCGGCATACTCACCGATTGCCAGCGCTCCGGCGGAAAAATCGCCGATGGCAATCGCGCCAAACGAAAGGATGCCGAAGCTGATGGCTCCCGCCGCAAATATTCCGACAGAAAAGCAGCCTGCGGAGAACACACCGAACGCAAGCAGGCCGACTGCAAGCAGACCAATCGGCAGCATTCCGAATGATAATATTCCTATGGAAAGCGCACCAATAGACAGTATTCCCTGCGCCTTCAATCCGATCGCAATGATACCGCTGGCATTCACTCCCACAGCGACAACCCCTTTTGCTTTCTTTCCGATATGCCACAGGGGCATACCCCAGACGGTCTTTTCGCTTTTTCTTTCCCGAAACTTTTTTCGAAAGGGCAATATTATGATGTTCTCATTTTCCAATTTGTGGTCCGTTTCCATTTCGTCCTTCAGAAGATAGTCTAACGAACAATCAAACAGTTCGCTCATCCGTATCAGTTTGTCGGTTTCGGGATATGTAACATTACTTTCCCATTTACTGATTGCCTGCCTGGAAACACCGAGAATACTCGCAAGCTGTTCCTGCGTGTAATTATTACCTTTCCGCAATTTTGATATTTTATCGCCTAATGTCATCCTGCATTCTCCGTTCTGAACGATTTATTTGTACCTATGATACCTGTTCCGCCGGAAAATGACCACCATTTTTTGATTTCGAAATGTAAACTACAGGTTGCACAGGCGATATTTGCTGGCTTTTCACCTAGATGATTGTATCATCTTTTAATGTTTCGTTCAAATCGGATTTTAGGATACGTTTCCCTCCGACATAATAAGCCAGCGAAACGAAAACGATAATCAGTAGCGCAAATACCCAAATCGCAAGGAAAGGCGCTTCCCCGAGAAAGACCTTCGTGTCTAAATGGCTCGCCGCAAGCATAAACGCTACTACTGCCGCCGTTAACGGCAATGTAATCGCAATGGGGCGTCCGGCAATGACAAAGGCTTCGACGGCAAACATTTTTCTCATATTGGCAGGCGTCATTCCAATGGACAGATACTGGGCAAATTCACGCTTTCTCTGGCGCAGGAATCCAAGTGTGTTGGAAAAAACATTTGCAATGCCGATTGCGGCCAGTAAGCCGCAGAAAGCTCCCAAAATCATTTCCGCGCCCTTTATCATCTCATCGTTGGAAATTTTTTCCTGAAGCCTGTTTTCACTTTCCACGTCATAGGACTGTTCCAGCAGATGATTCACCGCAGCTTCCAATTTATTTAATTCATTCAGTCCGGCTCCCTCCTGGCCCAAAAGGCGAATATACGTCGTCTGCTCCGCTCCGGTCATTTGCTCCGCTATGGTTTTCCAAAACGACAGCGGTATGAACTGTACCAACGCATAATTATCATATTCCTCGCGCAGTACCGGGATCTCCCGGGTGTAAGCCAAAACCGGAAGCTCAACGGTAGTTTCCCCGTCCACATACATGGGAATCGCTTTTCCGTCTTCTTTTAAAAATGGAATATATTCTTTGTCCCGAAAATTGCTGTTCACGCTGTCCCAGATTCTGTTTAAAAGGATGGTTCCATCAAGCCGCGGCGCAGCTCCTGTCTGCGCACAGTACTCCAAAAAGCTCTCATCATCCATTATGACAACCGGGGAGGCAATATGATAATACGCTCCCTCTTTCTCCACATCGCTCCCCGCAACAACCTCTAAGCCTCCGAGCGCCAGCAGCTCATCACTTTGCCAGTCAGCCGCAATCCGGACGCTTTCCTCAGCCTTTTGATACAAAACTGCACTTTCCACCCCCGAAATATTCTTGACCTGTTCTGTCCGGTCGAAATCAGCAAGAGCTGTATTTTTTACCGTAACCATGACATCCCACGCATCCTGATACCGTTCAAAATAGGTGTATCTTGTGCTGATTCCCGACAATGTAAAAAAGCAAAGCATGACGGTAAAACCCAGATAGGAAAGCGACAAAGATAATGTCGAAATTCTCAGATGTTTCTTCTGTGCTTTTATGGCATTACCGGCCAGTTCCCCCTCGACGCCAAATATCGCCGACAGTACAGGTGAATGCTTTCTTCTTTTCAAATGAAAATCACCCGGATTGCGGATTGCCTCAAGCGGTGTCATTTTACTTAACCGGCGGGCAGGTATCCATGCGGAAAATAATACCGTAAAACCGGCCGAAAGAAACGTAACTGCAAATACTGCCGGGTGATACTGAAATACGGCCGGATGCCGCCCGGCCACGTCCGCCGCAAAAAAGTTGATGGCTTCTATGACGATATAGCTCATTCCCATACCCAGGACACTTCCGAGTAAAATCGGCCCAAACCCAAGTACTGCCGCTTCCGAAAGGAGGCATCTTCGAATCTGTTTGGGCGTAGCTCCGATGCTGGAGAAAATGCCAAACTGATGTACCCTCGCATTCATAGTAATTTCAAAGGCGTTGCGTATAATCAAAATCAGGGAAACCGAAACCACAAATAATACCGCAGCCAAAAAAGGCAGCAGCAGCGGCGGTTCTTCGTCCTGAGGGTCTGTAATAAAATATCTCGAAAGCAGCAGCGTATGATAATCGGCGGCATTTTCTTCCAGTCCCAGCTCCGCCGCAATCCGCGGCAGATCCTCATAAATGGTTCTGACATCCCAAAAGTAAATATCAACCACCGTCTCTTCACCCCATGAAGCCTCCTGAATAACCGCCTTTTCCACGTTCGCAAACTGGCGTATCACAGACAGGTCACTTTCATCCAAATCCCCGGTAAGACGCCCCTGCCAGTCCCCCTCGTCCAGCTTGATTTGCTCAATATCATATATCCAAAAATTATAAAACAAACTGCATAGCAGCGATAAGAACAAGGTTGCTATCAACGCAGCGGCCATAATGGCAATACCGGACACGCGGTTATTTTTGAGGTAGCTCTTAGAATAATCTTTCCACATACTGCCTACCTCCGCTTCTGGTCACTGATTATTTTGCCGTCCTCGATTGTCACAATCCTGTCTGCCTCCAGCGCAATCCTTTCATCATGGGTAATCAGCAGAATGGTCTGTTTTAAATTCCGGTGAAACAGCTTAAGCAGGTCAATCATTTCTCTGGAATTTTTTCGGTCAAGATTTCCTGTCGGCTCATCGGCAAGCAAAATCGCCGGACGGTAAATCAGGGCCCTTGCAATCGCCACCCTCTGCTGCTGCCCGCCGGAAAGCTGATGCGGCAGCATATTCCGTTTATCCTGGATGCCTAATGTACGGAGCAGATTTTCGTAATGATCCCGGTCCGGTTTTCTTTTATCCAAAAGCATGGGCATAAGAATATTTTTTTCTACGGTAAGCGTAGGAATCAGATTATAAAACTGATAAATCAACCCTACCTTCCTTCTTCTGAAAATGGCGGCATCTGTAGCATTCAGGCCTCTGATATCCGAACCGTCCACGATAACCGTGCCCTTTGTCGGCTTCTCAACGCTCCCTAAAATATGCAGCAGGGTAGATTTTCCGGATCCGGACGCCCCTACAACCGCCGCAAATTCCCCGGCTTGCATGGAAAAATTAATTCCTCTTAATGCCTCAACCCGGCTCTCCCCCTCCCCAAACACCTTTTGCACTCTACTGCATTTTATCATTTCCATGTACAGCCCTCCTGTGATTTTGTTTTACCCCATGATAACAAAGTAAAGTGACATCTCAGTGACTGTACAGACGAATTTCAAAGCAGGCTCCGCCACCCGGGAGGTTTTCCGCACTCAATATCCCGTTCTGCCGCTCAATGATTTCCTTTGCAATGGAGAGACCTATTCCTATACTTCCTGCCTTTGCGTTTTTGCCGCGGTAAAACCGTTCAAATAAATGTGGGATATCTTCTTTGGCAAAGCCTTCCCCCTCATCCCAGATTCGAAGCCGCACATACAGCGGATTTTTCTCACAGGTACAATGGACCGCAGTTCCCGGGGCACTGTGCTCCATACAATTTTTCAGCAGATTCATAACGGCTTCCATTGTCCAGTCCAAATCCATATGGACCGTAATCTCTCCCATCTCCGGTATGTCTATCAGAACTCCCGACTGCCGTGATAATTCCTCTAAATTATCGGCAGCCAGCATGAGCAGCGTAAATACGTCCACAGAGGTCCGTTGCAAAGGCAGTTTGCCCGCATCAATCCGTGACAGCAAAAGAAGCGCTTCCTCCAGATTGGTTAACCGATTTAACTGTTTTTCTATCTGAGAAAGATATTCCTCCCGGGGCTTATCCTTCATCATCTGAACAGACAGGGAAATGGCAGTGATCGGCGTTTTCACCTGATGGGCGATATTGGAAAGGTTCTCCGCAAAATTGTTTTTTTCTTCTACCGCCGTATCCCTTGTTTGATACAAAGCCGTCACCGTTTTGTAGATTTCATCCTGTAGCTTCGAAAACTCATCCTCCGCAGACGCCAGAAGAACGCCCGGTCTTCCGGTATTGATTTTTTCCAGATAATTTGTCAGCATTTTCACCCTGGATGTCAGTTTTTTATGCCAATACCAGACAGTGAAAAGGTATAATAACCCGGCGGCAAGGATGCCAAGTCCCGCCGCAGGGAAAACTTTTCCGTTCCCCCGGCTGAAATCGGAAGCACGATAGCCGAATGTACTTAAAAAATTTTCCGCCTCCCGCCCGGTCAGTGCGTTCTCTTTCAGCAGATTCTGTATGGTTTCTTCCGCATCCGACTTTGCTTTGATGAGTTCGCTGCAAAAAGCGCCCAGCAGTTCAAACTGTTTTTCTGTGTAATAACAATATAAAAAAGCGGCTGTCAACGAAACAGCAAGCAGGCTTGCGGAAAGCACAAGCAGGAAGTACGGAACTTTGTTTTTTTGCGCGGTCATGTGATATCCTCCATACGATAGCCAAAGCTTCGGATTGTTTTCAGGTTCGCCGGCTGATTCAATTTTTCTCTCAACCGCTTCATTGTAACCGTCAATGTGTTGTCATTCACGTAATTTCCGTTACTGTCCCATATCTGTTCCAGCAGTTGCTGTCTTGTGACGGTTTTCCCTTTGTTTTCCATCAGAAGCAGCAATAGCTGATATTCAGCCTGGCTCACGCTGATTTCTTTTTTATCGCAAAAAACCATCATTCTGCTTTTGTCAACCGTAATGGAGCCGCAGGAAAGGCAGCTCCCGGATACCTTTCCGGTTCTTCGCAGCAGCGCGCCGATACGGGAATATAAAACCTCAAGTTCAAACGGCTTTGACACGTAATCATCCGCTCCGTTTTGAAAGCCGCAGACAATATCCCGTGTGTCGTTCCTGACAGTCAGAAAAATAATCGGCATTTGGGGCCACTCAGCGCGTATCCATTTGCAAAGGGCATCCCCGCTTCCATCCGGCATGTTCCAGTCTAAAAGAACAAGCTGCGGCACATGACGCTTTAGCGCCGCTTTTACCGATGTTGCCGTTTCATATAAATAAACTCTGTAATCACGCTGTTCCAGGTAATCCTTTACCATTTGCGAAATATTGCTGTCGTCTTCCACGTAAAAAATTTCAGTCATGGCGTTCCTCCGGGTTGCTTGAGATATTTTGACGGTAGCTTATTTTCATGCTCATATGTTTTATTATATTGGGGAGAAACCGAGAAAGCAACCTGACAATTCCGGCAGCGGACATATTGACTCTTACCTACACAAAAAAAGCCACTACGGAAAACAAACTCTCCATAATGGCTTCAACAAAAATATACAGCAATTTCTTTTTATTATTCTCTTGTTACATTAAATATTTTCAATATTTCATATGCATCAAGCATACCCGCCATATAAGCATTTATATTGGCATCATATTCTCTTTCATTTTCTTTTGCAATTAAAGTTTCAATCACCTTTTTTGTTTTTTGTCAAATTAAGTCGTTCCAATGATTCATACGCCTGTTTGACCTCTTGTATTTTTTTCTGGTATTCCATGTCATTTTTCAATAATTTATTCATGGTTCGATTTTTCATACTTTCTGCTTGAATTTAGCTATTTATAATAACCGTATACCGTTAAAAAAGCATATTATCATAACTTTATTATCTCTTTTATTGTACCTGATTATTCATCAAAAAGCATGTCGTTTTTTGTTGCAAAATTTTTATATGACCGCCTCCTTTGCTTTCTGCTTCTTCTTATTTGCTTTTTCCATATCCGGCTGCCTGTTCTGTGCTTCCGCCTTTTCCTGCATCTGCGCTAGCTTTTCCTTTAAAGAAGCAAGCCCTTGCGCCTTTTTCAGCCCCGCAATGGCTTTCTTTACGGACATATTTATTACCCTTGTGTACAGAGGGGCCGAACTAGAAAAAAATTTTAAAATCAATGACCAGGTGACTAAAAAAATATATAAGTTTTTATCTATATCATTCACATTTCCGTGGCTTTTTTCACAGAAATATGATATTCTAATCTTCGGGTAGGAGGCCACAAAAATGTCAGTTAGTTATAAAAAATTGCAACATATGATGATTGAACGAGATATATCTAATTCCAAACTAATGCACGATGCAAATATATCAGCAAACATAATTAGTAAGATAAAGAACGGACAATACATCGCTCTTGATAAAGTTGAAAGCATTTGCAAAGCCTTAGACTGTACACCAAACGACATACTTGTATTTCTGGATTCTCCAGATGATTCTTCTAAAAAATAAACTAAGGACGGTATGCTAATTTGAGATATTTAGGTAATAAAGACTCTATATCTGATTTTATTAAAGATATAATGTGTCAGAAAGTGAGTTTTCAAAAAAACACTATTCTATTTGATGCTTTTTGTGGCACGGGTTCTATGTCTAATGCCTTTAAAGATATATGTAAAATAGTGATAAATGATAATCTCCATTGTTCTTCTACATATGCACATGGACGATTAATTGCTGCTAATTGTAATTTTGAAGGTCTTGGTTTTGACCCATTTACATTTTTCAATAGCAATAGTAATACATTAAATGGGTATTTTTTTAACACATACTCCCCAGGTGGTTCTTCCAGGATGTATCTTTCAGAATATAATGCTGGTCGTACTGACTACTTTAGAGAAACAATAGAGGAATGGTATATAAAACAAAAAATCAATCTGAATGAATATCACTATCTTCTTGCTTGTCTTATCGAATCAGTTTCCTTTGTATCAAATACAGCTGGTGTATATGGTGCATTTTTAAAAAAATGGGACGAACGAGCTTTAAAACCAATTCAATTTTTAAATCTGTCTGATGATATCCAGTCAGTAAATGAGATAGATGTATATACCAATAAACTTGAAGATATAATTGGTGATGTAGATTGCGACGTATTATATCTTGACCCACCCTATACACAGAATCAATACGGAACCCAATATCACCTTTTAGAAACACTAATACTAAATGACAAGCCTGAATCAGTTAGTAAAGTAACTGGGTCAAGAAGCACCAGAGAAATGCGTTCAGACTGGTCAAAAATTTATAAAGTTCACATTCTGTTTGATAAAATACTCGCCGAAACTAAAGCGGAACACATATTCTTAAGTTATAATAACGATGGGGATATGAGTAAAGAATTTATTGAATCAACCATGAAAAGGTATGGATATGAGGATACATTTGAATGTATTACTATCCCATACAAGAAATATGAGAACTGGAAATCAGCAAATAAAAAAGAACACTACGAATATCTTTTCTATATAAAAAAGAAACCTATAAATGAGGTAATATATGAATCACCTTTAAATTATATAGGAAGCAAAGCTAAACTGATTCCTGACATACATAAACATCTAATAGATAAACCTGTTTTTGTTGACGTCTTTGGAGGTGGCTTCAATGTTGGCATAAATTCTTCTTCAAATACGATTTACTACAATGATATTAATTTCATCGTAAAGGATATAGTCGAATCCTTTAGAAAGTACGACACCTATGACTACATTACCTATGTAAAAAAATTTATAGATAAACACCAACTTGAAAAAGGTAATAAAGAAACCTATATTGCTGCAAGAAACTACTACAACAGTCTGCCAGATAACAAAAAAGACATTCGTATGCTATATGCTATCATCTTGTACAGTTATCAACAGCAGATTCGTTTTAACAGTAAATATGGTTTTAATAATACTGCTGGTGTACGTTGGTTCAACGATTGCATTTTATCTAAATTGATAAGTTTTAGTCGAGTGATAAAAGAAAAGAATGTTATTTTCAGTAGCTTAGACTACATAAACCTTGGTGACTCTATTCCCTTTGATAACAATACTTTTCTTTATCTTGACCCTCCATACAAACTAACGACTGGTAGTTACAACGATGGAAAACGTGGTTTCAAAGGATGGGACGATTCTCTAGAAGACGAATTATTTAACTTCATTGATGATATGACAAAGAAAGGCGTTTCCTGTATGCTCTCTTATGTTTTAGAACATAAAGGGGCAAAGAATACTGCTTTAGAAGACTGGATTAACAAAAACAATTATACCTATATTCCACTTGGAAACATAATCGGAATATCTGGTCAACCACGAAAGGAGATACTTGTATTAAATTATGCTATATAGAGACATTCCTAAGTTCATCATTAAAAGAAATATGCAAAAATCAGCTCAAACAGGCATTTATTTTGATTATTTAGTCACAGACTCTGTTATGGGTCAAATCTGTGTTGAAGTAACTGGACGAAGAGATTACGACGTTGAATTTGTTGAAAACGATTATTCCGACGAATTTTTAGATGCAAAATATAATCAGGGGCGTTTGGCTATACTACAATATCACAATACTGCATCTTATATTAGTTTTTCAGATGAAAAATGTGAAGGAAGAAACTCTGGTATTCAAAGTGTACCTACTGCCTTTAATAGATTTTATAGCAATGCTCATGATGATAAGCAACTATATTTCTATTTCCTTCCTTGTAGTGGAAACAATGCAACCCCATACTACCTTTTTATGTACCGATTAATGAAAACTGCTGGATTTAACTTTATTAATATACCACCTTCTTTATCAGGACAGATAACAGCTTTTTCAAGCATTGATGATATAATTCGAGCCAGAAAAGAAAACGGTGATAGAAACTCTGGTAACAATGCAACATATATTATAAAAAATGCACCTCATGAATACGAAATCTATGGAAAAACTTATGGTGCAAACAAGTATGATACAAGTTTAATCTGTTATGCTATTAGTAAACTAGCCCAACCCGAAGACCACATTGTTCTATATGAGTACAATGAAAAAGACCTCAAAGAGTTACCAGCAGCTAGCCTAGAAGTTCTTAACTCCATGGGTAATATCGAAATCATAAAAATTGATGATGAAATAGAACGACGTGAACTTGAAGAAAATGATAGCTTGCGTTCTCCACGATTTAATGCTCATCTGTTAGACAGACTTGGCGAACGTCATTGTGTACTATGTAACTGTAGAATCTCAGAAATAATACAGGGAGCACACATATGGCCAGTATCACAAATTAAGCACATGAATACTCTTTCTCTTGATGAAAAGCTATCATACGCAACAGACGGCGAAAACGGATTGTGGATGTGTCAAAACCACCACAAAATGTTTGACTCTAATATTTTGCTATTATCTCAAACAGGAGAAGTATCTTATAAACAAGATTTATCCGACGATGATAAAGATTATATTAATTCAATTACTACAGTATCTATACTTCCACAACAATTAGTAACACCTAGCTATGTAAATTATATTGGATTACGTTATTCGCGTGCATCTGATTAAACAACAATACTACAGTCTCTTAATTGAAGAGACTGTAGTATTACGATAAAATTTTACCCTTTTATAAAAACATAGCAACTACCTAAAATATTAAAAACTAGTAACAATAGTATCAATTTCTTTCTCTAACTTATTGTATTCTTCCTTCGACATTATATGATTTACTTTATTATCCAATTTAATAACCTTTACATCAGGAAGTTGCTCCGCAATATCCTTTCCCTCAATGGATGCTACTATAATTTGATTATCGGTTTTATCCCATGTGAGCAATGTTTTTAGAACACTTCCTAAATGCTCCTTGTCTTGTTCCAACACATTAGGCGAATCAATCACCACAGGAAAAGTGATTATTGTATCAGAAAGACTCTTTTGAGTTTCCAAAAACGATAAAACTTGTGCAACCTTACATCTTGGTCCATATGCACCACTTGCTTCTATTGATGAACCTGGTTCGCTTTCTTTAGGTACCTGTTCACTTGGAATGTCTAACAACCCGAACTTATTATTTAGATTTGACAAGTAAATATCATTAGCACTTGTTCTGCTTTGGTGATATACTCTTAACAGTTCTCTGATATTTTTGTTGTTTTCATTCAATACTTCAATAGTTTCCGCATTTTCCTGTATCTTTTTACGGTAATCATCTAATAGCTTTCTGGTAGTTTTTGCTTTTAAATATGTATCATACAAATCTTGTTCGCTACTTAGTGAACTTTCATAATCTTTCAATTTTCTCTGATGTTGTTCATATTTTTCTTTAAGCTTTTTGATTTTCTTCTCAAACTTATCTATTTCAGCTGTTATTCTTGTATAATCATCATTTAGCGATTCCAGTAAGTATGTTCTCTCCAGTTTCTCCGCTAATGATTGTTCAAAAAACAGGCCACATCTAGGACATTCAACAACTTCAGTCGTTGTCGTTGGTGTAACATCCTTTCTCTTGATATATTTAGCTAAAACTTCTTTTTCATTTATTAATCGCTGATACGAATCTTCTGCTTCAACTAATTCTTTTCGATATTTCGCAATTTCCTTTAAGGTAATATTTATTTCTGCTTTTCTACTTGTAATAGCTATTTCCAAATCTGTTGTATCAAAAGCCATCTGTGTATCATCTAAGCCCATCTTAAGCGTTTCTATTACTGTTTTATATTTTTCATTTTCTTTTGATAATTTCGCTATTTTCTTGCTATTTGCCTTTTGATTCTTGTTCTGTTCTACATAATCACTATCCAACACTCCGAGGTGGAAGAAATAGCTATCTTTTCGTTGAGGCAAATCAAACTGTGTCATTCTGTCAAAAGAATATGAATTTATACTCCATCCATTCTCTTGATCAATATAATATGGTAAATAGAAAAAGGCTGGTGGACATTTTACGATAGTTCCATCTTCATCTTTACCAACTAATTCTATACAGAAGTTAAATATGTCACTCAATGTATCACCAAATTCCGAAACGCTATTATACTTCTTTACGAATTTTCCATTTTCAAATAGAACAAAGGAATTGTTTAATCGTCCTACAATATAGTTTTTTCCATCAAGCATGAAACTTAAAATAGTCATATAATTCAATGACTTAATTGGCTGTGGAAAATATACCTCAGCACCTAACGTATAATATAACGATTTCATTATTACTGATTTACCGTAATGATTTCCAGCACTTGTTAACATATTTTTTCCTGGAGAAAATTCTATTTTTTTAGCTTCTTTATTAGCTAAGTCTACTAATGTAATCGAATCAAAAATTAAATTCAAATAGATTCACCTCCGTAACAATATTTATATATTAACAGCATTATCAATAATTTTAGATAGTATTCTTCTGAATAAGCAACTGGAATACAATCTTTGTCTTCACATTTATCATATACATCTATTAATATATTAGGAAATCCTTCTATTCCACTATCAACAGCTTCTTTAACTAATGAAATAATCTCTTTTCTAGTATTTATAAGAACTTCCTTCTTAGAAAACATATCCATCTTTATCATCGAATATCTCTGAGTATATTCTCTGATTTCTTTAACAGAAGTAATACCAAAAGTATCAAATAACTTGTTAGCATCAGGCAACTGTATTGCTAAGCCTGTAGATATTGTATTATTAATATCAGTACTAATAACGCCTTTCATTTTGAATATTTCTCTAATATCTGAACAATTCTCACCTAATTCCCAATTGAATTTAGCATCTAATTCATCATAAATTGTTCTAAATATTGCTCTTGCTGTTGCTACCTGAAGATTAGAATCTTCTTTCAATAAGAAATTTTCAAATTGATACTCCACTTCACCTTTATGCCCTTTTGTAGAGAGATTTGACTTCACAAAGTAAAATTGTGATAAATCTACTTCCTGTTCAGAAATATTCAAATCCTTTGCAATAGCTTTAACTATCTTTTTAACATTTGAATCTCCTTTCATGTCTGCAAGGTTGCTTTTTGTATTCGCAAAAACATTTTCTTGCTTTACAACAATATCCGTATTACAAACTAAACTTGCTTCCTTGACATTACCCTCATATTTTTGTGCATTTTTATATAGTTTTTGAAACCATTCATCTTTTATTACAGTATTTAACGTATATTGCTTATCAGTACTTTTAGTTTTTACCTGATATAAATGTATTCCTGTAGGTTCATCAGGATTTTCGATAATAACTACATCTTCTATGTAATCCATAAGGATAACGTAATCCATTGAATAGTATTTCATGATTAGTTGCATCGCATAACTAACCTGAACAGTCAATCTATTTTTAGTTCTAGAGCCTGCAATATCATTTTTATTCAATTCAATCTGTTCTCCTAATGACATGTGGCCCTCCTCTCTTGTATCTGCAAAAAAAAACACCTCATAATAACCCTCACAATTAAGGAGGTTACTATGAGGTTATTATATCATATTATCACTTCCATAAGCATCAATTTTGCTCATTTTTTACATCGTTTGGCGTAAGTTGTAACACCCTACAACCCTAGTAAAATGAAGGATTTATTTGTCCAATGACTTCATCGTCGGGAATACATTCCCGATTTTTGCGTCTTGTTTCATCTGTTCTCATGAAACGATAATATCAATACTTTTTTCGTTAGTAAAGCATTTTTTCGTTGCGTCTTATTTCATCCTTGTGTTTTGAAATGTGTTATAAATTGAGATAAATGTGTTATAACTGCCCAATAAGAAAACCGTCCTACACTGGAGCGGTTCCCTCTATCTGGCCTATGAAATTTTCATTATATTCTCTGCTTTCTTTATTTCTTCCCTCTTAAAATCTTCCTTTGCATCAACGTAAATATCCATTGTGGTAGAAATATCGCTATGTCCTAATATTTCCTGTACAGCCTTAATATTTACACCGCTTTCGACTAATCGCGTGGCAAACGTATGCCGAAGTGTGTGACAGGAGAAACGCGGGAGCAATACAGGATTCTCTTTTCCGCTTGCAAGCTGCTCTTCGTTACAATCCCGGATAATCCGCCTCAATGCTTTATTCAGTGTGCCTTGATGCTGAACATTACCAAAACGATTTACAAAAATAAAATCTGTAAATCCATCAATTTTGGCATTGCAAAGAACTCCATTTGCCATTCTCCACTTCTTTTCTTCTACAAATGCATGCTTGACACCGTCTAATATTGGAACCGTCCTTATGCCTGCTTTTGTTTTAGGTGTGTTCACAGAAAAATAGCAGCCTTTTCCATCTCGATGCTGATAATATACTAAGGTATGATTTATGCTTATTGTACCTTCCTTTAGATCAACGTCACTCCATCGCAATCCCGTAACCTCTCCCACCCGGAGACCTGTACCGAGCATAACAGCAAAAACCGGATACCAATGCCCATATATTTCATTGTCGCGCAGATAATCAAGAAATAAATTCTGTTCTTCAACGGTCAGAGCTTTTTTCTTTTCCATATCATAATTATGAGACTGTTTCAACTCACGCATTACATTATCAGATGGATTATTTCTCAGGTATCCATCTTCAACAGCAAGTTCCAAAACAGGATGCAGTACAGTATGTATACTATCCAAAGTATTTATCTTTAGTCCTCGTTCATCCACAAGCGTATTATAAAATCTACGCACATCGGACTTAACAAGCTTGCTTATTTTCTTTTTCCCAAAATCAGGGGCCACAAACTGCTGATACATATAAATGTAATTTTGCTTTGTATTATCCTTAAGGTTTCTCTTCAGAGAAATCCAAAGATCAAAAATATCATTAACTGTTTTTTGATTATCAATCCTAATACCATCGCTTACATCTTTCTGAACCTGTTTAATCTTCTCTCGCAAAGACAGATCCGAACGTTTCCCATCTGGTATTTTATCTGTTGGCACAAGTTTCCAACTATATATTGCTTTTCTTTTTCCATAAGCATCTACATATTGATAACGATAACGACCATCCGGCATTATGCTTTCGCCATCTTTTAAAATCCTTCCTTTGGAATCTTTCCGTTTTTCAGCCATATTTTCACTTCCCTTCATACCGTATTGGTTTTCCTGCGTTCCCGCTCCTCTTTAATGAACAATATTACAGAATGACCTATTGAAGCTTCTCTCTTACACAAAGTTTCCATTTCAGCCAATTTATCATACGGCACAACAGTCAATAACTGCTTGAATAACTCTGTAATATCAATTATTTCTTTTTGCTGTTCCACGATAATTTCACTAGCTAAAGTTTCTTTCATTACTGCTGCAGCTCCTTTTCAATATTTTCTTGAATACACATTGCTTTCTGCACATAATCCCAAGCAATACGAACTTCCATTAAAATCAAGCCTCTGTTTTGTGCAAACAACAGATCGTCTGTCATGTCCGTACTTACTTTCTGTAAATCGTAGCTTTCTTCCAACGAACTCAGCATATGCTCCGCCTTATCGAGGCAATCTTCTAACTCAACAAATTTGCATTCCAATTCCTGTTTAGTCATAATCTAAATCCTTTCTTGATTTCTGATCGGACTGCCTCTATAATTAAGACAATCCGGCTTTTCCTATGTGTTGTCGGGTTACTTAGCCTTTGTTGAAGTGCCAGCTTCTTCAAAGGCTTTCGTTAATCTAAGAAACGCTTCATCGTTGAGAATGCGATACTTCCAAATTGCATCTATCAGTTTTTCTATGTTATCCCACTCTTCTAACGAGAACGCCTTCTTTGCTTCACATTTCCAATCTGATAAATAATCATCTGGTAACTGTTTCGTCAATTCAACCATCCCTACTAGCCACTCTGCAAATTCTTTTTTTGTCATGCTTTCACCTCCGCTTGTATCTTTTATAGATATTTTATATCGTTTATAGTTATTTGTCAATATCGTTTAACGCTATTTTTTATTTCTAATTGACTTTTATTTTCTTAAATCGTATAATATTTATTAATCAGGAGGTATAACAATTGATAAAAATTAAGGTGTCTGATCTACTCGGAAAACATAAAATGAATAGAAAACAACTTGCTGAAGCCGCCCATATTCGTCCTAACACTGTTGGCGCTTTATATGATGAAAGCATCCAGCGACTCGACAAGGATATGCTTAACAATTTGTGTAAAGTCTTTAACTGTACTATTTCTGACATTTTGGAATATGTGCCTGATAAAGAAGATAAGTCTTGAAAGCCGGTTCGGGATATGCTATATTGATACTAGAAAAAGGGAAAGCCAGAAACACACGGCCTACCCCCAAATAATTACGATAACTGTTTTACACAGCCGTTCACTATTGGCAGTAGTGGGCGGCTACTTCTTTCCCTTGAAGATCTCATAACAAAGACCAACAAGAGCGACAATGAATATCATCAACTGGATTAAATCCGAGTATGTAATGTTCATCGGCATCGCCCTCCTTTCTTTCGTCTGGAGGGTTTGCCCCTCCGATAAGTGGAGGGTAGGCCGCCTTTATGCGCTCTGACTTTCCGTGCAGATAGTATAGCACATCTAGCTAAGTCAGGCAATTTATTTTATGTCTATTATTTCCAATTATTTTCAATCTCACCGGCTGGAATGATCCGCTCCACAAGAACAGCAAACTCTGCCCCGTATATATTTTTTCTTGTACCAATCCCAATTTGAGCGTAATCTCCAACTTTTGCCCCGCTCTCAAAGCACTTTATTTTCACTTTACTCCCTTGATAATCCAATTCCAAAGTTGTCAACGTGTACTGTTTTCCATTCCGGCTCATTCCGTTGTACTCACTTGTTCCGATAATTTTCAATACTAAAACATTATCCATGCAATATTGTTCCCCCTTTTGGGACTTACTGGCGGCTTCAAAGGTAGGAGCAGAAACCGCCACGCCCACACTCTTATTTAATTTGTAAATGCTTGTCCGTTTTCTGGCTTAAATTCCGGAGGTGTTATTCCCAGAAACTGCGCTCGATAGCTGTCTGCCCGTCCATCAGTAACAGTATAAGCAAAACAAAAATCAACATAATCTCCTTGCTTAATGCCCGATGTGTCAGACATAAGGAAGGGAATCTTACCATCTTTCGACAAAACCGAAGGTACAGCGATAACTAAATTATTCCCCTCAACTCCAATAACTTTATGGCTTGAAACCCCATTCATTCTTCTATCTATCTTTGAAAAACGTGCGCTTTCTAAATGCTGCATATTCTCACAATCTCCTTTTTATTATTCTAATTTACCAGTGTCAACATACCCGGCAATCATGTTTTGATAATCGACGCCCATAAGAGAAAACTTATCCGCGATATCCGGCTCTGCTTCAAGAATCTGTTTCATTCGGGATTTTCTTTCCTGTTCATCTCCTTTTTTAGTTTCATCTACAATTTTCTCAAGGCGTGTTCTTTCTTTTTCAGTCAATGTATAGCTTGTTTTTACTCGCGCTTTGCTCCAAAGTTCCGCCGCTTCATCAAGTGACCTGTGATTTTCTGCATAATCTGCGGCAAACATTTTATGATAAATTTGAAATTCGCCGTAGCTAATGCCGTTTATTTCATTTTGGCCTAGTAGATCAGCACCGGGGAACTGTCCGCCCTCTGCTTTTCCGGCATATGCGGAAACAGCCAATTTTGCATCAGATTCTGCTTCCTGCAATGCTGCAAGATATGTAGAAAAATCTGGAAACTTTGCAAGATAGCCGCTGTTTTTTGCTACTTCGCAGAAAATTTTTTGTGCAAAAAGATTGTTCTCAACGCTGCTTTCAATTATTGATAATTCGCTGCGTGAAAGTTTGATGCCAAAATCGTGCATACACTGTAAAATCTGTAATGTTCCCGGATCAACCGGCTTCAGCGCCCAGCGTTTGAGATCATTTCTTATGTCCTCACAAATATCGGAAATTGCTGTTTTTGCGTGATCTCGTTCCGCAGAAACATTCCCGGAATAATACGGCCATACCTGCGTCATAATTTCTCTCTTAAAAACCTCCGGGCGGTACTTCTCTTCCATGACTCTAGCCTTTTCGCAATATTCAGAGAAATAGCGATCCGCCCGTTTCTGGAAATCAAGCACAATTTTCTTAATTTCTTCAAATTTTGTCATTTTATCATTCATCTTTATTTCTCCAATCATTATTTATAATATTTCAAAATTGAGTTTTCATCTGACTGCGCACCCGTATCAAGTCCACATCGCTTTAGTAATGCGTTTTTGGCTTCTTCTGCTTTTTTATGGCGTTCTGCCAGTCTTAAGGCGACTTCCCCTTGCGGTGTCTGAGCCATATCTAAACGCCGTTTCTGATTTCTGCAATCTTCAAGTTCCCGTTGTGTTAATGCCATATTTTAATCTCCTTTCTATGGTTTGCCTGATAAATGATGTAGTTCTGTTCGGTCTATCTCTCGCCATCCGTCATCCTTTCCGTCATTGCCTTTTTAATATTTTTTAATTTTCAGAGATACCTTTTTATACTTGTTGCAGAAAAGATAGGTCACTATCCATCAGCGCACGAACACACAAGACCCCGCCGGCCTATCCCTGCTGCCGTCTACGTTTTCAATAAAATTCTTTGATTTTCAATGTTCTTATATCTTGCAGAAAGAATATTTATCTGCATAAAATCATTGATTCTAAAGCATTGTCAGCAATTTACTCATGCATATAACACACTATTTAACTCAAAGCACGCTTAAAAACATCAATCTGGTAGTTCATCAATAATATCTCGTATGCTTTCCTGTCGTGCTTGATCTGCAATCTGCCTTATATCTTCATAGCTCAGTGCTGGTGTATTTTTAATGTCTGTTCCCCCTGTATCAATCTTCACTTCATCAACGTAGTTCATCCAATTCTTACTCAACCACACGTATGTAGTGGGATTGAGCCGCCCGGACATTCCACACTGTTCAAGGAATGCATATATTAACTGCTTTATTTGCTTTACACCGTCCCTCCTGCGTTCTGATGTATTTCCCACGCCATTCTCCCAGTTATGTAGTTCTTGTCTCGAAATACCAAGTCCTGCACATAAGGTCTCAATCCCCAGCCTCATCTTCTTCCTCTTACAGAACTCAATTATCATATTGACTCTATCTTCAAATTCTTGATCCATGCTTGCATCACGCGTAATCTTCTTTAACGATGCCAGCTCTTGAATGCTCTCTATCGCATCTGCCACAAACTCTGCTGGAAGATTATCAATCTGCGAATTAGGAAAATTACTTTTGCTCATTATTTTTCACCCCTTTTTTGATGTCAACGAAATGCATTGAACCTGCTTCTTTATCCTCTGACTTCCTCGTGCTATTATGGTTCTTATCTTGTTTAGTATCAGCCAATACAGATTGCAGGAACTGATTCCATTGTTCCATATTACCCAATTTTCTCTCGCTCCTTTCTATTGATCTTGTCCCGACGCTCTAACTCACTCAATGTTGCTAAAATTAAATCTTTCAAGAACTCATATCCGGGTTTATTTTTATATTTCTCCACTATTTCGCCGGATGTATTTATCACCGCTTCCCATTCTTTGTCTGTTCCCTTCATATCCGCAAATCTTTTATGAAATTGCCACGCTTGACTCCATACATCAAAATACTGTTCCTTAAAATTCATCTTGCCTCCTTTGCCTGATAGGGGAAAAAGGGGAATATATTTTCACTTCTTTCTTTATTAGGCATATCTTTATCCTTCATGTTAAGAAATTGTATAACTATGCCCCTTATGCCCCTTAATTATCAAATGGCGTACTATCAATGCTCATAAAATCTAATTTTATACCGCACACATAAATGTTTCCTTGTACTTTAGATTCCCTATATCCTTTTGTCCTTACAGCCTTGAAAAACGCCGTTTTCCCTAGAGAAATTCGTTCTTCTTGTTTGCAATAATCAAGATAAGCCGCATATAAATCTGGCCGTCTCACTCGACTCGATTCATCTTGAACTACAACATTATTAAGGAAACTAGCCACAGAATCGCTGTCTTCTTGCAATCTTAAAACTTCCCCTAAATTTGCCCCTGATTCAAAAAGTTTGCCCCTTTCCAACGCCATTTTTGCCCCTTGAACAATATGAGAAATAATAATTTCTATTTCATGTTCATCAGATAGTTGCTCATACAAATCCGGAATAAAATCACCTTCCTGCTCAAATCTGATAATAAGCAATCTTCTGTAGAATCCGTTAGAACGATCATCCAAGATTGCCGGAAGCTCGTTGCAGGAAAAGAGAAATTTCGCTCGGTTTTTGAAAAAGAATATCGCGCCTCCTTTTATTTCACCTTTGCACAAGTCTTCTCCTGTTAATTGCTTAAGAACAGACGTATCTTTGATTGCCGCATTAGACAAATCTCCGCATACATTACATTGTTTATTTAATAAACTTGCTGTTGTAAAACGTTCTGACAATGACTGCAACGGAACCGCAGCTAAATTTTCTGCGCCCAGTATCTTAGATTGTTGATTAAGTATCACACTTTTTCCAGCATTTCCCATACCTACCAATATCAAAAATTTTTGAAATATAATATCTGGCAATAGGCAATATCCCATATATTCATAAAGCATCTTTCTATTATCTTCGTCCTGTATTCTACTCAGCAAAAATTTATTAAATACAGATTTATCAATATCAAGTCCAGGCTTGTAATTATGAGGAATTTGGTTTACACTCCTATATGTTGGGGAATGTTGATGTAAGATACCTGTTTTAATATCCAACATTCCATTAAGAAAATTTATCCAATATTTGGGATAATTATTAGTTTGTGATATTTCAACCTGTAATCTATAATCTTTCAGAATCAATTTATAAACTCTCATAATGCGTGAATCTGATCTTAATTTAGGAAGAATTAGCTGCTTAATCAAATGTTGAATATAGATTCCATGCTCATCAGATTTGAATACGCCATTCCGATAAATATACGGTTTCCCGACAAGAATCATAATTTTATGGTTTTCTATGAGGTATTCTGCTATAGAATTTTCTACAATATCATAGGGAATTCCCTTTCTACTTATCAGGCAAAATCTAATCAGATTTTCTTCCTCCATGCCACCTCCCTCCTTTCAGTCTAAAATTTTGCACAAAATATCCAGTTGATAATCTGCCATTTGAATTTCCGAATAGCACCAACTCCGCACATCACAAAACGGTAGCAAATGACCAGAGTCCAATAAGTTCTGGCAAAGTTGCCTCCATTCTTGTAAACGCTCCACTTCCTTTAGCCATTGTTTCCGCTTACGTTTTTCAGCTTGTTCTTGCGCCCTCTTTGCCGTTTCCTGCGCTTTAATCTTCGCAACGATATTTTTCCTATCGGTTTCATTCAAAACAGCAGAAACACCAAATACAGAGGCTATTTCCCGCAATGCCGTCCAACTATCACAACCTTTAACATGACTCCACAATCGGACGCAATCGCCACCAGTTCCACGCCCAAAATCATAGAAACTGTTCGTTGATGGGTACAATTTTATGCTCGGAGTCCGCTCTCCCGGAAAACGATACATTCCTTGACACGGCTTTCCTAATAGATAAGTAGCAATATTTTTAATATCTACTTGTGCCTTTACGCTTTCAAAATCCTCTCGCATATTCTTTTTTCAACCTCTTAAATTATTCCTGGTAAACCGATCAATCCCTTATTATTGACCGGGTGTTCTTCCTTCAGTATGGGATTTTATTTTCACTCGAATGAGTGATATCTTTTGTGAATTGCCCTTTATGGGTTTTATCTTTGGTAATTATTCAGAGCAGTTCTGTTCAATGTATTCCAAAACTTTTTTCTTATTAATCCTATAGTTGCGGCCTATTCTGCGAACCGCACCAGCTTCTTCAGCAATTTTGCAAACTGTTGATATTCCTGTATTAATACACTCCGCCATCTGCTGTTTAGTAACTAATTCGCCGTTCGCATCCTTATAAGAAAGTTGGTTCATGCATTTCCCTCCTTCCGACATTTAGTATATATTTTATTTATTGTCTATGCCCGTATTATACCAGATATTGACAGTCGCGCATAGACATGAGATAATATTTTTATAGACAGTCTATTTTCTTGAAATAAGATAATAAAAAAAGTCAGGAGAGTACAATGCACCCAATAACAATTATTCCATTAGCAGAAAACTATGCTGTTAGTATTGACAATATTAAGTGTAAAGATGGCTCTGCCTTCTGGGCAAAATACCGTTTTGGAAGTTTTATAGTTGCCTTATATAACTGCGATGTAAATTACATAGCAAATAGAATAATCACTACCATCAAACAATATAAATGGAATAGCCTTGAAGAATTGGTTGAAAAATGCTTTGACAATATGGGGAAAAGCAATAATGACCTCATTGTAGTTATGATGATGCTCAATGAAATACACAGTGAATTATATCAATGGATGGATTCTCCAGATGACGAGGATACAGCCTCTGAAAAAATAGCCTCTGTTTTGAAGGCCTATATAGTGTTTAAACCTTTAATTGATAAACTAATTAGCAAGTCTTTTCAAGATGCTACTGCCGAGTCCCTATCTGCTTTACAGAAGGAAGGCGTATTTGCAAATTTTTTCTTAGACAAAAATAAGTCTATGAGAGTCGCATATACTTTAGGTTCTATATATCCTTTATTTGCATTAGATGTTTTGAAAGTTCAAGAAAAAGAAATATGTATTAAGCGTTGTCAAAACTGTGGGCGTTTATTTTTACCGAATTCGCGCACTGATGAAATCTATTGTAACAATGTTTATATCAATGGGAAAACTTGCAAGCAAGTTGGATATACAAATAAATTAAAATCTGATCCGTTCAAAGCTGAATACCGAAAAGCTTACAAAACACAACACGCAAAAATGAAACGCAATCTAAAAAATATTCCAAACTATAAAGAGAAGTATTTTGATCCTTGGGTTGATGCCGCAAAAAACGCCATGGAACAATCAAGATCAGAAAACAATATAGAAGCCTTTGCTCGATGGATAAAAGAGCACAGATAATAAATATCCCCCTCGCCCGACACGCTGCCGGAAAAGGGGGATAAAATTTTGCTCAAATGTGTTAAAGCTGTGTTATAAAGATAAAAACTAACCATCTAAAAAAGTAATTTAACTCAATATGGACGAAACGATTAATACAGCTTCGCTCCTGCCGGAATATGGTCATCCACCATCAGGAGATGAAGTCTCTCTTCTCCCTCTTCCTCATGAACTGCACTGATCAGCATACCGCAGGAATCAATTCCCATCATCTTTCTCGGAGGCAGATTCACAATGGCAATGCAGGTCTTTCCGACCAGTTCTTCCGGCTCGTAATACTCGTGAATTCCGCTTAAAATCGTCCGGTCTGTGCCTGTTCCGTCATCCAGCGTAAACTGAAGCAGTTTCTTTGACTTCGGAACCGCAACACACTCTTTAACCTTTACTGTCCTGAAATCGGACTTGCTGAATGTATCAAAATCAACCATTTCCTCAAAAAGCGGCTCAATCTTCACCTTAGAAAAATCAATCGTTTCTTTTGCTTTGGAAGTCTCGGAAACCGATGCCGCCTCCGTCTTTTTGGATGTCTCGTTTTTGTCCAGTGACTTCATTGTCGGGAACAGCAGCACGTCCCGAATCGCCGGCGAATTCGTCATCATCATCACCATACGGTCAATGCCGTACCCGATTCCGCCCGTGGGCGGCATACCGATACTGAGTGCGTTGAGGAAGTCCTCATCAAGATGGTTTGCCTCCTCGTCGCCTGCCGCAAGAAGCGCCTCCTGCGCCTCGAAGCGCTTTCTCTGATCCTCCGGGTCATTCAGCTCGGAATACGCGTTCGCCATTTCCCAGCCGTTCATGAAGAACTCGAAACGCTCTACATAATCCGAGTTGTCCGGCTTTCTCTTGGTGAGCGGGGAAATCTCAACCGGATGATCCATCACAAACGTCGGCTGAATCAAGTGCTCCTCCACATACTCCTCAAAGAACAGGTTTAAGATGTCGCCCTTCTCATGCCTGTCCTCATACTCAATGTGATGCTCGTCTGCAAGCTTCTTTGCCTCAGCGGTGTCCTTAATCTCGTTAAAGTCCACATTCGCGTACTTCTTCACGGCATCCACCATCGTAATCCGCTCAAACGGCTTCGACAAATCCATCGTATGCTCACCGTAGGTAAGAATCTCCGAGCCGGTTACCTCTTTTGCCACGTAACGGTAAAGGTTCTCTGTCAAATCCATCATACCGTGGTAATCGGTATACGCCTGGTACAGCTCCATCAGCGTAAACTCCGGATTGTGTCTGGTATCAAGCCCTTCGTTGCGGAACACTCGCCCGATCTCATAAACACGTTCCATGCCGCCTACAATCAGCCTCTTTAAATACAGCTCCAGGGAAATACGCAGACGTAAATCCTCATCCAACGCGTTAAAATGCGTCTCGAACGGTCTCGCGGCCGCACCGCCGGCATTCTGCACAAGCATAGGTGTCTCGACCTCCATGAAGCCCTGTCCGTCCAGGAAACGGCGAATCGAACTGATAACCTTCGAACGCTTTATGAATGTATCCTTTACATCCTCGTTCATAATAAGGTCCACATAACGCTGACGGTATCTGGTGTCGGTGTCCGTCAGGCCGTGAAATTTCTCCGGAAGAATCTGGAGACTCTTGGAAAGCAGTACAACCTCGGTTGCATGAATGGATGTCTCCCCTGTCTTCGTTTTAAAAACAGTACCCTTAATGCCGAGAATGTCGCCCACGTCATATTTCTTGAAATCCTTATAGGAATCCTCACCGATATTGTCTCTTGCGACATACGCCTGGATGCGCCCCTTCAAATCCTGAATATTGCAGAAGGAAGCCTTTCCCATCACGCGCTTAAACATCATACGGCCCGCAAGGGAAACCTCTTTTCCCTCCATCTCCTCAAAATTCTCCAGAATATCAGTTGAATGGTGGGTTACATCATACCTGGTAATGACAAACGGATCCTTGCCGTTCTCCTGCAACTCATGCAGTTTGTCATAACGCACCCGGATTAACTGATTTACATCCTGCTGCTGGTTGTTATTCTGCTCTGCCATCTTTTTCCTCCATTTTCTTCTTCCGCACGAACGTCTTCTTCCTATAAATCACAAAAGTGCCGCCCGGGGCTCTCTGGCGTATGCTGTTTAGCTCGCTCTGTGAATGGAAAGCACCTTATATTCAAACTCTCCCGCCGGAGTCTCAACCTTTACGGTATCGCCCACCTTTTTGCCGAGCAGCGCCTTTCCAACCGGAGATTCATTCGAAATCTTTCCCTTTAAGCTGTTCGCCTCGGTGGAACCTACAATTTTATATTCAAGCTCATCGTCGAACTCACAGTCCAATATTTTTACGCTGCAGCCGATGCTGATTTTCTCTAAATCAACCTCATCCTCAACGACAACCTCGGCGTTCTTCAAAATCTTCTCAAGCTCTTCAATCCGCGCTTCAATGTCTCTCTGCTCGTCCTTCGCCGCATCATATTCCGCATTCTCGGACAAATCGCCCTGCTCTCTGGCCTCTTTGATTTTCTGGGAAACTTCCTTCCTTTTTACAACCTTTAACTCCTCTAATTCATCTTCCAGTTTCTTAAGTCCCTCGTAAGTCAGAATGTTTTTCTTATCCATTACCTTCTACCCTTCTTTGTATCGTTATTGTTCCGTTCACCTTTATGAACTGTAAAAAGCCTCCTCAAATCTGTCTCGCCGCGGCTTTTCCGTCTTTTTTTGCAGTCTCTTAACAATCACAGTATTATAACCGATAGGTACCCTGATGTCAAGATTTTCGGCGGTCTGCCAGGGTCTTTTGTGAATCGGGATGTAGTGCCTGCCGCGGCAGATTTGTCCCTCATAGCACGTCCCCTGCCACTCAAAATCAAACAAAAACTCCTCCCCCTCGCCCGCTCTTTGCAGCTTAAGCCTTTTTTTCGGGAAAACGCGGACAATCAGGCCGTTCTTCTCATACATTGTCTCTGTAAATTCCTGAAAATATGCAGGTCTTCCGGTATAAATCGTCAGGAAGTTCAAATCATTTTCAAGCTGCAAAAGTACGTCGAGGACTCCAATCTGCTCAAAGACTGCCGCGCCCTCCGGCTCCTCGTCAATCAATTCCAGCTTTGCCCGCTCGGGCATAACTCCTTTCGCCTTTAAAATACCAAGATACACCGGTCGGAAATTACCTAAAAACTCGTTGGGATAGGACATTCTGCCGCCCTCCGCCTGCCTTTTATGCATTATATGACAGTACTTCCTCAAATAATGCCTCAAGCTGCCCGTAGTTTTCGACTTCATTGAGTTTTCTGCGCAGACTGGCGGAATTTTTATAACCCGCCGTATACCATGCGGCATGTTTTCGGATTTCCCGCATACCCGTATATTCTCCCTTAAACTCTATCTGCATTCTCGCATGACGCAAAACCATCTGCGCGACATCGGCAAAAGGCGGTCTTGCAAGCTGCTCTCCCGTCTCAAAATAATGAAGAATCTGCCGGAAAATCCATGGGTTTCCCTCCGCGCCTCTGGCAATCATAAATCCGTCGCAGCCGGTCTGCGCCTCCATGTCAATCACGTCCTGCGCCGTCAAAATATCTCCGTTTCCAATCACCGGAATAGACACCGCCTCCTTGACCCTGCGGATAATATCCCAGTCCGCCTTTCCCGCATAATACTGCTCTCTTGTCCTGCCATGGACAGCTACCGCCGCCGCGCCGCATTCCTGGGCAATATGCGCCAGCTCCACCGCATTGACATGCGCATCGTCAAAACCCTTACGGATTTTTACCGTAACGGGCTTATGGATTGCCCTGACCGTTTTCTCAATGATTTCCCCCGCAAGCTTCGGATTTTTCATCAGCGCCGAGCCGTCGCCGTTATTGACCACCTTCGGCACTGGACATCCCATATTGATATCCAGAATATCAAACGGACGGCTCTCAATCTGCTTCGCGATTTCGCTGATAATATCCGGATCCGAGCCGAACAACTGAAGCGACACTGGATTTTCCCGCGCGTCAATTTTCAAAAGCTCCTCGGTATTTTTATTTTTATATAAAATGGCTTTCGCACTGACCATCTCCATACACAAAAGCCCCGCTCCCTGCTCCTTGCACAGCAAGCGAAATGGCAGGTCCGTAACGCCTGCCATTGGTGCCAATATCAAATTATTCGGTAATACGACATTACCTATCTGTAATTTTTTTATTGCTTTCATTATTTAACTCTGCCTGATTTTGCCGGTTTTTCGGTTCTGCTTCTTATAAATGAGATTCATTCCCTTTAAGGTCAGATTCGGATCATAAATGTCAATGACATCGGTCTCGCCCGCAATAATCCGGCCGAGCCCACCGGTCGCAACCACACGGATCGGTCCCATGTCCGCTTCCCGAATCATATGTCCCACAATATATTCCGTCTGCCCAATCTGCCCATACACAAGCCCGGCCTGCATACTGGAAATCGTCTCTTTGGCGAGAATGCTCTGCGGCTTTCTGATTTCAATCTCCGGAAGCTTCGCGGCATCCTCCCACAACGCCCTCGCCGAAATGCGGATACCCGGTGCCGTCACTCCCGCCACAAACGCTCCGTCCTTATCCACAAGGTCATAGGTGGTCGCCGTTCCGAAATCAAGCACCAGCACGGGACCGCCGTACAGCTCATAGGCAGCCGCGGCATCGACAATACGGTCCGCTCCAATCTGACGCGGATTCTCGGTCACGACACGGATTCCGGTCTTCGTCCCCGGCTCAATGATAATCGGCCGGATTTTCAGATATTTTATGATGGCTCCTTCCAGCGAATGCATGACATTCGGCACAACCGACGCAATAATCGCATCCGCAATTTCTTCCAGGCGGATGTTGTTTTTCTCCAGAAGATTGGTCAGAAGCATTCCGTATTCATCCGAAGTTCTTGGCATCTTTGTCGTAATGCGGAAGCTTGAGACAATGTCATCCCCTTTAAAAACTCCCACCGTTATATTGGTATTTCCAACGTCAATCGTTATTATCATGTTTTACTTACCTTTCTTCCTCGTCTCATCCCATATAAAGAACCTTATAGTACATTTCCAGCGAACGGAGCAGCTCCTCCTTCGTCCGTTGCAGTTCCTTAATCTTCAGCCCGCAGCCGATATCGTCATAGAGCAGGTCTCCCTCGTCACAGGAGGTCTTAAACTGCAAATTTCCATTTTCGTCGAATACGAGTTCAAAAATTCCGCCGATGTCCTCGGTAAAAAGGACGCACATAATCTTCAGCTCGTCCCGGACAGCAGCCGGAAGTCCTTTAAAATCCTCGTTCAGATAATACTTCTTATTATAGGCGCTGGCCCCGCAAAGCACCACTTCTTCTCTGTCAGACATATCCATAAATTCCTCTCACTGATACTTCGCCGGACGACACGAGCCGCCTGCTCTCCCAAGTGTCTACAATCAGCTCGCCGTGCGGCGTAATTCCCATTGCCTGTCCCTCAAACGGCTCCTTCACATCCAGCACCTTTACCTGCCTGTGCATATTCACAAGCCGGGCGTTATACTCCCTGACCAGTCCGCTTAAATCCTCTGTTTCCATAAAAACGGCATAATATTGCTCAAAACGCTCCAGCACCTTTTCGATCAGCTCCGCCCGATTTTCATGCTTTCCGGTCTCCAGATAAATGGAGGTTGCCGTCTCCGAAAATTCCTTCGGAAACGTCTCATTGTGCACGTTAATTCCGATTCCGACCACAATATGATTTACATAATCAAACTGTGCACTCATCTCCGTCAAAATTCCACAGACCTTTTTTCCGTTCATCACAATATCATTCGGCCACTTAATCCCCGCCGGTTTCCCCGTCTGCTCCGCAATCGCCGCCGAAACCGCCAGCGCCGCCACCAGCGTAAGCATGGACGCACGGTTGGGATTAATATCCGGCTTTAACACCAGCGTCATAAAGATTCCGTCCCCTGCCGGAGAGGTAAAGCTTCTGCCACGCCTTCCTTTTCCGGCATCCTGCTGATTGGCAACCACCAGCGTCCCCGTGGGACAGCCCTCCTCCGCAAGCTGCTTTGCCCTGGTATTCGTCGAATCCAGCGTATCGTAATAAAAAATCCTGCACCCTGCCCATTTGGTTCTGCGTATGCTCAAAAGCTCGCTCTCGCTCAAACGGTCCGGTATCGATTTGATTTTATAACCTTTATTTTGGACGGCTTCAATCACATAGCCTGCCTCTCTTAACTGCTTGACAGCTTTCCAGACCGCCGTTCTGGAAACCCCGAATTTTTCGCAAAGCTCCTGACCGGAAATATAGTCGTCAGCCTCTTTCAATGCAGCCAGTAATTCTGTTCTCATCCGTTCCTCCACTATGCCGGAATTTTCAGGCAAACGCGTGTCCTGCCTTTATTCCCCCAGTGTTGCAAGCATAACTGCCTTGATGGTGTGCATGCGGTTTTCCGCCTCGTCAAACACCACCGACTGCGGGCTCTCAAACACCTCGTTTGTCACCTCAAGCTCGGCGTATCCGAATTTCTCATAAACCTCTTTTCCGATTTTCGTTCCCAAATCATGGAACGCCGGCAGACAGTGCATAAAAATCGCATCCGGCTTTGCGCGCTCCATGACTGCCCGGTTCACCTGGTACGGCATCAGATCAGACAACCGCTCCTCCCAGATTTCATCCGGTTCTCCCATGGAAACCCACACATCAGTATAAATCACATCGGCATCCTTCGTGCCCTCTGCCGCGTCCTCGGTCAGCGTAATCGTCGCTCCCGTCTCTTTGGCCGTATTACGGCAGTATTCCACAAGCTTTTCGTCCGGAAAATATTTTTTTGACGTACAGGCTACAAAGTCCATGCCGAGCTTCGCACAGGTTACCATCAAAGAATTGCCCATGTTATAGCGGGCATCTCCCATATATACCAGCTTTACGCCCTTTAACCG
Organism: uncultured Roseburia sp.; assembly: GCA_944375975.1. GTDB lineage: Bacteria > Bacillota > Clostridia > Lachnospirales > Lachnospiraceae > Roseburia. The sequence continues at coordinate 29,636 of CALWBG010000001.1, forward strand.
TCCGAGATGCTCTCTTATCGTCAGCATATCGGCAAGCATCTGGGTCGGATGGAACTCATTGGTAAGGCCATTCCACACCGGAACGCCTGCGTATTTCGCAAGCTCCTCAACGATGTCCTGACCAAAGCCCCGGTATTCGATACCGTCAAACATACGCCCGAGCACCCGCGCGGTGTCCGGTATGCTCTCCTTTTTGCCAATCTGAGACCCCGACGGATCCAGATAGGTGACATGCATTCCCAAATCATGCGCCGCAACCTCAAAGGAACAGCGGGTTCTCGTACTTGTCTTTTCAAAAATCAGCGCGATATTTTTCCCTTTTAAGCTGTCATGCAAAATTCCCTGCTTTTTTTTCGCTTTTAAATCTGCGGCAAGGTCAATCAAATATGTAATTTCTTCCGGTGTATAATCCATTAATTTTAAAAAATTACGTCCTTTTAAATTCATCGTATTCTCCAATCCTGAGCGTTTTGTACGACGCAAATTCATCCATTTGCATCTGCTATCAGAAACTGTTATAACGCTCCTGCACATTATGGTGATAGTGACAACGGACGGTTCCGCAGCGCGTACCATCCGTCGTTGATTTTCATATCAGATTTTATTTGTTGTCAAGCGCAACTTCTGTTACGGATTTCGCAAGTCCCGCGATTCCCTGAATTTCCGAAGGGATAATAATCTTGGTTGCCTTGCCGTCCGCAGCCTTCGCGAATGCTTCCAGGCTCTTTAACTGAATAACTCCCTGATCCGGAGCTGCCTCTTTTAACATGCGCAGACCATCCGCATTTGCCTGCTGGATTTTTAAAATCGCTTCCGCCTGGCCTTCCGCTTCGCGAATCGTTGCTTCCTTCTTCGCTTCCGCGCGAAGGATTGCAGCCTGCTTTTCCGCCTCCGCGTCAAGAATCGCCGACTCCTTTTTACCTTCCGCCACAAGGATGGTTGATTTCTTTTCACCTTCCGCGCGGAGGATTGCCTCACGGCGCTCACGCTCTGCCTTCATCTGTTTCTCCATAGCGTCCTGAATCGCTGCGGGAGGAACAATGTTCTTTAACTCTACACGGTTTACCTTGATTCCCCACGGGTCTGTCGCCACGTCAAGGGAAGCACGCATCTTGGTGTTGATGGTCTCTCTGGAAGTCAGAGTTTCGTCCAACTCCAAATCACCGATGATATTTCTGAGCGTGGTTGCCGTCAGGTTTTCGATTGCCATAATCGGGTTTTCCACACCATACGCATACAGCTTCGGGTCGGTAATCTGGTAATATACGACCGTGTCAATCTGCATGGTTACATTATCCTCGGTAATTACCGGCTGCGGCGGGAAATCCACCACCTGCTCCTTTAAGATCACCCTCTTTGCAATGCGGTCAACAAACGGAGCCTTAAAATGAACCCCGACAGACCAGGTATCCAGGTAACCGCCCAGACGTTCCACAACAAACGCCTGTGCCTGCGGTACAACCTTGATACAGGATACAGCAATCAGGAATATTACGACAATTAAAATAATCAGTGCAATAATTACTCCAGGCATAAAAATCTCCTCCATAATCTGATAATATTCACAGTATTCGTTGGGTTGCCGCAAATTGTATTTTCAATGTGCCAAAAGAACATGCTGCGATAGCAGCATTATTAAATTGCACAAAATTGCTCTTGGAAAACTTGTTTTCCAGAAGCAATTTATGTGCAATGTTCACCTACCATAAGATATGGCAGGTGCTTTTGGCACCACATACTAAAAATACGGCAACTCAATACAGTATTCCTACTGTGCTCTGTTATTAAACATATTACTATATTTATTTGGAGATTACAACAAAACTTTTTACTTGCGTTTTCCACATAACAAAAATCGGCCAGAAACATTTTCATGTCTCTGACCGAGTCTATTTAGTAAAATACATGGTTTCCGATGACAACTCCCGCGCGTCCCGAGCTTGCTCTTGAAAAGCACGTTGCTCCGCCGGTATTATCCGCACCGTTTAACGCTTCCTGTGCCGCCTGTACGCAGCTTGCCTTCGGGCCGTTTGCCGCAATCTGTGCAACCATTCCCTTCCCGGCCGGCGGGAACTGCCCGCTCTGATAAATCACGTCATAAATGCTTCCCGGATAAGCCCCGGAACGGACTCTGTTCATGACAACCGCGCCAACGGCAAGCTGTCCTTCGTAGCTTTCATTTCCGGCCTCGCACTGAATCAGCGCCGCAAGCAATGTCACATCATCCACGGACGCACTTACCGCCTCATTCTGAACGGTTGTCGTCTGCGTCGTCTGTGCGGCTTCCTCCTGCGCCTGCTTTTCCTGCGCCGCCCGCTCTTCCTCAATGGAAATCGCTTCACCGAGCGCATAATCGGTTGTCACGTACGCGGCGCTGACATACGCTGTCTGGCCGTTATACTCAACCGCCACCCAATCCTCCGAAACCTGCGCATCCGTATCTACCGTAAGTACTGTTCCGGTCGATACCGCCGTAATCACCGGCGCGTCCTCCGCAGCCTCGCTGCGGATGCGAAGTCCGTCTGTCTGGATTTCCGCCTGAAGCCCGACATTCTGCTGTGCATAATTCAGCGCTTCTGTTCCCGATACGCAGTAGTCATTATTGACATAACCCTCTACACTGCCGGAAACGACATGCGTCCAGGTGTCTCCATCTTCCACAACCTCCGCCACATCGCCTTTATACAATTTTCCCACAATCTCCGCATCGGCAGCATCCGATGCCCTGACATACAAAAATTCATCTACGTCTGCCATCAGACGATTCTGCCACTCCATTTCTTCCTGTGAGAGTGTCTCATCTGTCTGCTGGGTTTTTTCTACTGTCTTTTCCTCGGATGCAGCCTCCGTTGTCTCTGCCGTCACGTCTTCCGTGGTTTCCTCAGTTGCGTCTGCCGCCGCGTCTTCCGCAGTTTCCGGCGATGCTTCTGCCGTCGTTCCCTCTGCGGTATCCCCAGCGTCTTCCGCTGACGTATCGACTGTCACATGCTCCGTCATATTTTCTGCCTCTGACGTCGTTTCCTCAGCCGCTGCAACCATCGTTGTCTGTGTCTGCTCCACGCTCGCTGCTGCTTCCGCCGAAACCCGATTCAATGATACGACAACGCCTGCCGTTCCTCCTGTAGCTAAGTCCGTCCTCATGTCAACCGCAGCCGTTACCGCTTCCGCTGAAACAGTATCGGCAGCATCCGCGACCGCACACATCATTACCATAGAACCGGCAATCATGATACCGCTGACCGCTCTTTTCCTCATACTCATAGAAAACCTCCATCGGTGTTTACTAATTATTTAAATAGTATTACACCTTTGTTCTGTTTTATTCATATTTGTTACAATTATTACGGATTTGTTACAGTCGGAATTATAGCAAAGCACTTTCCATTTGTCAAGTTTTTACATGGGTCACTCCCGCTCCGACCTGTTTTTTTATAAAGATAAAAGCGCCGGAGCCCGCTGTTTTCAAGGGCTCCGACGCTCTTTTGTGCAATTTCTATAATCTTTTCAGAAGTTCTTCTCTCGCCTGCTCATATCCCGGTTTTCCGAGCAGCGCAAACATATTTTTCTTATAGCTTTCCACGCCCGGCTGATTGAACGGATTCACGCCCAGCAGATAGCCGCTGATGCCCACTGCAAACTCAAAGAAGTAAAATAACTCGCCCAGATAGAATTCATTCTGCTCCGGAATCTTTACCATCAGGTTCGGTACGTTTCCGTCCGTATGCGCAAGAATCGTTCCGTTCATAGCGCTCTTATTGACAAAATCCATATCTTTTCCGGCCAGATAATTCAGACCGTCAAGATCTACGGGCTCCTCATTGAGAACAACCGTCTCCCTGGACTTCTCTACATTAAGCACTGTCTCAAACATAATTCTGGAACCGTCCTGAATAAACTGTCCCATGGAATGAAGATCCGTGGTCAAATCTACAGAAGCCGGGAACAGACCTTTCTGATCCTTTCCTTCGCTCTCACCGTATAACTGTTTCCACCACTCCGCAACATAGTGAAGGCTTGGCTCATAATCGGCAAGCACCTCCACCGATTTGCCCTTGCGAAGCAGAATATTGCGGATTGCGGCATATTGCAGGGAGTCATTATCTGCAAAATCCTGTTCCAGCGCAAGGCGTCTTCCTTCTGCCGCGCCTTCCATCAGCTTATCAATATCCGCGCCGCTGACTGCGATTGGCAGAAGGCCGACTGCTGTCAGAACGGAGAAACGTCCGCCGACATCATCCGGAACAACAAAGGTCTCGTAGCCCTCCTCCGTTGCAAGGTTCTTCAGCGCTCCCTTTGCCTTGTCCGTAGTTGCGTAGATTCTCTTTGCAGCTTCCTCTTTACCGTATTTCTTCTCAAGCATCTCTTTAAATACACGAAAAGCAATGGCCGGCTCCGTGGTAGTTCCGGACTTGGAAATAATATTGACGGAGAAATCCCTGTCTCCGATAACATCCATCAACCCTTTCAGATATGTACCGCTGATGCTGTTGCCCGCATAGTAGATTTCCGGTGTCTTTCTCATTTCCTTCGGAATATTATTATAAAAACCATGTCTCAAAAACTCAATAGCAGCTCTTGCGCCCAGATAGGAACCTCCGATTCCGATAACCACAAGAACGTCCGAATCGGACTGAATTTTCTCAGCAGCTTTCTTGATCCGCGCAAATTCCTCTTTATCATAATCAACCGGCAAATCAATCCATCCGAGGAAATCGTTTCCTGCCCCCTCCCTCGACATGAGCTGCGCCTTTGCGTCCGCCGCCAGCTTGCTCATATAAGCTACTTCTTCTTCGCTGATGAAACCAGCCGCTTTTGAATAGTCAAATGATACTTTTCCCATCTTCTGCACTCCTTTGTCCTTAACTTAATCAATAAATTCACTATGTAATATTCTATCAAACCTGTACCCGGATATCAAGCCGTTTTGACACATTTGAGGTCCTACGGGAAGACCTCCTCAAGCACCTCGTGGATAAGTGAAACCTGGGTCTTCTCGTCAACAACGGGATTTTCAGACTTTTTCTCCCGCTGCTCCTTCGCCGGGCGAACTTCTTCCGCAGCCTCCTGCTGCTTCAAAGCGGTAAGAAGCCTCTCCATTTCCTCCTGAAGCTTTTCATTCTGCTTCCGAAGCACACGTCCGATTTTTTTTATCCTATGTAATACGGCGCCTAAAAGAATAACCGTCAAAGCCCCAAGCCCCGCGCACAGCCAGACGGCGTATTCCATCAGGAACGTTATAATCTGCTCCATACACATTACCTCTCTTCCCCAGCGACTGCCTGTCCCTGTTTTCTTACATTATTATAGAAGTAATTCCTCTCTTTGAAAAGGGATTGGGCTCGTAATTCGACCGCAACTTCTGACATTTTCCGCGTGAAATGCTTTTTGGCATCATTTTATAAGTCTTTTCTTGACTTTTGCGCATAAGGGTATTATAAATAGGGAAGTGTAATGCGAAAATATACTTCGAAGCGGAGTTTAAAAATATAACAGGAAAGGGTTTGTGCTATGAAAAAAATTGTAATGACGGGGGGCGGTACCGCAGGACATGTCACTCCAAACATTGCCTTGCTGCCGGCTTTGCGAAACGAAGGATATGAGATTTCCTATATCGGTTCCTATGACGGCATTGAAAAGCGTTTAATCGAGGAGCAGGGAATCCCCTATTACGGGATTTCCTCCGGCAAGCTCAGACGCTATTTTGACCCGAAAAATTTCTCCGACCCATTTAAGGTACTCAAAGGCTACTCCCAATCCATCCGCCTGCTAAAAAAAATAAAGCCGGATGTTGTATTTTCCAAGGGTGGTTTTGTCTCCGTCCCTGTTGTTTTAGCGGCAAAGCACTGTAAAATTCCCGCCATTATCCATGAATCGGATCTTACGCCCGGTCTTGCCAATAAGCTTGCTATTCCCAGCGCGACTAAGGTCTGCTGCACTTTCCCGGAAACCTTAAACTACCTTCCACAGGAAAAAGCCGTCCTCACCGGCTCCCCAATCCGCCGCGAGCTTTTAAAAGGGGATGCGGCACATGCGTTCGCGCTCTGTCGTTTCTCGGATCACGCAAAGCCTGTGATTATGATTGTGGGAGGAAGCAGCGGCTCCCGTGCCATCAATACCGCTATCCGCGGTCTGTTGCCGGAGCTTTTAAAATCTTATAATATCATTCATCTATGCGGAAAAGGGAATCTGGATTCTTCCTTATATGATGTATCGGGATATGCACAATTTGAATATGCCAATCAGGAGCTTGCAGATATGTTTGCTCTGGCGGATCTTGTAATTTCCCGTGCCGGGGCCAATGCCATTTGTGAGCTTCTGGCTCTGCATAAGCCCAATATTTTAATTCCGCTGTCTGCGGCGGCAAGCCGGGGCGACCAGATTTTAAACGCCAATTCTTTCCGCTCACAGGGCTTTAGCTATGTTCTGGAAGAGGAAGACGTCACGAATACGACTCTGCTTGAGGCGATTGAATATGTCTTCGAAAAAAAGAATGATTACATTGCGGCAATGAAAAACAGCGCAAGCCGCAACTCCATTGATACGATTGTCGGATTGATTTTGAACGCGTCAAAAAAATAGTTTTCTGTCGTCGGATAATGCCCTGCCGAAAGGTGCATTATCCGACTTTTTTGCATCAATAAAACAGCTTAGCATTTTAAGCTTTCGCAGATTTCCTTCATCTCTTCCTGGGAAAAGGTCTCGTGACTCCACTGTAAAATGTCACGGTTCTTTGCCTCTTTGTACCGCGGAATGAGGTGCATATGGAAATGGAATACCGTCTGCCCCGCAATCTCATGGTTATTCTGCACGATGTTGAATCCATCGCAGCCGAGAACCTCTGTCATATGCGCCGCAAGCTTCTTCGCCAGCTTCATGGCACATGCGGCCGTATCCTCGTCAATATCATAGATGTCCGCATAATGTTCTTTCGGCAGAATCAGCGCGTGCCCCTTCGACGCCGGGCTTGCGTCCAGGATTACCTTGAACGCTTCATCCTCATAAATCGTGTGCGACGGTATCTCTCCCTCAATGATTTTGCAGAAAATACAAGCTTTCTCTCTCATTTTTCATCCTCTCTTTCTGTTTTAATTTACATTTGTCGAATTTTGTAATATCATTATGATTGAACTTTACAGTTAGCAATGCTAAACTACTTGGTATCGGCACCGAAGGTGCATGTTTTTCGAAAAGACGGGAGTTCCAATGTTATCGAACGAAGATTACCTTAATATTTTTCATGAAATCAAAAATTCCATCACACTCATCAGCGGTTCTCTCCAACTGGTTGAAAAAAGACATCCCGAAGTCAGCCAATTTGACTACTGGAAAGAAGCCATGTCAGAAATCACCTTTCTAAGGAATATGGTAGTCCAACTCTCATCTGCCGGGCTGTGCAGCCACTTAAATCTGACCCGGGTAGATGTTTACGACTTTATGCACCAGATTTACGACTCCATCTCTACATTACCCCTGAAAAACTGGAAGTGCCGGCTGGTAATGGGCGACGCTCTCCCTCAAATAGAAATAGACCCCGGCCTGTTGAAGCAGGCAATTATCAACATTGTAAAAAATGCATATGAAGCTATGGACAACACCGGCTCCATCCGTATTGATGTTTCTTTGTCGGAAGGTCTTATACACATCGCTGTGACCGATCACGGCGGCGGTCTGGATCCCGCCTTTTCCGACAACATTTTTCAGTCCTTTACTACATCCAAAACCGGCGGAAGCGGTCTCGGTCTGGTAATTACCAAACAGATCATTGATGCGCATCATGGCACTCTCATCTGCGACTCGCGCCCGGGAGACGGCTGTACTTTTACCATCTCGCTTCCTCTTACGCAAAGCTGAACATCGTATCCAGCATTCGAAGTATCTTAAAATTACCTTTTGCTGTCATTTCACCGGTCATAAACGCTCTTTGGAAGGTCATTCTTCCCTCCACAATACCGTCTAAGACCTCCGGCCGCAGTTTTGCGTAAACGTCTATATTTTCCTCCTGCCCATAATGCATCGTCAATTCTCCCTGGGCAACCTCCGCAAAAAGAGGTTTCTTTTTTCCCTCTAAAATAAACAGATATCTTGCCTTAAAATCCGGCTGGGGAACAAAATGCGAGCGGAAAGTCTCAATGTAAGCTTCCTCCTCCTGCTCCGCCTTGCCCAACATGTCCTTAAACATGGAAGCAAGCTCCTCAATATCCTCTTTTTGTTTTTTTACATAGCTGTCATCCGAAACATATTTTGACAACTGTTCGCTCTCCTGAGGTGTCAGCTCCATCTGCGGCGTTCTCAGAACCGCCTGCTTTACTGCCTGATTGCTGGACGGAAGCGACTTTATTTTCTGAGAAATCGTACGGTAGAGTCCCTCCGCCTTCTTCTCGATGAGATTCGTATAGTCTTTATTCATTTCAAAGCTGACAAGATCCTCCACATACCCGCAGAGTCCCGGACAGGGCTGGCCCCCCAGAATTTCCCATGCGCTCGCAAGCGTCAGTTCTCCCTCTCTCTCTCCGTAGGTCGTTGACATCACAATCGGCTGCATATAGGTTGTCTTAATCTTTTCCTTATCTCCATAAAGCCAGCAGGCATCCAAAAATTGCTGCATATACCCGCCTATGCCAAGCCATTCCACCGTTGTCGCGAGAATAATCCCATCGGCCCCCTTCATCGTCTGCGGAAGCGTCGCGATTTCGTTTTTATGTTCATATATATTGATACGTTCCACTGTAACACGAAGCTCGTTAAGTACTTCTTCTATCTTTTTCAATACATACAAAGTCGGATCATCCAACAATCCTCTGCCGCCATAATAAATGTTTACTTTCATTTGTTACCTCTTTTTTCAGCTTTTTGTAAGTCCTGTCATCAGTATATAAAGTTTCATACTTAAAATCAACATTTTTGAGATTTTCTGTGGTACAAAACAAGTGTCGTAAGAAATCCAGTCACAATACCTCCTATATGGCTCCAATTATCCACTCCAATCGTGGAAAATCCATAATACAGACTGAGTGCAGCCATCAAAACCAGTCCCCTTGTCGTGAGTCCCTCAAATCTTCCGCGATGTACAATCACCGCCCACAAAAGACCTCCAATTGTGCCGAACACCGCGCCGGATGCCCCCGCTGCCACCGCGTAATCTCCGGTGAAAACCATGGCGGCCAGAGACAAAAGTCCCCCGCCGATTCCCGAGAGCAGATAAATCACCACAAGCTTCCAGTGTCCGACCGCCCGCTCCAGACGGGAACCGATACAACAGAATATTACCATATTATTTACAAGGTGCGGCAGCCCGAAATGGATAAACATAGAGGTCAGTATCCTCCACCATTGACGGTCATAAATAATAAATGCGGGATACATGCCTCCGTGAGCGGCAATAAACAAACCGTCTTCTGTGTCACCCAATATTTCGAGCACAATATATACAATCAGATTGATTACAGCGATAACAATCGTAGCAAAGGGGAGTGCTTTTATTTTTATTCCCCTGCTTCTCTTTGCAGCCGGGGGCTTCTGCCGATTCGTACCGCCCGCATCAAGCCCCTCAAGCACTCTGCGCAGTCCCCAAAAATCACCGGGCTGATTTTCATACATAATAAGTTTCTGCTCTGTGGGCCGGTAAACCCATATATTCCGGCATGCACTGCATATTTCCCTCGCTGCTTCAGCACTCCCGCCGATAAGCAGCGTAAGCGGCTCCACATGATAAACCGGAAACCCTTCCGGGAAATCTGCAAGTCTGCCCTGCGGATGGTAAAACAAATCCAGCACCCGATTTTCCAATATCCGTTGCTGTTCGGCTGTCATTTGATAACCATGCTCCAAATCCACGGTCATGACCACATGGAAACCTTCCTGATAATATTTATAAAAAACCTCCACCTCATCGGGCTGTACCCTGCAAAGACGGTACCCCTGCCCAAACAGGACCTGTTCTATTTCTTCTCGCATATGTCCGCATTTCTCCGGTTCTTTTTACATTATTCTGTCAATATGGTTATTATAGAGTTTCTCCTATCAGAATGCAAACATACTTCCTGCCGATTTTCTTAAATAAATCTAAACTTTTCATCTGCAAATGCAACGGTTTCATTCGATGTGAGGCTCATTCGAATGCGGCAGTTAATCAATTCCCCTCCGACAAAGGTGCCGTTGGTTGAATTCAAATCTTCTATAAAATAGATTTCACCTTTCTTTGTAATTCTTGCATGTCTGCGGCTTACCGTGTCGCTGTTTAATATCCCGTCACACGCCGCATCACTTCCGATGACATACGGCGTATGATCTATTTTCAGTTCCCCGCAGCAGCCGTTTCCCTCATATTTGAGGATTCCCAGCGGATGATTTGTAATTTCCGAAAGCAAAACTGTAGGATGCTGTTGCCGCTGCATTTCACTCTCAGTTTCCGGCTCAAACACAAACGGTTCCTCCCTGCGCTTTTTCGGTATGAGGCTCTTACGCCCTTTCCTCTGTTCCTCCGTGGCAGGAAGCTTTGCTTTTATCAATTTTTTTATGATTTGTGCAAGCGTCATTCCTGCTCTTTTTAAACTGATTGTTTTTTCATCCTGAAGGTCCTTCGGCATTTCCACCTCACAATTCCTTATGTCCTCCCTCTCCCGCAGAGCAACCGGATTCGCGTCACAGCTTTTATCCTGACAGATTTCCGTTTCATCCGTGCGGCAACCCTGCCGCAGCGCACGGTAAATATCTGTCATACAGTATCCGTCCATACCGGTATATTCATATAGCTGATATGCACTTTCAACTACCCTTCTGTCCCCATGATTTAATTTTGTCAGCAAATACTCCAGCAGCCTGTGAAACGACTCCTTTAGAGGGACTTCATTTCCCGGATAATAGCAAAAGCTGATTTTTCCCGTCCGGTTTTCCAAAAAAATACATTCCGGCTCCAAAAGCAGTCCATCCGGTGAAAGTAATAGTTCCTCCGCTTTTTTTACCGCTCCCGTCAGCGCCATGCAGAGCGCTTCCAGAAGTTCATATTTTAATTCTGCCAAATCCACAATAACATCCAGCGCCTGCCTTCCCGTAATGTCATACCAAAGGTAGCATTTCCCGTTTTCGCTCACATAATCAGGCGCAAGCAACTCATCCGTCCTGTTTTCCTCCAGCATCCTGCGCTCCCACGCCTGCTGGCCTTCTGTCTGCTCAATTACCATATGGCTCGCGTTAAAATTTCTGTTATACCTAATCTCCTTCATCAAACATTTCTCCTAACCGCTCTGTTTGCCGAAACATTTCCAGTATCGGCAGTTCCTCCCTTTTTTGTATCTCTGCCGCCAATGCTTCTGTTTCCGTAAAAAGCTCGATTCCGATATGCATAGCGGCGGCAAGCAGGATTAATACCATCGGCATAATCACAGCCGCTTCCACCGTCAGCGCCGCATTCCACCGTCTCATCCACCCAACAGGACGACCAGATAGCCCGCCAGCAAATACGGGGCAAACGGGATTCTGTACGTCCTCTCCTTTCTTTTCATTACTATCAAAAACAATGCCGCCATACCACATAACAACAGTGCGGCAAAAAATAACTCAAGATTCTTTTCTGCTCCGAGGAAAACCCCGCTCACCATAAGCAGCAGGCCGTCGCCTCTTCCGATACTTTCCCTGGTGATAAATGAAAGCAAAAGTATCATGCCGCCGATTCCGGCTCCAAGAAGCATATCCATTCCGTTCCCCGGAGCGCTACATAACAGAAAAATTCCGCCCAAAAGCCCTGATGCCGCCAGGAAGGGAAAGCAGACTGTCCTGCTTTTACAATCCTGGTATGCCGATATGCCAAGAATACCGAGCAACACTGCCTGTTGTATCATTTTCCTTTTCCTCCACATTTACTGCAAGGCAGGCGGCCGCCCGCCTCAGAAAGCCGTACCATCAAAACCGTGCGTTTAATCCCGCTGCAATTCAGACGGACATGGTAACGCTCTCCCTGGTTTGTGATGTAAACAATTTGATTATTGTTTATTTTTTCCGCGCAAATTTCACATGCGTAGTATTTATTTCCATTTTCGCTGCGCAGCATACTTAGCGTCTCATAATCCGTCTGCCTGACCGTAAGCTTAATATGGCTGCATTCCTTTGATGTATGATAGACCGTACCCGTCTCCGTAATGTATACCCACGTATTTTCATTGTCTTCCGCTCCCGCGGACTGCCAGCCTGTCCATTTTCTGCACTGTACACACTGCTTCATTCGGATTTGTTGTTTCCCAAGCAGTCCCACCGGGAGAAGCACCGTATAATCAGCCTTCAGTTTTATGAAGTCTCCTTCAAATTCCGAGTTCAAAATACTAATTCCTGCCGCTTTATTTTTGATAAAGCGGCATATATTTTCGCTGTTATTTAATTCTTTCATGAATAAAACCTTAGCAGACGCTATGTTTATCTCCGCACTGTCCGCGGCAGCATATACGGCAAGCGTTCTCCCCGTTTCGTCCAATGCCCGCTGTACCTCCAGTTCTATTTGCAGAACGCGGAAAAAAAACAGAATACTGACAAAAAAACATGCGAGCAGCGGAAGGATAACTGCGGCCTCCAATGTAAAAAACGCTGTAAAACGGGTACATTGCGGTGCCTCCCCGGTTTGGAATGGCACGGGAAAATACCTTCGGACGCAGCCGTCCCGGGGGAGAGATTTTTTTATTTTATTTTGTTTTATCATTTGACCTTCCAAGCCAAGAGACACCGCGATGCACCCGCCTTTCATTCCATATAACTGAATTGTTTTTCTGTTTCAAACACATATCCCGCAGGCTTTCCCCTGCCTATGGATGCCAAACCGGAAAACAACGGCCTTGTTTCATAGCTGTAAGCATAACTGAGACTGCCTATCATAAAATCCATGCGAAAATTCGCATATTCCGGTACTTTTCTGATTGCCCATTCCATGACATCCATCATCCGGTATGCCAGCTTCCCCGTCTTCATTCCAAACAAAAACAGCTTTAAATAGGTTTGATACGAGAAGCCGTTGTCACACTCCTTTGCCCTCGCATGATTTTGCAGCGCACCTGCGAGGTTTCCGGTATCCGCCGTCCACTGCTGCCCGTTTTTGAGCAGGGCTATTTTCCCTCCTGCCAACAGCGTTCTTACATCCAGTATACTTTCCACATATGCCCATGCCGCTACAATTCCAATCTGCACGATTTTAATTACCACCGGATTCCCGCTAAATCCCGCCAGAGCCGTTGCAATTGTTAATGCTTCACTTAATTTTTGTCTATTGCTCAAAATATGCGTGACATTTGCAACCTCCCGCAGAAATAAAAGACGATTAACGGCGCCTTCCAGATTATCCCGGTCGCTGTCTTTGCCGCAGAGCACATATTCCATCTCGTACGACAGTGCCCCCTCCGTCTTTGGTTCGGTATAGTCGCAAAAGCATTCGTCCAGATATTCCAGTATGAGTACCCTGTCCTTCCAGTCCAAACGCACAGTCTCACTTCCGGTACCCGTACCCTTTTGCCTCTGTCTTTTTGATACGGACTCCTTTAGACTGACCTGGTTGGAGGAGAGCTCGGAAATATCCTCTACAACCATTCCCAATATGGCGTTTTCCTTCAGCGCAAGTACCAGTTCTAACGGATTTTCTACTTCCCCTTCTGTCTCCTGTGCGGCGATGTCCTCCTGTCCGCCCCCGCTTTCCTCCGCGGGTATCTCATCCGGCAGAGCGTCCTGCTCCTTACTCTGTTCTGCCTCCTTTGCCTCCCGCAGCGCCCGGTCGGCGTCCTCCACGCTGTATTCCGCACCCTCGCTCTCCTCTACCTGCGTTCCCTCCTGATAGTTATCGTAGAGCTCCTTCATGACTCTTTCCGGCAGGCTTTTCTTCATATAAAGCGCCGCCTGCTTTAAAAATGCCGCGCCGTCACCGTCTGCTGCAAGCGTATATTCCCGCGGCTGTACCTGCACAAATTGCAGATGTAAAAGATTGCTTCCGCCATCCGGTTTTGCAAGATTTTCCGTAACCCTCTGTTCCATCCGCTCCGTAACATTTTCCATGGAAAAATTATCTGTCCCGTACGCCCCGTCAAGATACAGCAGATGGTATTGTTCCCACAGTCCCGGCTGGTACTCTGCACAGACCGACTCCATCCCGATGCGTGACACCAGCGCGGCACAGGTCTCCAATCCCCGGACCCGCGCCGCCTCCAGCAGCGCAAACAGAAACGATGCCGTCAGCATCAGGCTTAACGCCGCAAAAACCGTTATATTTGCACGTATTTTCATTTTATAATTTTTCCTGCATCCGTATTGATTTTCTTAAAAATATCTGTGGTCAATGTGGTCAGCTTGCTCTTAAATATAATGACAAGCCCGATCACAATTACCAAAATCAAGATAATTTCAACTACCGCAATTCCATCTTCTTCATAAATAAATTCACGAATTCCTCTCATATTTTACCTCATTTCTGCGCCGCTTTTCACAACACCATAGATTGCTTACAAGCTTGCCCTCAAGCAGCGCGCAGACACAAACTTGCAAGTGAAAAATTTATTTTCCGTTAAATCTGAAATGAACTGATTGCCGGCACCAACAGGATTACCATAATTACGCCCAACATCACGAGCATCGGAAACATCAGCTTAGCCCCCGCCTCCTCGCCGTATTTTCTCGCCATGCCTTTGCGTTCCTCAAAGGCATCCTCAGCCTCTTTTTCCAACAGCCCCACTAATCCGTTTGTTCCCTTTCTCAAATTTTGGGCAAGCATATTTCCCAGCTTTCGGTATCTGATGCCACCGCACCGCTCGCCGAAACGCTCATACGCCCGTTCCTCTCCAACCCCTCCCTGAACCTCATAACAGGTTTTCAGCACCTCCTCATACACGATGTGAGGTTTAACCGTATTCTTTTTCCGCTCTTTGCTGTAATTTGATGCAATTTTATTCCATGCTGCCCACAGTGTCATTCCTGCGCCCATCAACAGCACCAGATTGCCAAGCAGCTCAGGATATTCCCGCGCCAGCTCACGTTCACGCTTTTTCTTTGCTTCCTTTTGTCTTGAATTTTCCAACAGCGGAAGAAGCACCGTTACACAAGCTCCGAGCAGCAATATTTTTTCCGGCAGATATTCCGGCTTTTCACTCCATGCAAGCGTCTGTTTTCCCATGTGATCGGGCAGCTTAAGCTTACGGCTTCCTTCCTCCGTCTCCTGTTCCTGTAAATAATCTTCCACCTCCTTTAGCAGGAGCTCACTCTGGTCAAGTTGCTTTGGCAGAACGCGAAAGGAGAATTCATACCGAAATGCCGAGGTTTCGCAGCTTAAATTCACCGAGGCGGTAACCACGGTTCCCTTCTCCGGCAGTTCCGCGTCTATTACATGTCCCTGTAAATCCATTACATCATAATTATCAAATTCCCATTCCGCCGCCACCTTTCCGTCCTGATAGGAGTCACGGATAAGAACCGCCTCCCGTATATTTTCGCTGTCCTCATTATCTCCCGGAAATTCCGCGTCGATTTCCCGCTTTGCCGCCTCAAGAAGCTGCTTTTCCTCCTCCTTTGTAAGCTGCGCCTCGGGAACTGTTACCGTAAGACTGTAATCCTTAAGAAGCTCCCCGGCATTGACCTGCAGCTTTGCTTCATAGCTTCCGCCTCCGTTTTTATTCCGTTCAAGATACCTCCCGTCCAGGAGCGTCCTCTCCTGCGATGCCCCCGCGGCAAGCCCGAGTGCTGCCATCACCATCATTGTAAGCAGCATTCTTCGTCCCGTAAGTGTCAGCCGCTTCCGTACCGCCAGCCATATGACAAAACCCGCCGCCAGCACAACCGTACATAAAACCATGTATGCCCCTCCTACACCCTGATATCTGTAATGTGCTCGGAGATTACCACAGACACTGCAAATGTAAGGAGCGCCCCGCTCATTACCAAAATACCGGTCAGATTGCCATACAAAGCGTCAATAAACTCTCCGGAGGCGAGATTTAAGTATGCCAAAATAACAAACGGCATGATATTCATGATTCTTCCCTCGAGCTTTTTCCCCGCCACTACCGTCGCAATCTCCCGTTCCACTTCGATTTTTCCGGAAATCCTCCCGATTGTGGCACGGATAATCTTCACAAAATCCCCCCCGCTTCTTTTGGCAAACGAAAATATTCCGGCAAAATTTTCTATATCCTCACAGCCGCTGCGCCCGGCGAACTCCAGCAAAAGCTCCTCCACCGGTCTGTTCATGCCGATTTCTGTATTCATTTTTCGAAATTCCATTGTCATCATCGCCTCCCTGCCATGCAGCGCCGCAAGCTCTCGCTCCGCCGCGCGCCATGCGTTTTCTACCGAGCTTCCCGCCAGAAGCGACGCCGAAACCGCCTGCATACCATCCGCAAACTCTCCCAGAAGCCTTGCCCGTCTTTTTTTGCCCTGTTCCTTTTGATACCACCTCCCATATAAGAGACAGATAGGAAGCGCAAGCACCATACCATACCGGGAGCGATAGAACAGCCAGGAAACTGCCGCTGCCGCCAGCGTGCTCACTCCAAAGCACCACAGCCATTCCACGGGGCCGCAGCGATATTTCCTATAATCTGTCCCCTGCTCCAAATCCCTGTAAGCCTGCCCGGATGCATTTTTCCCGGCGTATAAGCCTCCCGACCCGGCAAAGTTCTCCACAAACTTTTTCACTGCCGCCCTCCTTTTCCACAAAACGAAACAATTCATTTAACAATATCTCGCCGTCCTTCATACCCGTAACCTCCGTGATACTGAGTACTCTTCGGCTTTTATCCCGCAGCCTGCCCAAATGCACGAGAATATCCAGCCCCGAAGCAATCTGGCTGCGTATTGCCGAAAGCGGAAGCTCCATCCCCATCAGCACCATCGTCTCCAGCCGGTTTAACATATCCCGGCAGGAATTGGCATGTCCCGTAGACAGGCTTCCGTCATGCCCCGTATTCATCGCCTGCAGCATATCCAGTGCCTCGGCTCCACGGCATTCCCCGACGATAATACGCTCCGGCCGCATACGCAGCGCCGTCTTTATCAAATCCCGTATAGTAATCGGCAGAACCCCTTCCATCACTGCATTCCTTGTTTCCAGCCGTACCAGATTAGGCTTGTCCACAAGCTGCAGCTCGGCGGAATCCTCAATCGTAATAATACGCTCCTCCCTTGGAATATACTGTGAAAGCGCATTTAGAAACGTAGTCTTTCCTGAACCTGTCCCACCGGATATAAAGATGTTATATCCCGCTTTTACCAGCATCTCTAAAAACGCTGCCCCCTCGGATGAAATCGAACTCATGCGGATTAAATCCTGCATAAGAATCGGATGCGCCGGAAACTTTCGGATGGATACGGCGGCTCCGTCGATGGAAATCGGTTCCAGTACAATATTAACGCGCGAACCGTCCGGCAGCCTGGTATCCACGATTGGCGAAGCCTCATTTACCATTCGATTGCTGCCGCCCACAATCTGCTGGATAATGTCGTTTAGCTTTTCCACGGATGAAAACTTTGCCTGCGAGCGGTAGAGTCTTCCTCCTTTTTCGTAAAATATGGTATCAGCTCCGTTGACCATGATTTCGGTAATCTCCGTATCCTCCAACAGTTCCTGCAACACATCGAACTTTCGAAGTGAATTAAACAGCGTCTGCTCTAAAACACCCCGTTCCTCCATTGAAAGCAGACTTTCCCTCGTATAAGCCGCGACACTTTCTTCCACAAAATGCCGCACTTCCTCATCCGATGGTTCTTTTGTAAAATCCAGCTCTTTAAGCACCTGCTCCCTCAGCCGGGAGAGCGTTCCATTATCCCATCTGTCTTCCGCCATACTGGGTTCCCTCCAGATACGTTCTCACATAATCTCCAAATTCACTCCATGCGAGCTGTTCCAGTACGTCACCGCCAAAGCGGATTCCCCTGGCCGAAAACGGCAAATCCAAAAACTGTACCGCGTTTTTTAGCTCCTCCGCCCCTGCCTTTGTCAGGTAGGAGAGAAAGCTTTCCTTTTGACACTCATAAAAATACCCCTCCTTTACCGGAGCATACACCGTGCTGCACATACCGAGCATTTTGGACAGCGGGTGCACCCCGTCCCCAAAATCTATAACGACTGCCTCAAAATTGGACTGTACCCCGGCAAATAATAAAA
Source organism: uncultured Roseburia sp. (assembly GCA_944375975.1). Classification (GTDB taxonomy): domain Bacteria; phylum Bacillota; class Clostridia; order Lachnospirales; family Lachnospiraceae; genus Roseburia. The sequence continues at coordinate 47,754 of CALWBG010000001.1, forward strand.
GCTCCCGCAAGTCACCGGGCGTAAGCTCGCCAAGCTGCTCAGGATTAAAAAACGGAGGAATATAACCAATGCCGCTGTTTTCATAAACACTCTTTTGAAAAGCCTCTTTGAGCCTTCCCTTTCGGAGTGCAAACAAAAGATCTCCCATGTCATGCTCCCCCGAAAAATGAAACGCTTCCGAAAAGCCGGACTGTTCCGTAAGATTCAGATAAAGAACCCGGCTTCTCTTTGCCAGTACGGACGAGAGCATGAGGGAAAACGGCACCTGCATTTCATGTCTGATTGGTGAATATACACCTACCACTTCCAACCCCGGCTCGGACACTGCTCCTGTCCCCGGTGCCCCCGATATTCCCTCTGTAAGCGCCTGCATTTCATGTAAAATGACGCCCATCGGCTGGTATTTCCAAACAAGAACAGCACTTTGCCCCGTCGTTTCTCCTGCCTCCTGTGTCGGCGCTTCCTCCAACAACCGAAGCGTCGGAAGACGCTTTTGCAGCAATACTCCCTCCACGGCTTCAAAACCGCCGCCAAGCACTACCGCGTCAAAAACCGTTTTCTCAGTCTCCCGCAAAAACACGTCAGGCTCAAAAAACGCGTGCACTGATATTTCCTTTGCCTTATGCTCCATCAAATAAGTCACAAATCTGCCGCCATACAGCCTGTCCGTATCGCAGAACGCAATGACAAGCTTACGCAATGCCCCACCCCCAGACCACAATAAGATAACCGATAAAAATTGCCGTTGAAAAATGCATCAATGTCCTTGTTCCGAATGCATACCCCACAGTCAGCGCTGTATAAACGAGCTTAACGCCCCCGATGACCGCCGCAGCCGCAAATGCCGCCGGTATCAGATAAAATAACTGTGTAGTTGTCAAAAAACCTCCTGCAACGGAAAATAGCTTGATATCTCCTGCGCCGAGTATGCGCAACTGAAATAAAAGAAATAGTAAGATAACCGGAATAGATATGTTCACCAGAAAATGAACCGCACCCGCACCCCCTTCTTCCATCAGACGGAATGCCAGGCCCCAAACAAGTCCGGAAATAATCAGCCGGTTACTGATTGTTCCGCTCTTTGTATCCATTACTGCCGCTATTGAGAGAAACGACAGCAATGTAAGATTCGCAAGTTCCCCAACTCATCACCTCTTTCGTATTTGGTAAATCGAATTATAACAGCGCCATCTACATTTGTCTATACTTCCACATAAAACAGCATTTTTTTGTCAATTTCCTACAAAAATTTGCACGCCACAATTCCATAAAGCAGCGCAAACCCGCCAACTCCAAGGGTTCCGAGTGTCAATAAGCTAACAGGATTAAGCCCAACCGCAAGCGCAATTCCCTGCGCCGCAAGATAATCGTTTGTAAAAATCACACAGATTGCCCCCAAAACCGTCCGCACCAGAAAATTTAAAAGAATCTGTGATTTCCTTTTTACCGCGGCAATCAAAAGCACAGCTCCAAGAATTGCTAAAATCACTCCAAATGCTTCCGTCTGCTGCATCAGCGTCTCACCTCTGACATGCCTCCTTTTTTCATTTTTAAATTTATTCCGTATTTTTCTTTTTATGATTAAAATATAAATTTTTTTCCGCGCGTAACATATTTTCCCGTTTTTTGTATAGAATGGGAATTTTGCGATTATACTAGGAGTAAAGCTATGATTAATTTAGACGGAGGAATAGTGTGAAAAATAAGCTTGATAGCTTATTTTTCACATGCAAACTTGTTTGCGTTGGCTATATTGTGCCGGAGCGTCACAAATAAGCCCTGATGGCACCCCGTCGCGTAAAACGCTCCGGAATGGAGACTGATATGCTGCGTTTTTTTCAACAAGAAAAAACGAATGATGAACATTATACTCTGCTTATGAATGACCTCCACCAGACGGCACAGGATCTGCAGGATGCCTACCGCAATCTGGAAAACGTCGTTGACCCGGACCTCATTGACTGCTGTATCTACGAACTGTATTCCGTGCAGATGCGGTATAAATTTTTACTTGCAAGTATAAAAAAAATAGAGGATTCCTATGCAAAGAATCCTCTGGAAGCGTCAAAATCCTGACACGTCTCAACCAAATCATTTTTCCCGTAAGTATACCCGGCATACACATGCTGGGTATTACTCATAAGGGGAGCAGACGTATCCTGACTCATGGTCTGTTCAAACGCCGTATAAAGCTTTCTCATCAGCCGTTCCGCAAGCTCTATGTCCGAAAGTCCGCGCTTATACATCGCCCGCGCGAGACAGTCCCGGCAGAATACATAAATCCGATAAAGCTCGGAAGCCAGCTCATATGAAAAATTCAGGGATGTCATCAGCTCCGTAATCGTGCGCTGCGCCTGGCGAAGCGCCGTTTTATAAGCATCCCACTCCTTTTTCTCATATGCCTCTTTTGCATCCGAAAGATAGGCAAAGAGCATATCATAAATGATAATCACCAGCCCCCCGCGGTTACTCTGACTGATTCTCCTTGTAAAATCCGAAACCTGTTCCTTTTTCAAAGCATCTGCTCCTTATTACTGAAGAATCTGCAGCACCTGCTGCGGCAAATCGTTCGCCTGCGTCAGCACGGAAATCGCTGCCTGATTCAAAACATTCTGATGTGCATAATCAGTCATCTCATCTGCCATATCGGCATCCGTAAGTCTCGAAAGCGCACCCGTCATATTTTCCTCAAAGGTGTCAAGGCTTGCCACCGAACTCTCAAGACGGTTCTGATAAGCACCAAGCTTGGAACGCACCTCGCTGACCTTGGAAATGGCATCATCAAAGCTGGTAATTGCCCTGTCTGCTCCGTGGACGGTCGTAACGTCCACCAGATCAATATAGAGGCTCTCACAGGAAACCTCGGGAATCCGCACATCCATCTCCTGGTCAGTATTCGCTCCGATGTGGAGTATCATAGTGCCGATATCCGTTACATCAAACTCAATATCTCCGGCATACCCTGCCTCTGCCATAAACGACAATGAAAAGCCTTTCCTGTCTGTAACCGTAATCTTATTTCCATCAACAGAAACGCTCGCAGTATCTCCAAAGCCAGTACCGTCGCCAGGTTTTGTCAACGTAATCTGCGCATCCGTACCTGTCGGTATATTACCAGCAGCATCCGTATATACAAATGAATCTTCATCCGCATCGTATGTAACGCCCGTAATCCCAAGTGCGGTTGCAAGGGTATCGTCATCAAATGTAATTTTCAGTGCACCCTGGCTTCCGTATGCTGTGGAGTAAAAATTAATCTGATTTGTTGCGGTATCAAACTCCACGTAAGCCTCCCCAATCTCGGCAGAGTCCCTTAGTTTCTGATACACTTGCGCATAGGTGTCTGTAGCCGCAATGTCAATTTCCACACCGTTAATGCTCATCGTCCCTGCTGTGCCGACTGCGGTGCCAGAGGTATAATCAGCAGCCGCCAAAACAGGCCCCGCCTGAGTAGCTGCAACATCTACCGTGAGCAGATACTGGTCTGCGCTGACAGCATCGGAAATATTAATGCGCGTGGCATGCTCTGCATACACCCTCGTGTCCAGGGAACCATCAAGAAGGGACTTGGTATTATATTCCGTGTCTGTGGAAATACGGTTAATCTCATCCTTTAAAGATTCTATCTCCTTTTGCACCGCCTTCTTCTCCTCCAACGACATTGTCGCGTTACTTGCCGCCTGGACTGAAAGCTCCCGCATACGCTGTAAAATACTTGTTGTCTCGCTCAAAGCCCCATCCGCAATCTGAATAACCGAAATACCGTCCGAAGCATTCTCCGACGAGCGGTTCAGTCCGTCTATCTGCGCCTGCATCTTATTGGAAATCGCCATCCCGGCAGGATTATCCTTTGCATGATTAATTTTCAGTCCCGAAGAAAGCCGCTCCATCGTCGTAGAAAGATCGTTCTCTATCCCCAGTAGATTTCTGTTGGCAATGGCCGCCGACACGTTATAATTAATTTTCATTGTGCACTCTCCTTCTATATCCGTCCCGCATCCGTGCTGTTATTCTGACATTCCCTGTCCCGAATCTCTGCTTTATATATCGGTTCCAAGAGCATTTCCCTAAAGAGTCCATGCGGCAATTTTTTGAATTGATTGCAATCCTGGCCGATTCGTATTATAATGAGCACGTTACGGGAATACTGTAAAAAAACAATATCAGGAGGATTATATATGGCTCAGGTAACAAAAGCAACCATGATTGGTGAACTTCTTCAGATTGATCAGAACATCGCGCCTATTCTTTTAAATATCGGAATGCATTGTCTCGGATGCCCGTCTTCCCAGATGGAAACAATTGAGGAAGCTGCTATGGTACACGGAATTGACCCGGACGCTCTGGTCAAAGAGATTAACGATTTTCTTGCAAAGGATCTCGCTTAATCGAAAAAAAGCGGCGGCTTTTGTCTCCGTAAATCCGCAAAAGGATTTTACAGAGACAAAAGCCGCCGCTTTCGTTGCTTATGAAATTATGATTCTCTCATACACCTGTGAAACTGCTCCGGGTGCCGTGTCACAGCAAAGCCAGCGTCTGGAGCGCTTTCCCCTTTAAAATCAACTGGTAATGCTCCCCGAAAAACGCTCCCGCTGCCGGGGAATAAGCCTGCTGCACCGCATATTCGGAAAGAATATTGCATACTTTATTGAACTCCTCCGGCGACTGACTGCTCTTGCTCACCAGCAGATAATATCTGTGCGTGGACTCATTCCGGTACAAATCGTTGCTGCCCCGGTAAAAGCCGTTCAAAACATGCGCCAGACGTGTTACCTCCGACAAATCCTGAAAAACAAACAGCTTCGTAATGTCTACAAGTACCCTTACCGGATTTTCTTCTTTTTGGTTTTTTCCGCCATCCAGTGGCACGAAGCCGTCACTTTTCGCTTTCTCATCCGCTTTTTGCTTTTCTTCCTGTCCTTTAAACATTCCCAATATATCATCCGCGCTCTCGGAAACCGGTCCCATTGCGCTGCCGGCTATGACATCCTCGTAAATATCCTCCGGGTCCGGGTCGGAAAACTTCGAAAATCTCGTATCAAGCTCCTCCGGATATTCCACCTTGGTAATTACTAATATAATGGTATCCGCCGAGAGGGGAATCGCCTCAATCATAAGCGGTATATCGTCTGCCTCAAATCCAAATTCATAAGCTGCCTGCTGCATCATATCACGAAACAGAAGCTTTGCCTTCTCTGTTCCATATGCAAGCTCGCTGAGTTTAATCTGGCGCTCAGCCAAATCTTCCCGCGTCAAAGTGCAACGAATCTGATTATCATTTACTTTTTCAATTTTCATACAATCACTTCCTTCATCCGGAAAACCTTGTAAACCGTACATCTATTATAATCAAATGCTCTAATGATGTAAAGTATGCCATTATTAAATCTTTCTAAAACAATTTTTGAAGTCTTTTTTGCTTACAAATTTGTAAAATATATACAAAAATTACAAAAGCAGTTGAAAAAGAAATCCTTTCATGTTATAAACATATGCATGAGATGCGAAACTGACACGCTTTGAAAGGAGCGGGTATCGCATGGAACACACAACTTTGTTCGGCAAATACCGAATTATCTCGATTCTTGGCGCTGGCAGCAGCAGCACCGTCTACCTTGCCGAACATCTTATATTGAAGGTTTACCGTGCCATCAAATGTATCCCCAGAGACACGGTCAGGCGGGGTTCCGCCCGCTCAGAGGAATTTCCTTTGGCAGAAGCAAACCTTCTGAAAACTCTCAATCATCCTGGAATCCCTCTCATATATGATATCGACGAGGACGAACACAATATTTACATGATTGAAGAATTTATTCAGGGTGATTCACTGGAGACACTTGTTCTCCATCAGGAAACGATTCCACAGGAACAAATTATAGAGTACGGCATTCAGCTTTGCAGTATTCTGGACTATCTGCATCATTTGGCTCCATACCCTATCCTGTATCAGGATCTAAAACCCGAGCACATTATATTATGCGGAAATCAGATAAAATTAATTGACTTTGGAATCGCTTCGTTTATTACCGGTTCCGGTAAACATTACCAAATTTGCGGAACAGACGGATTTGTTCCGCCGGAGGCTTTATCCGGCGAATCTGTCGGCACAACCTGCGACATTTACGGTCTTGGAAAGGTACTATCCTTTCTTGCCGAAAACACCGTCTGCACCGACGATCTATTACACATTATCAAAAAGGCCTCCGCTCCGTCGCCCGACGAGCGGTATCAAACGGCCGCAGAGCTTAGGGATGCCCTCATGGAGCTTTCATGCGGCTCTGTGTCCGCGGGAAGCCTTAAAAACCCCGCGTGTCAGACAATCTCACATCTCATACGAAATATTGCCGTAACCGGCAGCAGACCCGGCGCAGGTGCAACGCATTTTGCAATTTCTCTCGTGTGCACCCTAAATAAAAAGGGAATCCCCTGCGCCTACATACCCATAGATCAGCCGAATGCCCTGTCTGCCATAACGAATAGCGGGCCCTTTTTCCGGGAAAAATATGGAATTTTCAACCGAAGGTATTTCACCGGATTACCGGATTACGGACCGGGCATCAAAAATCCACTCCCGGAACACTGCATCGCCGTAAAAGATTATGGCACCTGCCTGAGCGAATTGCCGGAACCCACAGAATCGGATCTGACAATTTTTATCATGAGCGGGAGCAGTTGGGATATGGCAGCTTCGCTGACGGCTGCCGGGCAGCTTAAGGACCGCCAGAACACCTTATTTGTCTGTAATTTCAGCAATCAGAGAGCGGCGGAAAAATATGCCCGGGCACTGCGGGAACCCGTCTACTGTTTTCCGGTGGATTGCAATCCTTTTGCCGTAACCACCGGAAAGGAACGGCTTATTTCCCAATTATTAAACGGAAAGGAGATGAAGCATCATTTTTGGCATTGGCGGAAACGGAACAAAACAGCGCCTGATTATCGGTCTCGCGGGCTGTCAGGCCGGAGCCGGCGTTACGCATCTGGCCATCGCACTGTCTAATCTGTGCGCATCCAAGCTCAAATGCAACACAGCGCTGCTGGAATGTCATGCAAGAAATGAGCTCGCCCGGCTTCCGGAAGAAACGGCACTGCCCTGCCGGCGGTCCGCAAAAAACGGCAGAACCTTTTTTTCGATCTACCATGTAGATTATTATCCTGCCGTCCTTCCGGAGGAGCTTCCCTCGCTTTACAATCAAGGCTACCAGTACCTGATTCTTGATATGGGAAGCCGGGACGAACTCAATCTGCAGGAATTTCTCCGCTGCGACAGGAAGCTTATCATCGGCAGTCTTGCGCCCTGGAAGCTCCGGCAGTACCGGGAATTTTTCTCATATATCAATCACTCTATTAACCTTGGGGAAGGTTTTTGTTATCTTACACAATCGGAAAGTCCAAAGCAATTCCGCGAATTTTCCGGTTTCTGCCGCAATCCCGTGCGCAGCGTTCCTTTTCTCCAGAATCCATTTCAAATCAAAAAAGAACATTTTTCTGTCTTACAGGATTTTCTTTCCTAGATATTTCCTGTCATACCCGTTTCGCCCGCCGGGGATTGGGCGAACCTGCTGCAACTAATATATCACACATGGAACCAGCGAATTTCCTTTTGGTAAATCTGAAGTTTGGGGGATACGACATTGCATATGGAACAAATGAGAAAGCTTTACTTAGAGCTTTCCTCGTTAGAGGACAGGGGAATTACCATTTGGCTGAAAGGCGAGCCCAGCAATTCCGGGCACGTTGCGGCAGAGCTTTGTATCAACGAGGAAAATTCTTATATGCGAGACTATATTTTTGACGAGGGGGTGTTAAAAGAAATTCACTTTGATAAATTAAACAACAATGACACATAATAACACACGGTGTACATGCGCAGAACGCATGCATGCCGAAAAAGGGAACAAACAGGGATGGAGTTCCTCAATGCCCACCCTGTGACGATATCTTACACGTACAAATCTGAAAAAAGATACGGCAGGGAACCGGCTCTTTGCGACATGCGCAGACTGTCTTTGGCTCCCTGTCGTTTTTTCGCCCGGGAACATAAGAAAAAATTAAGATATTGGCGGTGCGCAATCTCTTCAAAAAACTTTGAATTTATCTGCGGGTATGCTACAATAGGGACGCACAGAGTATTCCTGAAATGCTTAAGAAGAAAGGGTTTTAAAATGAGAAAGAAAGTTATCCCGTTTTTGGCTGTCGGCGTTTTGATTATTGTCGTAATTTTCTTTATGCTGCTGAGCGGTATCATCGAAAAATATACTCCGTCCAAGGAGCATATGGAGTTATCCGACTACTACGGACTTTCCTCGGAAGATGAGGTTGCCATCGTGCTCGATAATGATGTGCTGGAAGCCAGGGGGCGAATCATAAACGGTATGGTTTATCTCGATTACAAGACGGTACAACAGTATATCAACAGCCGTTTTTATTGGGACTACAACGAAAACAAGCTGCTTTATACGACGGCTTCGGATCTGATTACGGCAGACGCGGAAAGCTCCTCCTACTCGGTGACAAAGGATTCCCATTCCCTGGATCACGTCATTGTGAAGGCCGACGCTTCCACTGCCTATATCGCCATTGATTTTATCAAGCTGTACTCCGATTTTTCCTATGAAGTGGCGGAGAATCCCAACCGGGTCATCATCACCACGGAATGGGGAGAATACACCACCGCACCCGCCAGACAGAGCACCGAGCTGCGCTACCGGGGCGGCATTAAAAGCCCGATCCTTGCCGATATTGAAAAGGGTACAGAGCTGACCGTACTGGAAGCAGACGAAACCTGGACGAAGGTTGCATCCTCCGACGGTATCATCGGGTATGTCAAATCAAAAGCGCTTGGCACCACCGGCACAAAGACGCTTACAAGTGACTTTGTGGAAGAAGAATTTACTCATATCCGCAAGGACTTTAAAATCAATATGGCATGGCATCAGGTCACCAACCAGGATGCCAATACGACGATTGCCAATGTACTTCAAAACACCAAGGGAGTGAATGTCATTTCTCCGACCTGGTTTTATCTGAACGGACTGCACAGTGCAGCCTTCCGGTGGCGATTCCTGCTGTACCTGCTGGCAGCA
>CALWBG010000002.1 GCA_944375975.1 uncultured Roseburia sp.
AGATAGGTGCGCAGGGTCAGGAGGCGAACGCTTCCATCAATGACATCAAAGCCATAATCAAGCAGGACAGCCAGTATTGTGCAGGCCAGGTATCCGAGTATGAGGGAAATCATGGTAAACATGCTTACGATTAGTAATTTGGCAGTGATAATCTTTTTCCGGTCAATCGGATAGGAGAACATGACAAGAATGGTTTTCCGGTTGTATTCGCTGATAACCAGTGTGGATAAAACAGCGGAGGAATAAACGATAAATACCGTCGTCAGCAGAAGCTGAATGACTTTGAATAAGTCATCATACGTATAGTTGTCATAGTCCGTATAGGCGTTATTAAATATTGCCATGGTAAGAAAGAGCATACATCCCAAAATGGCAGCCAGAACACCGGTCCATTGGCGGAGCAGTTTAAATTTTTGAAGTTCACATCGTATCAATTCAAGCATGTTTCATCCCTCCCTCTGTAATTTCGAAAAAGTAATCTTCCAGGGTACTGTGCCTGCGGATGAGACTTTGCACGCCTACACCATTGTAAACAAAGGTATTTATGATTTCCTCTCCGGGGTGAAGGGTGTCATAGATACGGATCAGGTTGGGCGTAAGTATTTTGAAATTGCGAATGTTTAATTTTTCGGCAAGCAGGTACCCGGCCTTTTCGATATTTGTGACCTCCGTTTCGATACAGTCCGTCTGATATTCGTGTATCTCGTCCATGGAAATTTCTTTCAGCAGTTTTCCATGAGAAATAATACCGATGCGATGCGCAATTTGCTCTACTTCGGACAGGATATGGCTTGAAATCAAAATGGTAATGCCGTGTTCCTCGTTCAGAGTGCGGAATAAAAGACGCATTTCTTTGATTCCCTCCGGGTCCAGTGCATTGATTGGTTCATCCAGAATCAATAATTCCGGTTTTGTTAAAATGGCGCGGCCGATGGCAAGCCGCTGCTTCATTCCCAGGGAATAGTTGGCAACGGCTTTTTCCCCGGCGTCCTTAAGTCCCACCGTTTCAAGCGTGCGATCTATTTTTTCCGTATTGGGATAGCCCATATAGCTGCAATGAAGCTGTAAATTTTCCTTTCCCGATAATTTTTCATAGAAATACGGATTTTCAATGATGGAACCCATACGCCGAAGAATGTCAAACGAGGTATTTGAAAGATTTTTTCCAAAAATTTGAATGCTTCCGGAATCAGGCTTTACCAGATTTAAAAGCATTTTCATAATAGTGCTTTTTCCGGCGCCGTTCGGCCCGACAAAGCCGTAAATTTCCCCTTTGTGTAAGCGCATATTGACGGAATCAACCACTGTTTTCCCATGATAGCTCTTAGTCAGGCGGGTGGTCTGTAAAATATCATCCATTTTTCTGCCTCCTTTCGTTCTCAGAAAGAATATAGCAGGCAAAGTTTGCTTATTGCTTTTTTGTTTCTTACTTTTTTCTTACTTTTTGAGGCGCAGGGTGAATACGGTCTTTTCTCCCGGTACGCTGAATACGGAAAGTGTTCCACCCATCGCTTCGGCAAGACGTTCGGCGATGGCGAGACCAAGACCGTTTCCGTTCGATTTTTTATCTATGAAATAGTCTCTGTGGAAGATGAATTGCTGCTGTTCGAAGGGGATACCTTTTCCATGATCCTCAACTTCAATAAAAAAATGTTCGTCCCCCTCACGAAGAAAAAAACCGATATAATGACCGTCACTTCCATAGTGCAGTGCATTGTCAATCAGATTTTTTATGATACGTTCCAGGGCTTGCAGGTCTGCTTTGGCATACAGCGGTGTATCAGGAATCTGAATATCGGCCTGTATATGCTTCTGTTCTAATATATCGTAATAATCCAGAATGAAGTCACGGCAGCAGGCGCACAGATTCGTCCGTTTGAGGTCAAATATCATATCGCCGGATTCTATTTTTGCAATCTGAAAAAACTGTGTGACGAGACGGACGGTGGCGCAGGTTTTTGCAGAGAGTTTTTTGATAAGCTGTGTCATTTCTTCGGGAATCGGGAACTTTTGCGTCTGCTCCTGTAATATTTCCGTATAGCCGCTGATAACGGTCAGAGGGGTTTTTATGTCGTGCGATATATTTGTGAGCACCTGCTTCATCTGCTGTCTGGTCTGCCGGTAAGCAGCCTGATTGTGATAATGCTTTTCCAGCAGGCGGTTGAGACTTTCCATGAATATTTTTATTTCTTTGGAAGCGGCGGTGAGCATAAGATATTCCTGTGTATTTTCTTCTGTGATTTCGCCGATTCTTTCTGCCAGGTACAGTATGGCCTGTTTTTGCTCTCTCTGTTTTGATATTTCAAAGAAAAGAAGCAGTGACAATACTCCGATAATGATGAGTAACAGAATGTTCATTTAATCCTCCATTTTATAGCCGATACCCCAAAGTGTTTTGATATATTCGGTTTCTGTACGGTCGCCTGCCTTCAGCTTGTTCCGAAGGCGTGTCATGTGGGCGTTGAGTACATTTTCATTTCCATAATAGGGCTCCTTCCAGACAGAAAGGTAAATCTGCTCCTTTGAAAATGCTTTCCCGGGATGCGAGGCCAAAAGCTTTAATATTTCATATTCCGTATAAGTTAAATCGATGGTAATATTCCCTTTGTGGACAGTGTGCCGGGTAAGGTTGATATTGAGGCCTTTTATGGAAAGCGTTTCATCCTGCAACCTGTTTTCGCCATTATATTTTGTTGCCCGGCGGATATTTGCTCTGATGCGTGCGGAAAGCTCAATCAGGGAAAATGGTTTTGTCACATAATCGTCCGCGCCGAGGTTAAAGGCCATGGTTTTGTCGATGTCATTATCCTTTGCGGTAACAATAATAATGGGCATCATACTTGTTTCGCGGATTTTTTTGATGATTTCCATACCGTTGCAATGAGGAAGCATAAGATCAATCAACGCCAGGCTGAAAGTATCCTTTTTCAGGGCTTTGATTGCGGCAGGACCGTCACAGGCAGTGACCACTGAACAGGAATCGCTGCTTACGTAATCCTTTATCATATTGCTGATTTCGATATCATCCTCTATCAAAAGAATTTTTTCCATGGCTCATCTCTCCGATTTTGCGTAATGTTCTGTTATATAATGCCTGTAATTGTATCACGCACACCAAATTTCTGCAATTTTATTATTTTTAATGCGACCATTTGCCCGGCCCATACATCTAATTGATGTAAAACAAAAGGAATGCCGGCAGAAAGGATACTATGAAAAAAGAAACATTGGGAGAACTGATTATCGCTTCCGAGGACATGCTGTATCATGTAGCGAAAACGATTCTTTACAGTGATGCGGACTGTTCGGATGCGATACAGGAAACAATTGTAAAAGCATTTTCAAAATTACATACGCTGCGAAGCGACGCTTATGCGAAAACATGGCTTACGAGAATACTGATAAACGAATGCTATGCTATCCTGCGCAGAGAGAAAAAAATTGTGCCGTTGGAGGATTATACGCAGAATGAAGATGCGGCGGAACAAAATGATTATTCTGAGTTGTACGAGGCAATCGGTCGTCTGCCCATGGAGGTGCGGCTTTCCGTTACGCTTTACTACATGGAGGGCTATAGTGTGAAAGAGGTCGCGGCGCTTTTGAAAACCACGGAAAGCGCCGTGAAAAACAGGCTTGCGCGGGCCAGGGCGAGATTGAAGGATATGTTGGAGAGGGAGGCGTTTACTATATGAGATTAGAGGACATAAAGCAGGAATTTCCGGAAATGCCGGAAAAAATGAGAAAAATGGTGGAGCAGGAGGTAGAAAAACAGTTAAGGGTTGTTCAGGCAAAGGGATATTTTTCGGTAAAAAAAGCCGTCGTGGTAACACTTGCGGCAACGCTGGTTCTCGGAACGACGATTTTTGCCGGAGTAAGAATGTACCGGATGAGTCAGGAGCCGCAGGGTACCTATGGCGTCACCACAAAAATTACGAAAACGGAGGCGGCACAAACGCAGGAGAGCACCGAGGCGCTTGTTATACCGGAGGTGATGATGAAGGTTTCTTATCTGCCGGAGGGCATGCGAATGAGGGAGGAAGGAAAGTATGACTATGCGTCCGAACCCGGTGTGGGGGGTGTATCGATCATGTTTTACCGCATGGATATGGGAGACGATGCCTTTGAAATTTTCAATACAAATGTTTCGGAGAGCGAGAGCATACAGGTCGGGAGCCATGACGGCGTCTATTTGAATTTTGCCGCCCTGGAGGAGGACGAGACGTCATTTACAAAGCGGATTTATGTGTCTTATCCGGAATACCATTATGTGATGGAGCTGGTGGCGGCGGGCAATGTGTCAAAGGAGGAGGCAGTCAAAATTGCTGCGGGCGTGGAGCTTAGCCCGGTGGATGAAAACAGTGAGGGAGAGGCTGTGGTCGCATGGAACTGGAGCGAATATCTGGCGTCACAAAAGGAGGACGAGGCGCTTGTCGAGAGCGGAGAAGGGCAGATGAAGACGTCTGCTACGGCGGAGGAAATGAAAAATACGAATCAAATCGGCGATGCGGTTATGACGGCTCCCGCGCTCAGTGAAGGCGGAGAGTTTCTTAAAATAAGGGTTGCGGATGTCACGGTAACCGATCAAACGGACATATTAAATCCGGCATACTGCGGCGAGGAAATTTCGGAATACACGGATGAAAACGGTAAGCTTCTGCCGACTACCATACAGTATATAAAATTCGGTGACGGTGTAAATACGCTCAATGAAATCGTAGACAGCAGACAGGTAGACAGAAAACTTGTCTATGTTACACTGGAATATACGAATACCGGTAGTGAGGACATGGAGGATGTTCTGTTTGCGCCGTCACTCTTAAGGCTTAAGGAGCAGGACGGGAACTATGTGATTTTGGACGGCGAGCTGCCCGAAACGGACTCTGCCTGGGATCACGCCGCGGACGTTTCCTACAAAGGCGGTGAGATGGATTACTATGATGTGCAGGAGGGAGAATCCGGGAAAAATTATATTGCAGAGTTAAAGGCGGGAGAAACAAAAACTGTGCATGTGGGATTTTTTGTCAATGAGGAGGAACTGCCGTATCTTTTCTTAAGTGTGGATACACAGGGTGGAGGCTTTGAATTTACCGATGAGGGATTAGCGCTCGGGTATTTTGATATCCGGCAGTAAAAAAACAACAAAAACGGCGGAATACCGGCGGAAAAAGTCGGCATTCTGCCGTTTCTTTTTGCGTTGGGGATATGCTATAATGACGGCATGTGGGTTGAAAGGGAACGGATGGCAAATGACAGTAGATGAAATTATAAATGATGTGCTGAGGCTGTGCAAGGCGCAGCAGGCCAGAGAGGTATATCTGTTTGGTTCGCGCGCAAAGGGAACCGCCTTAAGAACCAGTGATATTGACATTGCGGTTGCGGGAGCGGAGGATTTTGAAGCGTTGAGGGAAAAGGTAGAAGAGATACCTACCCTGTACACGATAGACCTTGTGAATCTGGATAACTGTAAAAATGAATGTTTGCTGGAGGATATCAGGGAATATGGACGCAAAATTTTTGAAAAGATATGAGAGCTATCAAAGATCGCTGCGCGCGCTGGCTGAGGTAAGAAAGCGGGATCTGTCCGATTCCTTTGTATTAAGCGGCGCGGGGGCAAAGTTCTGTATCACGTTTGAACTGGCATGGAAAGTGATGAAGGATGTACTTGTGCAATATTATGCCATGACAAATTTTATAACCGGTTCTCCGCGGGAGGTATTAAAAGCGGCATTTCGCGCGGAACTGATAACAGATGACGGTTGGATGGAAATGCTTCGGGTGCGTAACGACCTGGCACATGATTACGATGAGATGGTGATAAAGGCACATTGTAAAAACATTGCAGGCGGCTACCTCGATTTGTTTTTTGGGCTGGAGCAGCGCATTGATTTACTGTTAGAGAAAGAAAGGCAGAGTTTATAGATGGAATCAAAGGTAGTATTTTTAGATGTGGACGGTACAATGGTCAATTCTGAGGGGAAAATCCCGGAATCGGCAAAATATGCGGTGAAAAAGGCACAGGCGAACGGACACCGCATGGTAGTCTGCACCGGGCGGAGCCGGTTTCA
The DNA here is from genome assembly GCA_944375975.1 of uncultured Roseburia sp. Taxonomy (GTDB): domain Bacteria; phylum Bacillota; class Clostridia; order Lachnospirales; family Lachnospiraceae; genus Roseburia. The sequence goes on from CALWBG010000002.1 coordinate 6,066, forward strand.
GATTTATGATGAGCTTCTGGGACTGGGCTTTTCGGGAATTGTCGGCGGGGCAGGCGCCTTTGTCGTGGATGAGGGCAGGGAGATTTATCATGCCTTTATCGACGAGGAGCACCGGAAGTGGAGTTATGATTATCTGGAAGGGAACGGCTTTTTATTCTGCTACCAGGCGGACGACGGCATTGTTTTAAATAAACGAAGCTGTGACGGCATGCTCGAGGTATATCGGGAAAAAGGCATGAGCGAGGAGCGGTTAAACCGCCTGATCGGAAGAATGCATTTGACCGAGGAGCCGTGGAAAAACGAAAAAAACGAAAAAATCATTTATTATGGAGCGCCGTTTCCGGTAGAACAGGTGCATATTGATATGGAGCCGTATTTTGACGCGGTCGCAATCAGCCTTGACGGCATGGATGATTATGCGGGAGAAATCGGGATTAACGGGATTAATAAGGCGACGGGAATGGAGCGCTACCTGCGGCATGTCGGAATTTCCAGGGAGAACAGCATTGCCGTCGGGGATGGTCCAAATGACCTCCAGATGATGGAATATGCCGGAATCAGCGTGGCTATGGGAAACGGGAGATACGAGGTTAAGGAATTGGCGGACATGGTGACGGACCACATAGATGAGGACGGAATTTTAAAAGCATTCGAGAGGCTTTCCCTGATATAAACGATTGTAATTGCCTGGAGAAGATGTTACCATGATAAATAGGAAGTAATGACGGCATATCGGAGGAAAATGCATGGATAAAAAAACGATTCAGGCGGTCACAGTCATGATTTTTACAGGCTTGCTGTTTTTACAGTCCCTGTTTGCCGGAGGAGTTGCCAGCCGGGAAACGGGATTGGTATTGAGTGCCATGCGGAGTCTCCGGAGAGCGGATAATGTGCATTATACGGTAGAAATCTATCACATGCAAAACGACGGGACCATGTTGCAGACACAGGAGATATGGGCGAACCTTTTGACGGGCATGTGGGCGGCAGAGTACAGCAGTACCGATGCGGACGGCTCTATGCCGGTTTTAAAGGAGTTTTGTGACGGAAATCAGGTGTTGTCGAGCAATGCCGGGATTTGGAGCCCGTGGAGCGGGTATAGCGATAACACGGATATCCCGAATTTCGCTGCCTTCAGCGATATCAACTATGAGGAGGAGGATATCGCCGAGGCGGAAAGTATAGAGACGGACGATGGAATGAAGATTGTTTTTTCTCTGGCGGACACATATCTGGAGCGGGAACGGGATGTGCTGCTTGACGAGTCGTCATGGGAGCAGGAAGGTGCGGACGACGGACTGGAGCTGTATTACGAGCAATATGAGAATACAAGTTTTGAAAATATTACGTTGATATATACGATGGATGCAGACGGAGTTCTCACGGGAATGGAATATAGCTTTGAAGCCAGCCGTCCGCAGATTTTAATCGGCAGCGGCGGACAGGTGGAGCTTGGAGAGCAGGAGCGCTACCTGAGCGGGGCAAAGGTAACGCTCCTGGAATATAACAGCAGCGGGGTTGAAGAGAAACTGGCTGAGGTTGCGGTGGATGCAGGGTATGATAAATAGGGAGAAGGAGCTTTCGGTTAAGGAGTAATTTTTCCCGTGTAGGGAGCGAGCTCCAATCTTACAAAATATCCCCTGTTGTGATGGCAGACCGGACATTCCTCGGGTACGCTTTTCCCGCGGTAAATATTGCCGCACTGTAAGCACATCCACGCGGTTTCCACGTCGGACACAAATAGCTTGTTCTGTTCTAAGAGGTCCGCAAACATGCCGAAGCGGTCGCCGTGTGTCTTTTCTATCTGTGCAATCATCTGGAAGGAGCCGGCAACACGCGCAAAGCCTTCCTCTCTGGCTTTTTCGGCGAAATGCAGGTACACGTCGTCGTGCTCCTCGTATTCATTGTGCTGTGCGAACCGAAGAAGCTGCGCAACATCCTGACTGATGTCTATCGGATAGGAGCCGTCAATGTGTATATTTTCTCCGGCAAGCTCACTTAAGTGGTTGTAGAAAATCTCTGCGTGCTCTTTTTCCTGATTGGCTGTAAAAGTAAAGACCGCTTCAATCACATGGAGATTTTGGTTTTTTGCCTGAGACGCGGCGATGGTGTAGCGGTTTCTCGCCTGGCTTTCCCCGGCGAAGGCGCGCATCAGGTTTTCCTTTGTAACACTGTTTTTAAAATCTACTGACATAATCATTCTCCTTTTTATAATGATGATACTACGGCCTTGCGGCCGTGGGGCAGCGGCACCGGTGAAGGCGCCGTTTTTGGTTGAAAACATGGAACACTATAAAAGCGGATGTTCCGCCCTGGCGAGGAGCCTTGCATAGCGGCGGTCGATTTCCGCCTGAATTTCCTCCGCGATAGGACGGTATTCCTCTTTTGTCAGATGTTTGGTGCGTCCCATCATTCCGAGCCAGTCCGTAACCGGGATTTTCTTTTTGAGTTTATCCGGTTCGTAGTTGAGTGTTGTTATTCCGCATTCCACTTCGTAAAGCGGAAAATAGCAGCAGTCCACGGCGGCGGCAATGACTTTTCGCTCCGTGTCGGGGCGGTCATTCCAGTTTAACGGACAAGCTGAGATGGCTTTGACGTAGGCCGTGCCGAAGTCTTTTGCATAGGCTGCGGCCTTGGCGGCTTTTTTGATAAAGTCCGCCGGGTTGGATTCCGCCACGGTCGCCACATAAGGGAGGTGGGTAGCGGCCATGATTTCCGGCATGTCCTTGTGGAAAAAGGTTTTTCCGTAGCGCTTTTTCCCGAGATGGGAGGTGGAGCTTTTCGCACCCATCGGCGTGGAGTACGAGAGCTGGTAGCCTGTGTTCATATATCCTCCGTTGTCGTATTCAAACAGAATCAGATGGTGTCCGCGCAGTGCGGTACCGAGTGCGGAGCCCATGCCGATATCCATGCCGCCGTCTCCGCTGACCATGATAAACGTAATGTCCCCTTCGGGGTATTCCCCGCGCCGCTGCCGTTCGTGAAAGACCTCCACCAGACCGCTTAAGGTGGCGGCCCCGTTCTGGAACAGGTTATGCAGATAGGGGATGCGGAAGGCCGTTTTCGGGTAAGCGGTAGTTGTCACCATGCCGCAGCCGGTCTGGAACAGCAGCACGACATTTCCCTCGATACCCTTTAACAGCAGATTTAAGTTCACCGGGATGCCGCAGCCGGGACATGCGCCGTGTCCGGGGGCAATGCGCTTTGGCATTGCCGTGGTATCCTTGAGCAGGCCGCCCTTGACGGTCATTTTCTTTTGTTCGGTATCATAGCTGCACGTGGTAACACCGGGACGTGTTTTTTCCTCGGTAAGCGGCGCGAAGTACTGCGGCTGCTTTTCACAGGAGGAGGGAGAAACGTGCCCCTTGGCGTCAATTTTTACGGTGTCCGCCGTCTCCGAGCCCGGGGTAATGCCATAGTAGTCAAATTCCATCGGTGAGTCGGAAAGCGCTTCCCGAAACAGGGCCACGGCATCCTCCACATAGAAATCCTTGCCGCCGAGCCCGTAAATGCGGGAAAGCACCTTGATGGGGCGGGAGTTTCCTTCCATGCCCTGCAAAGCGGCCTTAAGCTCCAGCGTCATATTTCCGCCGCCCGCTCCGTAGCTGTCCTGACGGTCGGCGGCGATGATAATGCGCGCGTTTGCGCAGAGACTGCGCAGCTCCTCCGCCGGAAAGGGACGCAGTACGTTTAAGGTAATGACACCTGCGGCAATTCCCTCTCCGCGCAGAGTATCGACTGCTACCGAAGCGGTGTGGAAGGAGGAGCCGAGCACAAATAACAGTACTTCGGCGTCTTCGTGCCGGTAGCCCCGGCAGAAAGAATGGCTTCTGCCGGAGAGCGCGGCAAATTCCTCAAACAGGCCGGGAAGCTTTTTCTTTGCCTCCTGCATGGCCAGGGAAAGCTGGTACTTGTTGTTGATGACGTCCGGCTCGTTCATGTAGGAGCCGACGGAAATCGGGTGGTTTAAGTCCAGCACACTGTAAAAACAGTTTTCCCCGGCGGCGTCCTCCCTGGCAAACGCCGAGGTATTCGGGTTATCACAGGCGAGCTTTGGCCCCACAAACCGCTGTACCGTTTCATCGTCTGAAAATACCATGCATTTTTGCTTCTGATGGCTGGTAAAAAAGCCGTCGAAGGCGACCACCACCGGAAGGCTTACCTTTTCGGCGAGCTTTAGTGCAATCAGATTAAAGTCATAGACCATCTGTGGTTCATCCGCAAAGAGGATAATCCAGCCGGTATTTAACATATACATGATGTCACTGTGATCGCCCTTGATGCAGAGGGGACCGGAGACCGTGCGGCAGGCGACGTTCATCACCATGGGCATTCTCGTCCCGGACTGTACCGGGAACTGCTCTAAGGCGTAGAGCAGACCGTTTGCGCTTGTGGCGTTAAAAACTCTGCCGCCTCCGGCGGAAGCGCCGTAACAGATGCCGGCGGCGCTGTGTTCGCCCTCCGCGGCAATCAGGCGGATGTCGTGAAGTCCCTCCGCACCCATGACGTCGAGATTTTCCGCAATCTGTGTCGAGGGCGTGATGGGATAGTAGCCCATGACGTGATAGTTAATCTGTTTTGCGGCATAGGCTGCAAGCTCGTTGCCGCTGTCGTACATCACCTTCTGGGCAGCGTAAGCGCCAGCCCCGCTGTTTGGATTTTTCCTGTTGTCATTCATTATACGACACCTCCGTCGATACGTTTTTCATCGAGATAAGAATCGCTGGTAATATAGGAATTGGAGCCGGTTTCCTGATAAGTAATCGAATCCGGCAGCAGGTCCTGGTTGGGGAGAAACCATGGTTTCTTCGGATAATCCTTTTCCAGCGCTTTCACAAGGGCATTGGTCGGACAGACATCCACGCAGCGCAGGCAGCCCTTGCAGTGATAATAGTCCAGTCCCTGATTGACCATGGCCTGTTTTCCTTTGTAGATGCCCGGCGCGAACTGAAATACCATATCCGGGCAGGTGGAGTCGCAGAGGCCGCAGTTAATACATCTATCCTGTATAAAGAGCGGGATATAACCCTCCCGGGAAGGGGAGAGGTCATTGGAAACGGTACTTCCGGGACGTGTGTTAATGCCGCCCACGGGAGCGTTCTCATAGCCCCAGACGTATTTTTCCTTCGCAAGCTGTGACGCGGCCGCCCCGCCTCCATCGGCTGACGCATTCTGTTTGCCGTATTCTGAAGAAGACTCGGAAAATGAAATGCTCTCTGTCATCTGAAAGCCCTGCCGCATTCCGTCCAAGTTTGCTTCGATTAAAGCCGGATATTTTTTTCCGATGGTATCCCGGCAGAGCGTTTCCACCGTTTCGATGGGGATAAAGCCGGAAGCTTTGGCGATTGCTCCGAGCATGACCATGTTGATGCGGGATTTGGACTGCATGGCGATGGAAAGCGCGTCCAGGCAGTAAAGCGTTCCAACCGAGATATTGTATTTTCGTGCTGCCTCCGATGCCTTAAGCGGTGTATTGATAATGATTTTTGTGTCGGAGGAAATGCCGTCCAGCACCGGATAGGTGGAGATGAGCCCCTCGTGAAAAATGCCGAGTATATGCGGGTGCGTCACCGGGCTGTTGATGCGCAGCGGTTGTGACGCGCCGCACCAGCGGATATATGCCTTGACCGGCGAGCCCCTTTTTTCGGAACCATAGCTGGAAAAGCTCAGGGAATTCAGGGAGAGGTAAAGCGCGCCCAGCTCGCCGAGCATTTTGCCGCAGAGGTTTGCGCCAAGTCCTCCGATGCTCTCCAGCCGTATTTCAAAATAACCGTATTCATTTGTAACCGGAAGAATTGCTGTTTCTTGCATTGTTTCCTCATTTCTGCGTTGCTTTTTGCAAAGCCATAAATGGCTTACAAGTTTGATGTCAAGCAACGCGCAGACACAAACTTGGGAGTGAAAAATTTATTTTTCACTCTGTTTCTTTTCCTTGGGTGTTATCGGTAGTATGGCAAATTTTTTAGGAAATCATGCGGGAGAGAAAATGAAAATAAAAAAAATTGGCAGATAAGAAAGTATTTACACAGAGAGAGGAAGTGATTAGAATAAGGAATGCAGATTTTTTATGCATGACTGTAGGGTAAAGGACAGGGACGAAAGATATGAGTCAAAGAATACTTGGATTTATAAAAAAAGAGACCGTGTTGACGGCCACATTGCTGCTGGCAGTAATTTCCTGTGTATTTGTCACGCCGGACAAGCGCTACCTGGAATATATTGATTGGAGAGTTTTGGCTATATTGTTATCTTTGATGATTATCATGGCCGGATTTCAGCAAAACGGCATTTTTGACAGAATAGGCTATATGCTCTTGGCACATACGAGAAATACGGCGCAGCTATGCTGGGTTTTAGTTTTTTTATGCTATTTTTGCAGTATGTTTATTACAAATGATGTGGCCTTGCTTACCTTTGTGCCTTTTGCCATGCTTACGCTCCGAAAGTGTTCGCAGGAGCGGATTATGATTCCGGTACTTGTACTTCAGACGATTGCGGCCAATCTTGGAAGTATGTTGACACCGATTGGAAATCCGCAAAATCTTTATCTCTATAACCGGATGGGGGTGAGCCTGGGTGAATTTATATCAGAGCTTCTGCCCTATGCGGGGGCATCTGCATTTTTGCTTGCTCTGATCATTCTGATACTAACTGTGAGGAAGGAAGCTATTACCATCAGAGATATCCGCAGTGTGGAAAACGGAAACAGAAAATTAACCGTAGTTTATACAGTGCTCTTTGTTTTCATGCTTTTTGTGGTGGCAAGATTACTGCCATATCAACCGGTACTTTTAATTATCGTTGGTGTTGTGTTTTGGATGGACAGAAAAACTTTATGGCAGGTTGATTATTGCCTCATTTTTACATTTATCGCATTTTTTATTTTTACTGGAAATCTGGGCAGAATACCTGTGTTTCGCTCCACATTACAGGAATTGGTAGGCGGAAATGAGATTTGGGTTGGAATTGCGGCAAGCCAGTTTATCAGTAATGTGCCTGCCGCCTTGCTTTTGGCGGATTTTGCAGATGATTTAAAAAAATTGCTGCTGGGAGTAAATATCGGTGGTTTGGGAACGCTGATTGCTTCTATGGCAAGCTTAATTTCCTATAAAATATATGCGCACAATTATAATCGAACCAAAGGACTTTATTTGGTCTGGTTTACGGCGGCAAACGTACTTTTTTTAGCGGTACTATCGTTTATGGCTGTGTGTATGTAAAATGAATAAATTTTTGAAAAAGGACAGGTCGAGGAAGATGCAGGAGAGTCGTTTCGGTGTAGAGAGAGTGAAGGGAATTATATTTGTGCTGCTTTCCGCGGTGTGTTTTAGCACCGGCGGAGTGCTGATCAAACTGATACCATGGGGATCGGTGACCATCCAGGGGATCCGCAGTATTTTCGCGTTTTTTGTGATTGCTTTGTATATGGCGGCGTGCAGGCATAAATTTGTCTGCAATAAGACGGTGCTGTTTGGCGCGCTCTGCAATATGGTGATGTCGTTCACCTTTGTGGCGGCGACGAAGCTGACTACGGCGGCAAATGCCATTGTCCTACAGTTTACGGAGCCGATTTTTGTGATTTTGCTGCTTTGGGTGATTTATCGGAAGAAGCCGGGGAAGGATGCCGTTTTGGCGTGTATCGTCGTGTTCGCTGGTATTTTGTGCTTTTTCTTTGAATCGCTTTCCGGTGGCGCAATGACCGGAAATCTGCTTGCGGTATTTTCCGGCTTCACCTATGCGCTTGTAATGATGATGAAGGGCTTTCCGGGGGCGGATTTTGAGTCCTCTCTTCTGATTTCAAACGCCTGCTCTGCGATTGTCGGCCTGCCGTTTTATGTGGCGGAGACGGAGCATTCCCTTACCATATGGGGCTGTATGGGTCTGCTGGGCATTGTGCAGTTTGGGTTTTCGTATATTTTTCTCTCGAAGGGATTGGACCGGGTATCGCCGGTTACCGCTTCGCTTACCTCAACGATAGAGCCGATTTTAAATCCGCTGCTGGTGGCGCTGTTTTACGGGGAAACAATTGGAAGCACGGCAGTGATTGGAGCGGTGCTGGTAGTCGGCGCTTCCACCGCATATAATGGGTTTGATGGGTCGGAAAGGACAAAGGAACAGAAAGAAAGCAGCGAAGCGGGCGCTCTGACGTAGAGTCAGGGCGCTTTTTTATTGACGAGAAATAGGTAATATGTTACTATTTAAAAGTAATATATTACTTATTGGAGAACTGTATGAATATAAAAGAAGTATTACATCATAAAAATGTAGATTTTTCGGGAATTGAATTATCGTATTTTTTGCTGGGGTTATTGAGTGCTTTTGATAATCGTTTTCAGGCTATGGCAGATAAAACCATGGAAGAAATCAGTTGGAAGCAATTTTTTGCTATTATCTGCATTAATCTGTGTAAGGAGAATCCTTCCATCAAAGAACTTGCTGAAATTATGGGAAGTTCTCATCAAAATGTAAAACAGATTTTGCTTAAATTGGAGAAGAAAGGATTTGTAAAAATTACTTTAGATGAAAAGGATAGACGAAAACAAAGAGTTGAATTAACGGAATATTGTATGGAGTTTTGCGAAAAGAACAATGATATGAGTAATCAAATTATGATGCGAATGTTTCAGGGTATATCAGAAGAACAGCTTAAGGTAACAATTCAAACTATTATTCAAATAGAAGATAACCTGAAAGCATGTTAAGGGGTGAATTTTTTATGAGGAAAGGAATTATATTATATCAGTCAAAATATGGAGCAACTAAGAGATATGCTAAGTGGTTGCAGGAAGAAACGGGATTTGATTGTATGGAAACCAAATCAGTAAATCTCAAGCAGCTTTGCGAATATGATACGATAATCCTTGGCGGCGGAGTTTATGCTTCCGGAATTGCGGGATTATCCTTCTTAAAGAAAAATATGAATCATCTGTCAGATAAAAGAATCATTGTGTTTTGTGCAGGGGCATCACCTTATGATGAAGCTGCGATTGCCAAGATAAGGAAGCTTCATTTTAAGGATGGATTGAGTGAAGTGCCATTGGTATATTGTCGTGGTGTATGGGATGAGGATGCCATGACATTTAAGGATAGGACTTTGTGTCGTATGCTACAGAAGGCTGTGGCTAAAAAAGATCCTGATACATATGAGATTTGGGAAAAGGCCTTAATGTGTGCCGCAGGACAAAAATGTGACTGGACGGATAAGAAGTATTTGGAACCAATCCTAAATTATCTGCGAAGGGGATAAAAGCGCTATTTTCCAAATTAATGAACCTGATAAGATAGTCTATGTTGTAACTATATAATATCAGGAAAGAAATCTATCAAAGAAAGCATCAAATGATTTTATATTCGTCATTTGGTACTTTCTTTTTACTTATATTTTACAAGAACCCACCTGCCTATTTTACATTACTGTTTTAGGATATAAAAGGAAAAGAAGATAAGATTAAGAAGGAAAGAGAAAGCAGAGATGAAGCAGACACTTGTGTGGGCACATCGGGGCGCCAGCGGATACGCGCCGGAAAATACGATGGCCGCTTTTGAAAAGGCAGTGGAGCAGGGCGCGGACGGCATCGAGCTTGACGTCCAGATGTCGAAGGACGGAGAGCTTGTCGTGATTCATGATGAGACGCTTGAGCGCGTGAGCAACGGAACAGGATGGGTGAAGGATTTTACATATTCCAAATTAATCAAATTTAACTATAACCGCACGCACCCGGAGTACGAGAAGGCACAGATACCTACGCTCGAGGAGGTATACGAGTTGATAAAGCCCACGGGATTGACCGTGAATGTGGAAATCAAGACGGGAGTTGTGCTTTATCCGGAGATTGAGGAGCGCGTTGTAGAATTGACGGAGCGAATGGGTATGCTTGGGCGTGTCATCTTTTCCTCCTTCAATCATTACACCTTGCAGAAAATCAAAGAAATCAATGCGCAGGCAAAGACGGGAATGCTTTACTGCGACGGAATCATTCACCCGGTGAGCTATGCTTCCTATGTGGTTGGGGCGGACGCGCTGCACCCGGCGCTTTACAATATACAATATCCGGGATTTTGGGAGGAATGCAGGCGTCACAAGAAAAAAGTGCATGTGTGGACCGTGGATGAAGAAGCTTATATGCGTCTGGTCTGCGAGCAGAAGGCGGATGCGATGATTACCGGCTACCCTGATGTCGCGAAGCAGATAGCCGAGGAATATATGGACGGAAAGCTGATGTCCGAGTTGGTGCGTACTCTGGCAAGTAAAGGGATGGCTGTTTCATGACGGAGAAAAAACAAATTTATTTTGAGGAGGACGGCTACCGGGAATGGATGAAACAGGCGGTAGAGCCCTATTTAAAGGCATACCGGAAATACGCGTACATTCGAAGCTATGACGGTACGGCAATCTTTTATAATGAATACAGAGCTCCGGCTGCCGAGCGGTGCATTGTCATTTCCCATGGGTTCTGCGAGTTTGCGGAAAAATACAATGAGGTCATCTACTATTTTCTGAACCGGGGGTTTTCCGTCTATATTCCGGAGCATCGCGGACATGGCTATTCCGACCGTGCCACGGAGGATGTGGAAAAGGTTCATGTGGATGAATTTGAGAAATATGTGCGGGATTTTGACTGTTTTATGAACGCATTGGCAGGGCGGATGGAAAAGCATCGGATTTTGTTTGCACATTCCATGGGCGGCGCCATCGGGGTGCGTTACTTAGAAGAATATCCTGGCGTGTTTGAAGCCGCGGTACTTTCCTCGCCGATGCTGCGAATGAAAACCGGGAAATACCCGCAGTTTGTGGTTAAGCTAACGGCAGATTTTTACACAGTCACGGGCAGAGGAGAAGTCTACGCGGCCGGACAGACCGGATTTGACGAAAGACCGGATTTTGAGCACAGTAGCTGCGTGTCGAGGGCGCGTTATGACTATGTGTTTGAAAAAAGGATGAAAAATCTGCAATACCAAACGTACGGCGGCACCTATGCATGGGTTCACGCCGCGATGAAAATAACCGGAGTTCTCATGAAAAAGAGAAATCTGGCTTATATAAATATACCCGTCCTGATTTTTACCGCAGGGCGGGAGCATATGGTGGATAACCGCGCCGCGGCGGAGTTTGCAAACAGGGTGCCCGGGGCGTCGCTGATGTCTCTGCCGGATGCGAAGCATGAGATTTTTAACGCCGGTTATGAGACGAGGCTTATCTATTATCGTGAAATATTTTCTTTTTTCCAGACATATCAGAGTCGGATGGTATCATGGAAGGAAACGGAGAACAAATATGAAGAACAAAATGAGCAAGCTCGAAAAGTGCTGGGTGTTATATGATGTGGGCAATTCTGCCTTCACCCTTCTGGTGTCAACCATTATCCCGATTTACTTTAAGAACATGGCGTCGGCAAACGGGGTCAGCGATTCGGATTCCACGGCGTACCTAAGCTACGCGATTTCTCTTTCCACACTGATTGTGGCGCTGATTGGACCTGTTCTCGGTACGATTGCTGATAATAAAAACCATAAAAAACCGTTGTTTACCTTTTTTATGATGCTTGGCGTGCTGGGCTGCGCCGGGCTTGCGCTCCCAAAGAGCGTCATTTTATTTCTGGCGGTGTTTGTTATTGCAAGAGTCGGATTTTCGGGAAGCCTTATTTTCTATGATTCCATGCTGGTGGATGTCACTACGGATGACCGCATGGACGGGGTGTCCTCGCACGGCTACGCATGGGGCTACATCGGAAGCTGTATTCCGTTTCTGTTAAGTATCGGACTGATATTTGGGGCTGACTATATCGGAATTTCAGGAATCGCCGCGACCATGCTCGCGTTTGTCATCAACGCCGCCTGGTGGGGGCTTGTGACAATTCCGCTTTTGAAAAACTACAGGCAGAATTACTATGTGGAGACAAAGAGTGGCGGAGCGCGGGAGAGCTTCACGCGTCTTTCCAACGTATTTGGAGAACTGAAAAGTAACAAAAGGGTACTGTTATTCCTGATTGCCTTTTTCTTCTATATAGATGGGGTTTATACCATTATCGAAATGGCAACCTCCTACGGAAAGGATGTCGGCATCAGTGACACAAGCCTGCTTTTGGCGCTGCTGCTGACCCAGGTAGTTGCATTTCCCTGCGCCATTGTGTTTGGGCGGCTGGCGCAGAAATTTAAGACACGCCACCTGATTTCCGTGTGTATTGCGGCCTACTTCGCTGTGGCGGTGTATGCGCTCTGGCTGGATGCCGCATGGAAATTTTGGATGATGGCGACGATTGTAGGCATGTTTCAGGGAGCGATTCAGGCGCTGTCCCGCTCCTATTTTGCTAAAATTATTCCGAAGGAGAAGTCGAGCGAATACTTCGGTATTTTTGACATCTTCGGAAAGGGAGCTTCCTTTATGGGAACAATGCTGATGGGAATTTCCACACAGCTCTTTGATACCTCAAGGGCCGGGGTCGTGGTGATCGCCGCAATGTTTGTGGTCGGCTTTGTCCTGTTCCGTTTACAGGCAAACGCGGAAAAGGGCGGACAGCAGGGAGAAGCGTATCTGCACAGGTATGCGGCCAATGAAAACAATATGTATGAGATAGAGGATGAAAATTTTGCCGAAGAAAGATTCTAAAAATAGGAAGACGGGAATAAAAATAAAGGAAGAAAAATCGGGAGCAGACAGTTTGCTCATGGAAGATAAATTAAGGGAACGGATAGAGACGCCCATGGTACAGCTTACCTACGCTTACGCGATGGATGTTGTGCAGGCAAAATTAAGAATGGTTAACGCTGACCTGACGGAGCAATTTGGCCGTCAGGTCATTCGCAGTATGGCAGCAAGAATTAAGAAGACGGACAGCATTGCAAAAAAGCTGATGCGCAAAGGCAGGGAGGTTACGTTCGAAGCAGCGGTCGATACATTAAACGACATAGCGGGAATCCGTGTCGTGTGTTATTTCTGCGACGACATTTATCAGGTAGCTGATGCGGTGCGGGCACAGAAAGACCTTAGGGTATTAAAGGAAAAGGATTACGTGAAGCTGCCTAAAAAAAGCGGATATCAGAGCGTGCACCTGATAGTCGGAGTTCCCGTGACCTATAAGGGACAGACAAAGGAGGTGCGCGTGGAAATCCAAATCCGGTCCTTTGCGATGGATTACTGGGCGGAGCTGGATAACCAGATGTGCTATAAAAAGAGTGCGGGGCAGATTGAAAATGTCGAGCGGGAAATCAAAGTTTATTCGGATGTCATTGCAAAGGTAGACAATCAGATGCTGGAGCTGCGCAGAAGAATTGAAAAAATGTAAAAAGCAGAAAGAGAAAGGAAAACATGGCAGTGAAAAAACAAAAGTATTTAGAGAACCGGGAGCTTTCCTGGCTGAAATTTAACGAGAGGGTATTGGAGGAGGCGGCGGATTCTTCCGTTCCGCTCTGTGAGCGGATGTCCTTTCTTTCGATTTTTCAGAGCAATCTGGATGAATTTTTCATGGTCAGGGTCGGTTCCCTGCATGACCAGATGCTTGTAGATAAAAACGCGAGGGACAATAAAACCGGAATGACCAGCAAAGAGCAGCTTTCGGCAATCTTCGAGTCCGCCAGAATCCTTTGCGAGCAAAAAGACCTTGTGTACCGGAAGTACATGGAATTGTTAAAGGAAAAGGGCGTGGAATTTGTCAGCTTTGCGAATATGCTGCCGGAGGATCATGTTTATCTGGAAAATTACTTTAAAACATCGCTGATGCCGCTGCTTTCCCCGCAGGTAATCGGCAAAAAGCAGCCGTTTCCGTTCCTGAAAAATAAGGAAATTTACGCGGTGGTCGTACTGGGCGGCAAGGGAAGCGATAAGCTGGGAATCATTCCGTGCAGCAACGAGGTATTTGACCGTCTGGTAAGTGTGCCCTCGGCGAAGTATCGCTACATTTTAGTGGAGGAACTGATTCTTCACTTCCTGCCGATGGTGTTTGAGCGCTATACCGTAAAGAGCAAATCCTTAATCCGTATTATCCGCAACGCGGATATCGATGTGGACGAGGCGTTTTATGATGAGGATTTGGATTACCGGGATTCCATGGAAAAGCTTATCCGCATGAGGCGGAAGCTCTGCCCGGTGAAGTTAGAGCACAGCAGGGTTCTGGATGTCACCATCATCGAGAACCTCAGAAAGGAGCTCGGTATTTCTCCGGAGCAGGTATATTATTCCGAAGCTCCGCTGGAACTGTCATTTTTTTCGAGAATACAGGATTCCCTGCGGGATAAAAGGGAGCTGTTTTTTGAAAAACGCGTGCCGCAACAGCCGGCGTGCATCCGAAACGACCTTCCGATGATAGAACAGATAGAGCAGAGGGACCGTTTCTTAAGCTTTCCTTATGAGAGCATGAAGCCGTTTTTGCGTCTTTTAAAGGAAGCGGGGGAGGATGACCGTGTGGTTTCCATTCGCATGACGCTTTACCGCGTGGCGAAAAACTCGCAGATTGTCGAAGCCCTCATTGACGCGGCGGAAAACGGAAAAGAGGTTGTCGTACTGGTCGAGCTTCGCGCGAGGTTCGACGAGGAAAATAATATCGAGTGGTCAAGACGTCTGGAGGAAGCGGGCTGCCGGATTATTTACGGCATAGACCATATTAAGGTACACTCGAAGCTCTGCCAGATTACCTATAAGACGGAGAACGGCATCCGTCATATTACACAGATTGGAACCGGAAACTATAATGAAAAGACAGCGAAGCTTTACACCGACCTTTCACTGATGACGGCGGACGCGAAAATCGGGGAGGAGGCGGCCGAGGTATTTCATGCGCTCTGCTTAGAGCAGCTCGTCGAATCCTCGCAGTATCTTCTCGTCGCGCCAAAATGCCTTCAGAATAAAGTGCTTGCAATGATAGACGGGGAGATTGATAAGGCAAAGGCCGGAAAAGAAGGCTATGTCGGCGCAAAAATGAATGCGCTTACCGATAAGGTGATTATAGACAAGCTGGTGGAGGCATCGCAGGCGGGCGTCAAAATCGACCTTATTATCCGGGGAATCTGCTGCCTTGTGCCGGGAATCAAGGGCTATACGGAAAATATCCGCGTAATCAGCATTGTGGGGCGCTATCTGGAGCATTCGAGAATCTACATATTCGGGAAAGGAAAGGAGGCGGCCGTTTATATTGCCTCCGCCGATTTTATGACGCGCAATACCACAAAGCGCGTGGAGGTGGCGGCTCCTATCTGGGATGAAGCTATTAAGGAGAGGCTTCTTGGCATGTTTAACCTGATTCTCCGGGATAATGTGAAGGCGAGGGAGATGAAGCCTGACGGGAATTATGCCCGCGTGAAAAGCTCGGATATTCAGCTCAATTCTCAGGAATATTTCTTTTCCCTAAGCTATCAGCAAGCGGAAGAGGCCCGGAAATAAGCGGAACCTTTACGATTATTTTACATACATTTTACCAAATAAGCCCTTTGCATTTTACATAAGTGCTTTAAAGTAAATCCTGTCGACGAGATAAAGAAGATAATGAGCGGGAGAGTACACCCCGCAAATCGTGAAAAAAGAGAGGATTTTAAAATGAAGAAGAAAGTAATGTGTATGTTATTAACAGGTGTTATGGCAGCAAGCATGATGGCAGGCTGCGGCAGCAATAATGCAGGAGGAAACGCGGCGACGACCGATAATGCGGCTGTATCTGACGATGCGGCAGCCGGAACGGAGAGCGCAGAGGCAGACAGCAACGACAGCGCGGATGCGGCTGCTTCTGATTTCGACGGAAGCGAGTTTATCAACGTAGTATCCCGTGAGGACGGTTCCGGCACAAGAGGCGCGTTTATCGAGCTGTTCGGCATTGAAGAAGAAAACGAAGCAGGCGAGAAGGTTGACAATACCACCGAGGAAGCGATCATCACAAACAGCACGGACGTTATGATGACGACGGTTGCCGGCGACGAATATGCAATCGGTTATATCTCCCTTGGTTCTTTAAATGAAACCGTAAAAGCGGTTACCATCGACGGAGTGGAGGCTACCGTTGACAATATCAAGAGCGGCTTCTACACGATTTCAAGACCGTTCAACATTGCAACCAACGGTGAAGTGAGCGAAGTGGCACAGGACTTCATCAACTTCATCTTAAGCGCAGAGGGACAGGCGGTTGTTTCCGATAACGGATATATCACGGTGGACGATGCAGCGGCAGCTTTTGAGTCCAACGGCGCAGAAGGAAAAATTGTAGTAGCCGGTTCTTCTTCCGTAACCCCGGTTATGGAGAAATTAAAGGAGGCTTATCAGGCGGTAAATGCCGGAGCGGAGATTGAGATTCAGGAGAGCGACTCCACCACAGGTATGACGGCAGCGATGGACGGCACCTGCGACATCGGTATGGCTTCCCGTGAGTTAAAGGATTCCGAGACGGAGGCTGGTTTGACATCGACGGTTATCGCTTTGGACGGTATCGCGGTAATTGTAAGTAACGATAACCCGACAGCAAACCTTTCCAAGGATGCGGTAGCAAGCATTTTCAAGGGTGAGGTAACTACCTGGGATGAAATCGCCGAATAATAACAGCGTAAGTTGAACATATTGACATCAGGCAAAGACCGGGAGAGAGCATATCTCTTCCGGTTTTTGGAGGAAAAAATTAAACGGATTTTTCACAAAGCATTTGATTTGGAGAAAGCGATGAATAAAGTAAAAGAGAGAGTGATGGAGGGGGTATTCCTCCTGACGGCAATCGTATCCATCGTAGCGGTGGCACTGATTTGTGTATTCCTGTTTGTCAACGGTTTCCCGGCGATGCGGGAAATCGGCGTATGGGAATTTTTGTCAGGAAAGGTATGGAAGCCTACCAATAATATTTTCGGTATTTTCCCAATGATTCTGGGAAGTATTTACGTGACGGGAGGAGCGCTCGTCATCGGCGTTCCGGTCGGAATTCTGATGTCCATTTTTATGGCCCGCTTCTGTCCCGCGAAATTATACCGCGTGTTAAAACCAATCGTGGATTTGCTGGCCGGTATTCCTTCGATTGTATATGGATTTTTCGGCCTGGTGGTGCTGGTGCCGTTTATCCGTGAGCATTTTAAAGGAAACGGGCAAAGCATTCTGACAGCGTCCATTCTGCTTGGAATTATGATTCTTCCGACGATTATCGGCGTTTCTGAATCGGCCATCCGCGCGGTGGAGGAGAGCTATTATGAGGGAGCGCTGGCACTCGGCGCGACTCATGAGCGAAGTGTTTTTACGGTCATCGTACCTGCGGCAAAATCGGGCATTATGGCGGCGGTTGTACTCGGCGTCGGACGCGCCATCGGTGAAACCATGGCGGTTATGATGGTTGCGGGAAATCAGGCGAGAGTACCTAACAGCATATTTAAAGGTGTCCGCACCCTGACGGCAAACATTGTTATGGAGATGGGATATGCGACCGACCTTCACCGGGAGGCGCTGATTGCAACTGGCGTCGTGCTCTTTGTATTTATTTTGATTATCAATATTTCATTTTCAATTTTAAAGAGAAGAACAAAGGAGAATTAGGATGGAAAGTAAGGCGAATAAAGGGATTGTGGGAATAAATCACCAGTCCTTTGCAGATAAAATGAAATCTTATACGAAGCATCCGGGCTCTTTTGTGCTCCTGCTTCTGGTGCTTGTTGCGGCTGTTTTAACGGTCGGTGTACTGGTCTTTCTGGTGGGCTATATTCTCATCCGGGGCATTCCGTATCTCACCCCCTCGCTGTTTGCGTGGACCTACAATTCGGAAAATGTATCCATGCTTCCGGCAATGATTAATACGGTGTTTATGACGCTCCTGGCGTTGCTGTTTTCGGTACCCTTCGGAGTCGGAGCGGCAATCTATCTGGTGGAATACGCCAAAAAGGGAAATAAACTGGTCGGCATTATCCGCGTGACGGCGGAGACGCTTTCCGGCATTCCTTCCATTATCTACGGTTTGTTCGGTATGCTGTTTTTCGTGACGGCATTAAAATGGGGCTATTCCATGATGGCCGGTGCTGCTACGCTTGCAATTATGGTGCTTCCGGTTATTATGCGTACAACCGAGGAGGCGCTTTTATGCGTTCCGGATTCCTTCCGTGAGGGAAGCTTCGGACTGGGCGCCGGAAAGCTTCGTACAATTTTTAAAATCGTGCTGCCGAGTGCGATTCCGGGCATTTTATCCGGAATTATCCTCGCAATCGGACGAATCGTCGGTGAGACGGCGGCTCTGATTTATACGTCCGGTACCGTGGCAAGCCTGGCAGGATTCTTTGATTCCGGGCGTACGCTTGCAATTCACATGTACTCATTGTCGAGAGAGGGCATGCATACCAATGAGGCATATGCGACGGCGGTTGTGCTTCTGGTAGTTGTGTTAATCATAAACGGGATATCTTCCCTGATTGCAAAGAAATTTGAAGCACCCAAGAAGTAAGGAGAAAAGAGTGAAATAAATTTTTCACTCCCAAGTTTGTGTCTGCGCGCTGCTTGACAGCAAACTTGTTATGCGCAAAAAGCAGTGCGGAAGTGAGGAAAAACATGGCAGAAAAGTTTAAAATTTCAAACCTTGATTTATACTACGGTGATTTCCATGCATTGAAAAATATCGATATGTCGATTGGAGCAAATGAGATTACCGCCTTTATCGGGCCCAGCGGCTGCGGAAAGTCCACATTTTTAAAGAGCTTAAACCGAATGAACGATTTGATTGAGGGCTGTAAAATTACCGGAACCGTGCTTTTGGACGGAGAGGACATTTATAAGGGCATGGACGTCAACCTGCTGAGAAAGCGTGTCGGCATGGTATTCCAGAAACCGAATCCGTTCCCGATGAGCATTTATGACAATATCGCGTACGGACCGCGCACCCACGGCATCCGATCCAAGTCAAAGCTGGATGACATCGTGGAGAAATCCTTAAGGGACGCGGCGATTTGGGATGAGGTCAAGGACCGTTTGAAAAAAAGCGCGCTTGGAATGTCCGGCGGACAGCAGCAGAGAATCTGCATCGCCAGGGCGCTTGCAGTGGAGCCGGAGGTAATTTTGATGGATGAACCGACCTCGGCGCTGGACCCGATTTCCACGTCCAAAATCGAGGACCTTGTCATCGAATTAAAAAAGAAGTATACCATTATTATGGTAACTCATAACATGCAGCAGGCGGTGCGTGTTTCCGATAAAACCGTATTCTTCCTTTTAGGAGAGGTTATCGAGAGCGGCGAGACGGAAAAACTGTTCTCCGTGCCGCAGGATAAGCGGACCGAGGATTACATTACGGGACGTTTCGGCTGATGTACATGAAAATAACGCCCGTGAGGCAGAAGGGAATGGAGGAAAGATGAGAAACAGATTTGACAGACAGCTTCTGGAATTGAATAACCAGCTGATTGAAATGGGAAGCCTGATTGAGCAGGCAATCGAGATGGCGATTTCCGCACTTGTAAAACAGGATGTGGAGAAAGCGGAGCAGGCCATCCGTTTTGATGAGGAAGTGGATCACCAGGAAAGGGATATTGAAGCGCTCTGCATGAAATTGCTTTTGCAGCAGCAGCCGGTGGCAAAGGATTTACGTCTGATTTCCGCAGCGCTAAAGATGATTACGGATATGGAGCGGATTGGCGACCATGCGGCGGATATTTCAGAGATGACGATTCTGATGTCAGGCTCGAAATATGAGGGAAGCCAGATCAGTATGGATTTGATTAAGGATATGGCAAGAGAGACAACCGACATGGTGATTAAGAGTGTGGACGCGTTTGTCAATAAGGACATGGAGCTGGCGCACTGGGTCATCAACCGAGATGATGTGGTGGATGATTTGTTCTCCTCCTATAAGCAGCAGTTGATTCAGAAAATCAATGAGAACGTCAAGAACGGCGAGCAGGCAACGGATATGCTTATGGTCGCAAAGTATTTTGAGCGGATAGGCGACCATGCGACCAACATTGCCGAGTGGGTCATTTATTCGATTACCGGCGAGCACGAGGATTAAAAGAATTGATAATCCATGGAAAATAAGGATGTCAGCCATGGATTTTACATAAAATTTACATCTTATTCTCTATTTTGGAGCGTTTTTTGCGACAGGCGACGCAAATCTCAAATTTGCGTCTGCCATCAGGGCTTATTTGTGACGCTCCGGCACAAATAACCGTGTGAAAATAAGCTATCGAGCTTATTTTCACACTACATACTCTTTGAATGAATTGCAAAATCGTGTAAAATGCGGTATAAATGAATTATATACTGTCAAAAGAAAAAGGAGAATAAGATGGACATTTTTGGGATATTGACCATGGTAGGCGGGCTTGCCATGTTCCTCTACGGAATGAGTGTCATGGGAGCAGGACTTGAAAAGATGTCGGGCGGAAAGCTGGAGCGGATTTTAGAAACACTGACCTCGAATCCGATTAAGGCGGTGTTGCTTGGAGCGGGAGTGACGGCGGTCATTCAGTCCTCCTCCGCGACGACGGTCATGGTCGTCGGTTTTGTAAATTCAGGCATTATGAAGCTGTCACAGGCGGTCGGCATTATTATGGGAGCCAATATCGGCACCACGGTAACCTCCTGGTTGATTAGCTTAAGCGGTATTCAGGGCGACAGCTTTTTCCTTCAGATGTTAAAGCCGACGTCCTTTTCGCCGATTCTGGCGATTATCGGCGTGATTCTGTGCATGTCGAAAAAAGAGGGCAGAAGAAAAGATGTCGGTGAAATTATGATCGGCTTTGCGGTGCTGATGTTCGGAATGGATACGATGAGCAGGGCCGTGGAGCCTTTGGCGGATGTGCCGGAGTTTACCAGTCTGCTTACGATGTTCCGTAACCCGGTTTTGGGCGTGCTTGCGGGCGCTGTCCTTACGGCAGTTATTCAGAGTTCCTCCGCTTCGGTCGGAATTTTGCAGGCGCTTTCAGTAACCGGAGCGTTTACCTACGGCTCCGTGATACCGATTATCTTGGGGCAGAATATCGGTACCTGCGTGACGGCGATGATTTCCGCCATTGGGGCAAATAAGGGGGCAAAGCGCACAGCCTTTGTGCACCTGTATTTTAATCTGATTGGAACAATCTTATTTTTACTTTTATTTTACATTGGGGATGCAGTCTTTACATTTCCGTTTACGGACGAAACGGTGGGTGTTGCGGGAATCGCGACGGTGCACACCACGTTTAACGTATTTACGACGCTTGTGCTCCTTCCGTTTACCAAGGTGCTTGAGAAACTCGCCTATCTCACGATTCCCGAAACGGAGGAGGAGAAGGAGAGCGGCGAGGATGTGTTCCGCGTGCTGGACGACCGCTTTTTAACCAGCCCGGCGTTTGCCATTGAGCAGTGCCGTTCGCTGGTCGGGCAGATGGCGGTATTGACGCGCGATGGTTTTCTGGAAGCGATGACCGTGCTGAACGATTATTCCGAAGAAAAGATTGCGGATGTGATTGCCAGGGAGAACAGGGTCGATACCTATGACGATAAGCTTGGTGCTTATCTGACCAGGCTTGGGAGCCAGAATCTTTCCTATCAGGACAGCCTGAAGGTGACCTCGCTTCTGCATTGCCTGACGGATTTTGAGCGGATTTCCGACCATTCCATCAATGTTGTGGAGAACGCGCAGCAGATGCATCGGGACGGGGCGTCCTTCTCCAAAAAGGCGAAAGAGGAAATGGCGGTTTACAGCAGGGCGCTGGTTGATATTTTAAACCGAACGACAAAAGCGTTTGTGGAGAACGACGAGGCGCTTGCCCGTACGGTGGAGCCTCTCGAAGAGGTGATTGATGAACTGAATAAAGATGTGAAAAAGAACCATTTAAAGCGCCTCAGAAAAGGAAAATGCACGATTGAGCTTGGGCTTGTGCTTTCCGATTTGGCGATGAATTATGAGCGTGTCGCGGACCATTGCTCCAACATCGCAGTTTACATGATGCAGCTTAAGGATACACAGCTTGAGGAGCACAGCTTTACCGAGCAGATGGATGAGGAGGAGAGCGCCGAGTTCGCAAAGCAGCTTGCCGGATTTCGGAAGCTTTACGGGCTATAGGATGGGACGCAGACTTGTTTGCGTTGGCTATATTATGCCGGGGCGTCACAAATAAGCCCTGATGGCAAATTTCTTATAAGAAATTGCAAATTGGAGATTTCCGATTTTCTGAAAGAAAATCTGCCAGATCGCGTAAAACGATCCGGAATGGAGAATAATATGACAACAATTTATATCGTGGAGGATGATGTAAACATCCGGGAGATAGAGAGATACGCATTAAAAAACAGCGGATATGAGGTGGAGGAATTTGAGAGCGGCGCGGAGCTTTTTAAGCGTCTGGAGAAAAAGCTTCCGTCTATGATTTTGCTGGATATTATGCTTCCGAATGAGGACGGGCTTGATATTCTGACCAGAATACGGGCGAACAAGGCGACCGCCGGCGTTCCGGTTATTATGGTGACGGCAAAGGCGAGCGAGCTGGATAAGGTAAAAGGGCTTGACCTTGGCGCCGACGATTATATTACAAAGCCTTTTGGCGTCATGGAGCTGGTTTCCAGAGTGAAGGCGCTTCTTCGCAGGACACAGAAGGCACAGCAGGAGGAAACACAGGTAAGGCACGGGGAGATTCTGTTAGACACCGACAGGCACGCGGTGACGGTTGCGGGAGAGCCCTGCGAGCTTACCTTTAAGGAATTTGAGCTGCTCAAATATCTGATGATTAATCAGGGAATCGTGCTCTCAAGGGATAAGATTATGGACCAGGTATGGGGCTTTGAATATGAGGGAGAGAGCCGCACGGTTGATATGCATATTAAAACCCTGCGTCAGAAGCTCGGAGCAGCGGGAGGATGTATCAAGACGGTCCGCAATGTGGGCTATATGGTGGAATAATTGGTGGGGAATAAATGAAGAAAAAAATTAATCGAAGATTTCTGTTATTGGCGGCAATCATCATCGTGGTGACTGCCGTTAGTTCTACCCTTCTTTTTTACCGGATTTTGGAAAGACAGATTTTTGAGGATTTAAAAGCGAACGTGCATGTGATTGTTATGCTCACCGCGGACGGGCTGCCCGAGAAAACGGATTATGATTTGAGTCCGGACGGTTTGCGCATTACCAGGATTGACAGCAGCGGAGCGGTCATTTACGACAGCGAGGCGGATATATCCGGGATGGGGAACCACGGGGAGCGTCCGGAAATCGAGGACGCGTTTGAAAGCGGGGAGGGAAGAGCTGTACGCAAATCCGGCACTTCCCTAAAGCATACCTTTTATTATGCCATGCGTATGGATGACGGAAGTATTTTACGGGTGGCAAAGGAGAGCGACAGCATCCACTATTTTATTATTATGATGGCAGGACTGATATTTGCCGTGGGGCTCCTGGTATTCCTGATATGTGCGCTTTTCTCCCGGCGGCTCACCAGGGGGCTGGTGCTTCCGATTGAGAAAATGGCCGATAATATTACCATGATTGACGAGGATGAGGTCTATGAGGAAATGCGCCCCTTTATCTCAACGATAAAGCAGCAGCACATGGACATTTTGGACCACACGCGGATGCGGCAGGAATTTACGGCAAATGTATCCCACGAATTAAAAACGCCGCTGACGGCCATTTCCGGTTATGCGGAGCTAATTGCCAGCGGTATGACAAGCGGGGCCGATACGGTGCATTTCGCGAATGAAATCCATAACAGCGCCGAGCGGCTGCAATCATTGATTAACGATATTATCAAGCTTTCGGAGCTTGACGATGAGGACTTAAAGCTGGAATTTGAAACCGTTGATCTGCACGAGCTTGGGGAAAACTGTATTTCCTCCATGGCGTTGCAGGCGCAGAAGAACGATGTGACCATGGCGCTGAAGGGTGAATCCGTTTTGATAAGCGGAAATAAAACCCTTTTGGAGGAGCTGTTTTTTAATCTTTGCAGCAACGCCGTGCGTTATAACAAAAAGGGTGGAACCGTCATCATTACGACGACGACGGAGAACGGGAGGCCCGTGCTGATTGTGTCGGACACCGGTATCGGTATTCCGGAGGATTCGCAGGAGCGCGTCTTTGAACGCTTCTACCGGGTGGATAAAAGCCGTTCGAAATCCACCGGCGGCACTGGTCTTGGACTTGCGATTGTAAAGCATATTGTCGCGCAGCATGACGCCCAACTGCACCTCAAAAGCGAGGTTGGCGTCGGAACGGAAATTAAGGTTACATTTTAAAAGAAAAGGATTCCGAAATGTAAATTCTGTGGTAAAATGATAAGATAGCGGTGCACAGAAATTGTCTGCCGCCGCAGAATAGAATTTACGTGAGAGGTAAATGAAATGTTTTCCGTAACAGATATCAGGCAGGAGGCTTATCCGGCGGCGTACCACAGGGGAAAAGAGCTGTATGAGAGAGGGCTTGTGTGGGATTTTTCCTATGATTTGTACCTCGAAAACGGTTTTCCGAAGGCCGAGATTTCCGCAAAGGTCAGAGGTAAGGTGGAGAACCATTATGATGTTCGGGTTGTCGTGGACGAGGAATACGCACAGATTGCGGAGAGCCGCTGCAACTGTGAGGCGTTTTACAATTACGACGGTATCTGCAAGCATTGTGTGGCGACGCTTTTGACCTATGTCAACCGAAGGCCGGCAAAGGAGCTTTTGCAGGCGCGGCAGGGAAAGACGGAAGAGACAGGGGGACTGGAATATGACGGCATAGAGTTTAAGACGCCGTCGGCATTAAAAAATCTGCTCAATCAATATTCCATGCGCGCGGGCTCCGTGTACCTTTTACCGGAAGCGATTTACGGAAAGGTGGAAATCGAACCGTATTTCCGGTGGGACTATCGTTTTGCGACGCTGGAGTTTAAAATCGGAATCGAGCAGAAATATGTGCTGAAGAATATTTCCGCTTTTTTACACGCGCTGGAAACAAATGAAAAGGTGCGTTATGGAAAAAAACTGGATTTTTACCATCACATCAATGCGTTTACGCCCCAGGCGGTGCGGATGATTCGGTTTATGCAGCGGCAGGAGGCGGATAAGCGCCGTCAGAGCCAGTATCATACCTATTATGCGTATACCGGAAGCTACGAGCGGAAAATGGAACTGGACGGTATCGGCATCGACCGATTTTTTGCCGCTGTGGGAGAGGATGAATTTTGGGCGGAGTACGGTTATGAGTGGGAGGGCCTGTGCCGGTTATTGCCGGAGGAAAAACGGCCGGAGTTAAAAATCAGACAGGGCGGCGCAGGCGTTTTTTTAACGCTGGAGGAGCTTAACGTGATAGCCGGAGAACGGTATTATTACTTTTTCGGCGACCATGTGGCTGCAAAAAGCCCGGCGGGCATGAAGGAGAAGACGGGAGCGTTTTTTTCGTTTTTGCAGAAGCAGGCGGGCGGTGAGTCCTATATCGGCGCGGACGAGCTGCCAGTGTTCTGCCGGGATTTGCTGCCGCTTTTGCGCGAGAACTTCCAGATTGTCTCCGAGGGCTTTGACGAGAGCCTTTATGTACCGCCGAAGCCGGAATTTGAGCTGTATTTGGACAGGCAGGACATAAATACGGTCGGAGCAAAGCTGATGGCGGTTTACGGTCGGGAAAAATATAATGTCCTTGAGAAAACCGCACCGGGAGAGGTGCGTGACATTTCCGAGGAAATGCGGATAAGAAATCTTGTCGAGCCGTATTTTAATGAGTATGCTATGGCCCAGACGGTGTTCGTGCTCTCGAGGGACGAGGACATGCTTTATCGGCTGCTTTCCGGTGGCTTAAGGCGTTTGAGCGAATACATGACGATTTATACCACGGAGAATTTCCGCGGTATGAAGGTGGTATCCTCGCCCGGTGTTTCTGTTGGTGTGTCGTTAAAAAGTGATCTGCTGGAATTAAAAATCCACTCCGATGAGATGTCCCGTGAGGAATTGGCGTATCTTTTGACCAAATATGACCGCAAAAAGAAATATATCCGACTGAAAAACGGTGATTTTCTGGATATTGCGGACGACGGCTTCGGCGTCCTGGCGGAAGTCAGCGAGGATTTGCGGCTGACCGAGGCCAATCTGAAAAAAGGAACTGTTATTGTCCCCAAATATCGTGCAATGTATCTTGACGCGGCATTAAAGAGCAACCAACTGCTTTCCGTGGAAAAGAACCGTGAATTTAAGGGCATGGTCCGTGACATGAAGACGATTGAGGACAGTGACTACGAGGTCCCTGATACCTTAAAAAATGTCATGCGCAGTTATCAGAAAAGCGGTTTTCTGTGGCTTAAAACCCTGCGGGAAAACGGATTCGGCGGCATTTTGGCGGACGATATGGGACTTGGGAAAACGCTTCAGGTTATCAGCCTGCTTTTGTCGGAATGGCATGAGATACAGGCGGGAGAAAAGGAGCGCAGACGTTCCCTGATTGTCTGTCCGGCATCTTTGGTTTATAACTGGCAGAAGGAAATCAGCCGTTTTGCCCCGGAACTTCCTACGCGCATCATTGCGGGAAATGTGTCGGAACGCGCGGAGCTCATCTGCGGCAGCCGTGAGGGGGAAATACTGATTACTTCCTATGATTTGTTAAAGAGGGATGCGGAGCTTTATCAGAATATGGTGTTTGCCGTGCAGGTGATCGACGAGGCGCAGTATGTGAAAAATCCTTCGACCCAGGCCGCAAAGGGAGTGAAAAAGATAACGGCGGCCTTTAAGCTCGCGTTGACCGGCACGCCGATTGAGAACCGGCTCGGGGAACTGTGGAGCATATTTGATTATCTGATGCCGGGCTTTTTATTTTCCTATCAGAGATTCCGGGAGGAAATCGAGATTCCCATTGTGGTGAATCATGACGAGAATAAAATGGAGCGCCTCCGGCGCATGATTCGCCCGTTTGTACTGCGCCGCCTAAAGGGCGACGTGCTTCGGGATTTGCCGGAAAAAATCGAAGAAAACGTATTCGCGAGACTTACGGGTGAGCAGCAGAAGCTTTATGACGCGCATGCCACTCATTTAAGGCAGATGATGAACGAGAAGAGTGAGGAGGAATTTAAGCACGAAAAATTGCAGATACTGGCGGAGCTAACAAAGCTGCGGCAGCTCTGCTGCGATCCTGCCCTGCTCTTTGAGGGTTACAGAGGGGAATCCGCAAAGACTGATATGTGCATGGAGCTGATTGTCAATGCAGTCGGAGCCGGGCATAAGATTTTGCTGTTTTCCCAGTTCACCTCGATGCTGGACCGCCTGACGGAGCGGCTTTCGGCAGCAGGTATTGCCTATCATCTTCTGACTGGCTCGGTTAATAAAGAAAAGCGTATGGAGATGGTGGAGAGCTTCGCTTCGGATGCTGTTCCGGTTTTCTGCATCAGTCTAAAGGCGGGAGGAACCGGGCTGAACCTGACGGCGGCCGATATTGTCATTCACTATGACCCCTGGTGGAACGTCGCGGTACAGAATCAGGCGACCGACCGCGCGCACCGCATCGGGCAGGAGAATGTCGTGACGGTCTACCGGCTGGTGGCGGAGGGAACCATTGAGGAAAAAATCATAGGGATTCAGGAGCGCAAGAAAAGACTTGCGGAGCAGGTGCTGGAGAGCGAGGGTATGGATTCGGCAAGCTTCACCAGGGAGGAAATTCTGGAATTGCTGGGGTAGTGGATGTACAGTACCATATATTAAGTATTGGGGGAAAAACATGAATGAAAACAGATAAAAGTTGGGAAAAAGACGGTTTTCTCATACGAAGCGCAAATAAGGACGATGCAGAGGAATATTACGCTCAGAATTACGATCCCCTTGATAAAGAAGTTGTGCGCTTTACTGGGAGTAAAGAAGTTTTCACAAAAGAAGAAGTCGTATCATTTTTCTACAGGTCTGTAGAGGCGGATGACCGCTATCTTTTTTTGGTGATTGGGCCGGATGGCCGTATTGTTGGGGAAAGCGTTATCAATGAGATTGATTTTCACAGGAGGTGCGCCAATTTTAGAATCGCTATTTATCATTCAACTGAACGTGGTAAAGGCATTGGAACGTGGGTTGTGGAAACTACGCGTGATTTTGCATTTGAAGAATTAAATTTGCACCGTTTAGAATTGGATGTATACGCATTCAACCCGAGAGCAGAAAGAGTCTATTTAAAAGCCGGGTTTAAACGAGAGGGTGTACTTCGAGAAGCCATTTTTGACGGTGACAAATTTGCAGATGACATATTGATGTCTATATTAGAAGACGAATGGAGGGCGTTAAAGCGACATACAGAGCATTAGCAGAGGAGGGTAGTATGAAAATTTTTTTGATGGCACCGGTTGTATTTATTGTTATCGCGGTAATTGCGGGTATGTCTTCCTTAGGAAGAAAAGGAAAGGATAAGTGGGCGCTCCGCAGAGGCGGGGGAAAGAGTATGCTGGACGATTTTGACGAGGAGCGCAAAAATATCGACCAACTTATGAAATAGGCGTTGATTTTCATTGACAAATGAAGCCGCATACTTTATGATGGAAAAACAATATCCGGCACAAGCCGGGCATGATAATTCCGTGAGGGAGTAATTCGCGTAGGAACGTGGTTTGTCAACACACCGGTCGTATTTTGGCGGTTTCACGCCAAGAGACCTGGCAAATCTTAAAGAATGAGACTCATGTATATTTTTTGCGTTGCGCAGAGTATGTGCATCGCGGGAAATATACGGGGAGTCTCTTTTTTTGTGCAATAGGAAATTGCGCGAGCCGGGCGGCGTGGGAATATCGTGCGAAAACAAAGGAAGGCGGGAAAAAAATGGTGGTTTTGGTTGAGTTATTATTGATGGGAATCGGTCTGGCTATGGACGCGTTTGCGGTGTCTGTCTGCAAGGGGCTCGGGATGCGCAGAGTCAACAAAAAGCAGGCGGTAGTAATTGCTCTGTTTTTTGGAGGGTTTCAGGCATTGATGCCGCTCATTGGATGGCTGCTCGGCAGACAGTTCGAGAGCTATATTACAGGCATCGACCATTGGATTGCATTTGTGCTGCTTGCGTTTATCGGAGGAAAAATGATTTTGGAAGCGGTAAGGCCAGAGGATGAGGATGTTGCGGTGAAACAGATGGATGCGCCGCTCGATTTCAAGGAGCTTTTTGTGCTTGCCGTCGCTACGAGCATTGACGCGCTTGCTGTCGGAATTACCTTTGCGTTTTTAAGCTATCCGATCGTTGAGGCGATTTCCGTCATCGGCGTCACGACATTTATTGTCTGTATCATCGGCGTTTATGTCGGCAACTTTTTCGGAAATAAGTATAAGAATAAGGCGGAATTTGCCGGAGGCCTCATTCTGGTGCTTTTGGGCACGCGTATCTTGCTGACGCACCTGGGAATTATCGGTTAATCAGGGAAAGTATGATGCTGACAGTACAGCCGCGCGGGGCAGTTTCCCTTTTTCGGTTGAAGAAAAACGCCGGAAAGGGTATAATAAGGCAAGACTCAATCGATGATAGATGCGGAGGGAAACGGTATGGATTTTTTTGACAAATTAGGGGAAACGCTCGTGAGCGCGGGAAAGGATGTCGGACAGAAGGCGAAGGACGTCTCAGAGATTGCAAAGCTTAAGCTGGATATCAAATCAAAGGAGGATTTCGTGCAAAAGCAGTACGCAGCGCTTGGGGAAGTTTATTACGCAAAGCATAAGGACGACGAGAACTGCGAGGAAGCGGAGCAGTTTTTCCTCATTAAAGAGGCGCTGGATGAGATTTCGCGCATGAAGTCCGAGGTGCTGCGGATTCAGGGGGCGGAAGAGTGCCCGAAATGCGGGGCGAGGATGCCGGAGGGCGCGTTATTTTGCAGCAGCTGCGGGACAAAGCTGGACGATATGTTTGAGGAATAGGAGCTGGAAGCGTGGAAGGGCAGAGAAAAAAAGGAAACACTGTTTTTTGGAACTGTTTTCCGTTCCTTTTGGCTGCGGCGGTCGGAATCCTCTATCACATTAAAATACGTCCCATGACGGGAGACGATGTGTTTTTTTCAAAGGCGCTTTTGGAACAGGATTGGTGGAGTTATCTGGTGGAGCGCTATGAAACCTGGACATCGCGTTTTGTCATTGAAGGACTGCTGGTGCTCATAGTCAGATACCCGCTGGTATGGAGGCTTTTGGATGCCGCGTTGTTTGCGACGCTTCCTCTGCTACTTGCCCGGATTTTTGGCGGCGGCCGTCTGGTGAACTGGTGTTCGGCGGGAGCGATGCTTTTATATCCGTTCCATGACATGGGCTCGGCGGGATGGATAACGACGACAATTAATTATTTTCTGCCGGTCTGGGGACTGCTTTTTGTGGGACTTCTGATAAAAAAAATAGCGGCGGGCGAGAAAATTCGTCTTTTGGAGGGGATTTTCGGCGTACTCATCTGCCTGATTGCAAGCAGCCATGAGCAGGCGGCGGTTATTCTGTTTGTGGTATTCGTGCTGTACGGTTTTTGGGCGCTGAGAGAAAAGCGCCGCGTGTATGGAAACCGAGCAGTGCTTTCTTGTCTTGTTCTGGTAAATATCGCATCACTGATTTCCATTCTTTTGTGTCCGGGAAACTCCGGGCGCAATGCGGTGAGCATCGCGGATTTGCCGGTTTTTGAGACTTACGGTTTCGGTGATAAGCTGTATCTGGGATTGCTCAGTATCGAGCGCGTATTTATCGCGAATTGCGACGCGCTGTTTTTTGTTGTGGTGCTGATACTGGCTCTTTTGGTTTATGTGAAAACAGAGAATTATGTAAGCACGCTCATTGCGTCGTTTCCGTTGTTTATTTTATTCGGGCAGACCGTGCTTCGGACGGCTTATCCGGGCCTTTCCGGCATTTTTGTAGTGCCGGGGCAGATAACGGAGTGGAGCTGGGGAGCACTGTCGACATGGATACCGATGGTATATCTGGCGGTGACGGCAGCTTCCATGCTTTACGCGCTGTGGAAGCTTTTGGGGGAGCGGCCGCTGGAATATGCGTATACCCTCATCCTTTTGGGCTGCGGCTTTGGTGCCGGGATGATACTGGGCTTTATGGCAACCATTTATGTGTCCGGAGAGCGTGTCTATATTACATTGTATTTTATCCTGCTGTTTGTCACCATGCTTGCCATTTACCGGACGGCGGATAAGGTTCGGGAACAACTGAGGCAAACCGGCGGAAAGCTTGCGGCAACGCTTGTGGCGGTAGTCTGCCTTACAAATATATTGTTTGTCACGCTGTCCTGCTAAGGACAGTGTGATGTCCTGTTAAGGACATGGAAAACTACAATTATAGATTGAAATGGTAAAGTGGCCGTGTTACAATAAGAAATAAAAAGTAACTATGAATGTGGAAGGGCACGGCTATGAAAAAAAGAAAAAAGAAATCAATATTCAGGCGTTACTTTGAAGTTTTTTTTGAAATAACGGACGATAATTACGAACATCTTTATATTTATACCCACTGGCCGCTGGATATGACGAAGATGATGGCTATGGTTTTGCTTGACCCGGTCGTAGTGTTTCTTGTGATTTTCTGGTTGACGGGTATTCAAATGAATTTGCTTCTCGTGTTTATTGTCGTGGACGCATGGGTATTGGACAGGTGGAAAATTGCCGCAATGCAGCGCAAGGCGGATTTGATACGGCTGAGAACCACCGATTGGCCGAAGGTTCTTAGGGAGAAAGTGGAGGAGCTGGAAGGGCTTGAATTTCCGTATAGTAAAAAATCGAGGCTACAGCTATGGCTGGAAAAAAGAAGAGAGAAGGACGATGATTGAGATTCGTCCTTCTCTCTTTTTTAGTAGCCGTCTCCCTGCCGGAAGCCGGTATTTGAAATAATCTGCTGGCTGAGTGCGTTTACCGTGGCTGAGGGCGTATAATTCTCATCCCCATACAAAAAGGCATGAAGTGTGGTCACATTGGAAGCAAGGTCGCAGGGAATCACGACGCTTCCGATTTTATCGTAGGTATGGCTCGTTTTTTCATATGGGAAGCCGTTGGTCTCTCCGATGTCATAGCTGAAAATTTTCGCTGCGAGTGCAAGCAGCTCCGTGTTGGAAAAGCTGGTCTGGATATCCGAAAAGGCGGTATTAATCAGGCTGTTTAAGGTCTTTAAATTCGATTTCTGCGCCTTTTGCACCATGGCGGTAAGGACCGTTCGCTGGCGCTCCGTTCTGCGGTAATCGTCGCCGCCGCCGTAGCGGATGCGGGAGTAGGCACAGGCCTGAACGCCGTCTAAATTATGGGTGCCGCCGGAAGACGGCGCAGAGGAATTATGTCCGGTAAGCCTGTTCAATTCATCGATATAGCCGCTCATCAGGCTAGCCTCGTCATCCGTGATGGTAATTTCCACGCCGCCCAGTAAATCCACGCATTCGATAATCGCATTAAAATCTACGGTGACATAATCCGTGATGGCAAGGTCCAGATTGGTATTGAGCATCGAAATTGCCTGCTCCGGCCCGCCGGAGGCATAGGCGGCGTTGCATTTGCGGAAATTACCGCCGCCGGTGTCAAGATAGGTATCCCGGTAGACGGAGACCAGACGAATCTCTTTCTTTTTGGAGTCAATGGTTGCGAGCATAATCACATCGCTGTTTCCCCTCGAGAGACTGCCGTTCGAGCGGTTATCCAGACCAAATAAAGCAATCGTGGTATATTTTGACATAAGCGACAGAGACTCATCGGAGATGTCCTCGTTGATTGACACATTATCCGTGTCAATTTTATTTTTTTCAATTTTAGAAAGCTTTGACGTGACGAATAAAAGCACCGCCAGTATCAATATCACAAAAACTTCCGCTATCAGCAGAAAAATTTTCCGCTGTCTTTTTTCTTTTGCTGGAGTGGTTCCCTTTTTTCCTGACATATGGTAATTCCTCCTGAGCTGAGTTTATGGTTGACGCCATTATGATAAGACGGAACGGGGAAACATACAATAAAAGTTTTCTTAAATTTCTCTGGGAATTTTTTGAAGTAAGGTATTTTGGGATAATATTTAAAGGAATATTAAGAAATCCTGCCTACAACAATTTAAAGTTTCCTGTTACAATAAAGTGTAATATGTAACGTAGAACACAGGATACGGAGGATTATCATGCAGACAATTTTGGTATGTGATGACGACAGGGAGATCGTCGAAGCGATTGAGATATATTTACAGCAGGAGGGCTATCATATCCTAAAGGCGTATGACGGGGAGGAAGCGTTGGAAATCTTAAAAAGCAATGAAGTACACCTTTTGATCATGGATGTAATGATGCCGAGGCTTGACGGCATCCGGGCGACACTCAAGATTCGGGAGGAAAGCAGCATTCCGATTATCATTCTCTCCGCTAAGACCGAGGACGCTGATAAAATTCTGGGACTCAATATCGGAGCAGATGATTATGTGGAAAAACCGTTTAATCCGCTGGAGCTGGTGGCGCGGGTAAAATCCCAGCTTCGGCGTTACACCCAGCTTGGAAACGCGGCGGAAAACAGCGCGTCCGTCTATACGGTAGGCGGGCTTTCCATCAACGATGACTTAAAAGAGGTTACCGTGGACGGGGAGGTAGTCAGGCTGACGCCGATTGAATACAATATTCTTCTGCTTTTGGCAAAAAATCAGGGAAAGGTTTTTTCCATCAATCAGATATATGAAAGCATCTGGAATGAGGACGCAATCGGAGCGGACAACACGGTGGCTGTGCATATCCGCCATATCCGCGAAAAGATAGAGATTAACCCCAAGGAGCCGCGCTATTTAAAGGTTGTATGGGGAGTGGGCTATAAGATAGAAAAGAATTGACGGAGATAGTGTGAAAAATAAGCTTGATAGCTTATTTTTCACACGGCTATTTGTGCCGGAGCGTCACAAATAAGCCCTGATGGCAGACGCAAATTGGAGATTTGCGTCGCCCCGTCGCGTAAAACGCTCCGGAATGGAGAGTGGTATGAAAAAGCAATCGTACACATATGGTATGAAGCTGGTCGGTCTGCTTCTCCACCTGTTTTTTACGGTGGTTCTGACAGTGGCGGTATTTTTGCTGGCGACGCTGATGAGCAAAAGTATTCTGGAGCTGACGGATATCGGGACGGAGAATTTTTTCAGCTCCGGGTATTATGTCCGCTGTATGGAGCAAAAATGCAGCGATTTGAGCAAATATTTTCGCTTGCAGCAGAAAGGAGAGCGGCGCACCTCGGAGGAGGACAGGAGATATCTTCAATATACGAATGAATTTAAAAGGGAAGATACAAATTTCTGCTATTGGTATAAACAAAACGGTGTCTGGTATACCAATCAGCCCGACACTGAGGAGGGACAGGAATTTGACACACAGACGGTTTTGATGGAAGCGAAGACCATGGGGGACTATCTGCTCTACGACATGGAAAAAAAGGAATTTGAAACTGATATCCGGGGACTGGAGGATTACTTTTTTAACAGCTATGGCAATCAAATGTATCTGCCCCTGGAAAACGTGGTTCTGGTGATTGGCGTGGATACGGATTTGACAGCGAAGGATGACCTTTACGATGCGAATGTAGAATATGTCAGGCTGCATCCCTGGATTAAGGTCAGTATTGCGGCGGCGTTAGTCAGCATGATGGGCTGGGTGTTAAGCCTGGTGTACCTGACGCTTGTGACCGGACATCGGGACGGGGAGGAAGGCGTACACTTAAATTACATCGATAAAGTAAAAACCGAAATCGTCATCGCGGTGTTCGTTCTGGTAACAAGCGAGCTGCTGATGCTGGTATCCCATGTCAATAACAGTACCGGGAACGTCTCCGGACTTTTAGTGGCCTCCGGTACGGTGAGCATGGTCATTGATATGCTGTTTCTGGTATTTTATCTGAGCATGGTGCGGAGGCTGAAAGCCGAGGTCATGTGGGAAAACAGTCTGGCGTGCTGGCTGGCAAGAGGCTTAAGCAAAACCTTTCGCGAGCGCACGGTTACGGTCCGGGTGCTGGCGGTATTTTCCATTCATATGATGATCTGTTTTATACTTGCCGTGGGAGCGTTTCATTTTCACTCTGTCATCTGTCTGCTGCTGCTTTTGGCGTTTTGCGCCATGGAAGCCTATCTGTTGCTGCGCATGGCGGTTGAACATTATCAGATTTATCAGGGCGTGGAGAAGATTACGCAAGGGGCACTCGACGCGAAAATTGATGTGGAGGAGCTTCACGGGGATGATAAACGGCTGGCAGAGGCGATTAACAACATCGGAAGCGGGCTTTTGCATGCGGTGGACGAGAGCACCAAAAATGAAAGGATGAAGGCAGACCTCATCACCAATGTATCACATGATATCAAAACGCCTCTGACCTCGATTATCAATTATGTAAATCTGATAAAAATGGAGGATATCGAAAACGAGCGGGTGCTGGGTTATATTAAGATTTTGGACGAGAAGTCTCAGCGATTAAAACAGCTCACGGAGGATTTGGTGGAGACCTCGCGTATTACCTCCGGCAATATCAAGCTGGATATGCAAAAGATTGATTTGGTGGAGCTCGTCTGCCAGACTGCGGGAGAGTTTAACGAAAAATTCGAGACCAAGGAGCTTACGATTGTCACGAAGCTGCCCAAAACGGCTGTTATGATTTTGGCGGACGGACGGCAGTTATATCGTGTCATCGAAAATCTCTATAATAATGTGGCAAAATATGCCATGGAAAAAACAAGAGTTTATGTGGATGTGCAGGTGTCGGAGGGCGAAGCTGTATTTTCCATCAAAAATGTTTCGGAGCGTTCACTTGCGGTAGAAAACAGCAATGCGGGGGATTTGACCGAGCGGTTTATCCGCGGCGATGTGTCGAGAACCACGGAGGGCAGCGGCCTGGGCCTTTCGATAGCGAAAAGCCTGACGGAGCTGATGGGTGGAACCTTCCAGATCAGCGTGGACGGAGATTTATTTAAGGCGTCGATTCATTTTCCGGCGGACAGGGAGCCGGGAACGGCGGAATAGGAGGCGGGATATGGTAAAAGCAGTGATTTTTGATATGGACGGCGTGTTGATTGATACGGAAAAATGGCTGACCAAATACTGGTGTCAGGCGGCAGGGGAGGCGGGCTTTTCCATGGAGATGAAGTATGCCCTCGCAATCCGAAGCCTTGCGGGGAAATATGCCGAGCAGTATCTACAGGGCATTTTCGGGGACGATTTTTCCTATTGGGAAATCCGGGAACGCCGCAAGGAGCTCATGCGGGAGCATTTAAAGAAGCATGGTGTGGAAAAAAAGCAGGGGGCGGACGAACTGCTTGATTATCTGCGGGCGCACAAAATTAAGACGGCGGTCGCGACGGCGACCGATTTCCCGCGGACCAGGAGCTATCTGACAGAAATCGGAATTTATGACAAATTTGATGAGATTATCTGTGCCTCCATGGTCGAAAACGGAAAGCCAAAGCCGGACATTTACCTGTATGCCTGTAAACGGCTTGGACTTACGCCGGGGGAATGCGTTGCCGTCGAGGATTCTCCGAACGGGGTGCGCTCTGCCTCCTCGGCGGGGCTTCGGACGATTATGGTCCCCGATTTGACGGAACCGGATGAGGAGATAAAAGAGCTGATAGCGGCGAAGGCGCACAGTCTTTACGACGTAATTCTGATGATGGAGGACCATGCGGCGTTTTTATAAGACTTTGAACGCTTTACCACGTGAAAGTACTTGATTTTTACGCAGTGTACCGATATAATTTTTATAAAAATGAAAAAAGCAAAGCCGGAGCACGGCAGCCGGGGTACGGCAAAAGAACGGAGGAAATCATGAAATTATACGACAGCGGTGTTTATCTTGTAAATGGAAACGAGCTGATTGCGGATGATGCTCATGCGGCGGAAGCCGTAAAAAGCAAAACCGGACAGACAGTTACAAAGGAGCAGGCGGCAGAGCAGACGATTGCCTACGGTATTTTAAAAGAACATAATACATCCGGAAACATGGAAAAGCTTCAGATAAAATTTGACAAGCTGACCTCACATGACATTACATTTGTAGGGATTATACAGACAGCAAGGGCTTCGGGACTTGAAAAATTTCCGATTCCTTATGTACTGACCAACTGCCATAACAGTCTCTGCGCGGTTGGCGGAACCATCAATGAGGATGACCATATGTTCGGATTGACCTGCGCGAAGAAGTACGGCGGAGTTTATGTGCCGCCTCATCAGGCAGTCATTCACCAGTATGCCAGAGAGATGCTTGCGGCCGGCGGGGCGATGATTCTCGGCTCCGACTCTCATACCCGTTACGGCGCGCTCGGCACGATGGCGGTCGGCGAGGGCGGACCGGAGCTGGTAAAGCAGCTTTTAAGCAAGACTTATGATATCGACATGCCCGGTGTCGTGGGCGTATATCTGACCGGAACCCCGCAGAAGGGGGTCGGCCCGCAGGACGTTGCGCTGGCAATTATCGGTGAGGTATTTGACCGCGGCTATGTGAAAAATAAGGTCATGGAGTTTGTCGGGCCCGGCGTTGCAAATTTAAGCGTGGATTTCCGAATCGGTGTGGATGTTATGACGACGGAAACCACCTGCCTGTCCTCTATCTGGAGAACCGACGACAAAGTAAAGGAATTTTATGCGATTCACGGAAGACCGCAGGATTATAAGGAATTAAATCCGGGAAGCGTCGCTTACTATGACGGCATGATTGAAATTGATTTAAGCCAGATTAAGCCGATGATTGCGATGCCGTTCCATCCGAGCAATACCTACACCATCGAGGAGCTCAAGGCGAATCTGATGGACATTCTCGACGATTGTGAAAAGCGTGCGCAGGTCAGCTTCGACGGCACGGTTACGCTTGATTTAAAGAGCAAGGTACATGACGGAAAGCTCTATGTGGATCAGGGAATCATCGCGGGCTGCGCGGGCGGCGGCTTCGAAAATATCTGTGATGCTGCCGATATTTTAAAGGGCGCGAGCATCGGTCCGGACGAGTTTAGCCTGAGCGTTTACCCGGCCAGCACGCCGATTTATATGGAGCTTGTGAAAAACGGAGCCGTTGCAACTTTGATGCAGACGGGAGCGATTGTGAAGACAGCGTTCTGCGGTCCGTGCTTCGGCGCGGGCGACACGCCGGCAAACAACGCGTTTTCTATCCGCCATTCAACGAGAAACTTCCCGAACCGCGAGGGTTCGAAGGTACAAAAGGGACAGGTGGCTTCCGTGGCGCTGATGGACGCGCGCTCCATCGCGGCTACCGCGGCAAACAAAGGCTATCTGACCGCGGCGACCGAGGTGGACGTAGAGTTTACGAAGCCGAAATATTTCTTTGACAAGACAATATATGAAAATCGTGTGTTTGACAGCAAGGGCGTTGCGGATCCGAGCGTTGAGATTCAGTTCGGACCCAACATCAAGGACTGGCCGGCGATGAGCGCGCTGCCGGAGAACCTTGTGTTAAAGGTAGTATCGGAGATTCACGACCCGGTAACGACCACCGACGAGCTCATTCCGTCCGGTGAGACCTCTTCCTTCCGCTCCAATCCGCTGGGACTTGCGGAGTTTGCGCTTTCCAGAAAGGATCCGCTTTATGTGGGACGCGCGAAGGAAATCCAGAAGGCGCAGAAGGCACTTGAGGAGGGAACCTGTCCGGTTGAGGCCGTGAGCGAGTTAAAGCCGGTCATGGAAGCAATCGGGAAAGCGTTCCCGCAGAAAAATTTTGCCAAAGACCACACGCCGGGACTGCTTGGCTTTGGAAGCACGATTTTTGCGGTGAAGCCGGGTGACGGTTCTGCGCGCGAACAGGCGGCATCCTGTCAGAAGGTGCTTGGCGGCTGGGCGAATATTGCCAATGAATATGCGACCAAGCGTTACCGCTCCAACCTGATCAACTGGGGTATGCTGCCGTTTATCATCCAGGAGGGAGAGCTTCCGTTTACCAATCTGGATTACCTGTTCCTTCCGGACATCCGGAAGGCCGTAAAAGAAGGGCAGAGCGAAATTACCGCTTATGTGGTGAAGGACGGCGCCTTAAAGGAATTTGGGCTTCGGCTGGGCGCGATGACAGAGGATGAGCGCGAAATTATTTTGAAAGGCTGCCTGATTAATTACTACAGAGGATAGACAGATGTGAACGGGGGGATTTTTTTGGACGAGAAGAACGAGAAAAAGAAAACGCAGATAAACCGGCCGCAGCAGGAAAAAGCGGCGTGGGATTTGAGGCAGTACGTGACGGTGGCGCTGGTGGTTTTTGTTACCTTTTGCTGCTGTATCCTGTTTTTTTTCATGATATACCGGTATCATGGATTTGCGGATTTCTGGAGAAATCTTTCCCGTATTTTGCAGCCAATCATTATCGGAGTTGTGCTGGCGTATCTGCTGAATCCGGTTATGAAGTTTTTTGAACGGTATCTGCTGAAGTTTTTAAAGCCTCGGGTAAAAAGTGTACGAAAGGCAAAAAAGACGGCGAGGGCGGTCGGGATCGCCGGGGCCCTCGTCTGTCTTTTCGGTATCTGCGTGCTGCTCGTTGCGGCGATTGTACCGTCCATTTCGGCCAGCATCCAGAGCATGGTGACCAAATTTCCGAATGAGGTCAATAATCTTGTGGCATGGGCCGACGAGGTGGCAAAGGGGGATACACAGCTCGGAAATATGCTGGAACAGCTTGTCGAGAGAGGCAGCGACCTCGTGGAAAGCTTTTTTCAGGATGACATTTTTTCGAAAATACAGACATATTTAACCTCGATTACCAGCGGGGTGATTTACGGCGTTAAATTTGCACTCAATG
>CALWBG010000003.1 GCA_944375975.1 uncultured Roseburia sp.
CGCTCAACCTCAGCGATTTTAAAGCCAAGTACCGTAGTCTGAAAAATCAGCCCCAAATCCGAAAAGGAGCCCTCGGATTTTTCCAGCCGAAAATATTCCTGAAGCTGCTCGAGTATATCCGTCGTCAGCATCGGCTCTACTATATTCGCCCCGCTCACGCTTAACTGCGCTTCAATCACCGCATCAAAATATCCCTTTAAGTACTCCGGCAGCTTTTTCTTTAACCTGTCGTAGGAGTTTCTTTCGTAAAGACTGCCTACAAACGCGATGTCTCCCCGGTATTTCGGCAAATCCTCCGCTTCCTTAAGAACGGTTTCTATCCGGTTTGCATCCACCGCCAGCGGAAGATACCAGATATGCTTCACTCCCATTTCCCGAAATTCCAGATAGTTGGTTTTGTCAAATGTAAAAATATAGTTGCAGCTATGAAACACCGACTCATGGTACATGCTAATCAACGGATTGTCACAGCTCCAGGATACGTAAGGAATCCCCCGCCTCTGACAGACATTGGAAATCAGCGCAAAATAGTTGACCGTAAATACCATATCATATTGATTTTCCGCCAATTTGCGTTCAATCACCTGCTCAAATTCCGGATCTATGTCATAGCTCCCCAGCTTCTGCTCAATATGATCCACTGTATGTCCCAGCAAAAGAAAGGTCTGCTCGATGTCTCTGTAATTGTACGCTTTCCAACGGTACATCAATATATGCATATATTCCTCCCGTGTCTTACGCTTCCCTCGTGCTAAAAATAGTAATCCAGATATTCCAGAATCCAGTCTGCGCGGTTTTTCCACGTATGCCGTTCCTTTGCGGCAAGATATCCACAATCCGCCATGTGCTGTGCTTCTTCCATGTGGCCAAATAAACGATATACCCGCTCCGGCAGTGTACGGATGTCCTTTAGGGAAAACATCACCAGTTCTTTTCCGTCCACAAATTCTCTGTTCAGATAGGTGGAATCGTCCGTTACGACTGCCGCACCAGCCAGCATACCATTGAAAATCCGGTCGTGCGCCCCCGCCTTAAACCAGGTCATCGTGTTTAAGACGACCTTGCTGTCATTCATCAGCGGTAATATCCGCGGGGCCAAAACCTTCCCTCCATACGTCAGATACGGGTTGTCACTCCATTCACACTGATTCCAGCCAACACCGTATGCCGTCACCCGGATTCCGCTCTCCACCAGAATACGCACTGCCTGCTCCCGGAAAAAGGACGTTGCATAGGAATCCAGAAAGCGCATTTTTACGATAATTTCATGCAGCCTCCGGTCGGAGATATCATCCCGTTCTGTTTTTATGTACTCCTCAATGGCCGCCTCCGTTGTTTTTTCGGGGTGGCGCACCAATTCCCCCAGAACCTCCTGAGCCAGTGTGGCGCCGTCTACCTCCGGAATAGAGGTTAAATCGGGAATCATTTTATCCACTGTATAAATTGGAAGCGCCCCCGCATAGAGCACATCGATGCCCCGCTCCTTAAGCGGCTTGTGCTTACAGCGCAGCTCCACCCCGGCATGCGGCAAAAAGTCCGTCCTGCGGATATTCGGAAAAAAACGCCGGATGTACTTTACATGATTGCGGTCAGTACAGAGAATCAGGGCCGTCCCCGGCGCATTGCGCAGCGGCTTTTCATAGTGAAACGGATGATCCATCAGAATATCCACATACGGGATTTCAAAGGCTTCCCAGAGATTACTGCCGTCCGGAAGGGCGAGATTGTAGCCGAGATTATTAAATGTGACACAGCAGAAGCTGTTGCAAAAGCTCTGTGCGGACGGCTGTCCCTCACGCAGCAGCTCTAAAAGTGCCTGCTTGCTCTGCCCCTCAAGACGGGCATCGTAAACAAATGAGGCAAAGCCCCGCGCTTCGAAGGCAGTCTTCAGTTCTTCGGTAAAGAGGTCTAAGGTGTCGTAGACACCGGTGAAATAGATGATGGTTTTTTTCATAGATTACTTAGCCTTTCCTCCGCCGGGCCATAACCGCCGCATTTTCCATAATAATATTTTGCTTCACTGATTTTACCGAGGCACTCGTATATCACCCCGATGTTGTACCAGGCTGCGTAGGAATTGACCCCTTTGCTCCTGCATGTGCGATGCCCTGTCGCCTTTTTAAATTCTTCCACCGCCTCATCAAAAAGAGCGTTGTTCATGTAAATCAGCCCCATCAAAAACTGAAAATCAGCACTTGCCCCAAACTCCGTATATA
Source organism: uncultured Roseburia sp. (assembly GCA_944375975.1). Taxonomy (GTDB): domain Bacteria; phylum Bacillota; class Clostridia; order Lachnospirales; family Lachnospiraceae; genus Roseburia. Next base: position 2,217 of record CALWBG010000003.1, read on the forward strand.
CGTTTTGTAAAAACAAAGCTTCCTCTTCCCGTCCGCTGTTGAGCAGCGCATAGCCATAGGTCTCAACCATATCGATAACATATTCCAACCCGGGATTTAAGTCAAAGGACAGCCCAAATGCAAAATAACGGCACGCCTTTCCATAATCCCCCGCCATGTACCAGCCCTTACCGAGCTGATATAAAATATACGGTATCTGCGCATTCTTTTGCAGGGGCGAATGCTCTCCGCCCTTTTCTTCCAGCACCATCCACGCTGCCTTTGCAGCCTCTTTTCCTCCGGCGGTTTCCAGAACAAGTGCCTCAAGCTCCCGCTCTAACAGACGGATATTGCGCTCCGCTTTTTCCTTCCGTTCTTCTTCGGGCAAATCATAGCCGGTATGTACCAATGTCACCGGAGTTTGAAACGTCTCGTAATCGCTTCCGTCCAAAGCAGTCACCTGCTCATGGATTCTACCCTCATAATGAAAGAGAGCTTTCCGAAAAATACGGTTGAGCCATTCGTCCGTCTCCTGCCTTACACCGTTTCTCTCAAATACATTTTTCCGATATACCCGTCCTACCGCATTCGGATGCTCCTTAAGCAAACGTGAAAGCTCCGCAAGCTGTTCCGCGTGGAGCGGCTCCACATATTCATCCGCGTCAACCACCATGACAACATCGCCAGAAGCTTTCGAAACGGCAAAGTTTTTCGCCGCCGCAAAATCGTCACACCAAACAAAATCATAGATATTCCTGGTGTAACACGACGCAATCTCCTTTGTACCGTCGGCAGAACCGGTATCCACGACGATGATTTCAAATCCAAGCGGCTGCAAAGCCTCCAGACAGCGGGCAATATTTTTTTCTTCATTCTTTGCTATGATACAGACTGACAGCATGTAATCCTCTTTACCTTTTCAATCAAACAAACCAATCCTCCGGCGCTGCTTCCGTTCTTCCACACACAGCCCATTCAAACGGCACGGATTCCTTTTCACAATATGCGCACATTTCTGTTACTTTTCCAAGCTTATTCAAAATATCCCATCCACTGCCAGACTCAGCATAAAGGTCTATATATTCCTTGCTACACTCTCTTTTGATACCGTACTCTTTATCAAATATATCTATCAAAAGCATTTGGGGACATACTGCTAATTTACCATTGCGCAATAAAAAGCAGGCATTTTTTCTGGCAAAACAATTCTCAAAAGCTTTTTCCGGATAACTACTTTTTACCTGCCTTAAATTTTTTGTAAATTCTATTCTTCCCCACAGGATAGTTGTATCTTCCAGCTTTTGTTCCGCAAGCTTTCGGGCTATTTCTTCTTTGTGCCTGTACGTTTCCGGATACATTGATAACTCTATGTGCGAATTAGTTTTTCTGACAGTCTCATAAAATTCATCACTCATAGAAGGAATCAGTAATCCGTTCGTTGTAATATGGATTTCAGAATCAGGAAATTCTTTTCTCGTAAGTTCTATAGCATCTACAATTTGGGGATAAATCAAAGGTTCCCCTCCTAATAAGTAGATTCTCTCAACTCCCCAGAATTTTAACTTTATCTGCTTAAGGTCAGACACATATTCTTTCAGATCCAAAAAATTAGCCTCTCGTGCAATATTGCTGAAATGTCCACAGCCCTTACAATTCAAATTGCAAATATCTGTCAAATGAACCTGAAAAGACTCCAAACGGGGTTTATTGAAATCCGAAATTTCCAGAAAACTCTGTTCAATCAAAATACCCCCCCCCCTAATTTTCAGATAATATTCAGGAAGTATCCAAATTTGCACTAATCCATACAGACCACCGCAGTACATAGTTCGCAACAGACAGTCATATAGCTGATTGTTCAATGCAAACACAAAAGTTTTTATTCCCATATCTAACGCCTGCTGTACGGCATCTATACATTCCTGCATATTGGCAATATACTTATTCTCCTGCTTTGCATTTATTTGTAATTGAATCCGATAAATATTGCTTTTAACCTCAATACCCTCGGATTTTATGACCAAAACATCTCCCATCATCACATTCCTCTTTTTAATATAAATACTGAACAATATTTTACAAATAAATTCCGTATGCACTTTGCCTCATTCACGATTGCCCCCTATTGTTTTCCACTCGCCGACCGCCGTACAATTCCCGCAATCCGTTCCACCTCGCACATCTCCAGTCCCGAATATAACGGAAGGACAAGTATCCTCTCTGAAAAATCCCTTGCCTTTTCCAACTGATTCAACCGGTATTTATTGCGAAAGCATGCTGCGTCCGCAGTAATGGGATAAAAATATTTTCTGGCAAAAATACCTTCTTTCCTTAAATCGGTATATACTCTGTCTCTCACTTCCGCATCTTCAAACAATACCGGCATATATGCGTAGTTCGGCTCCAAGCCCTCACGATATTGATTCAGTTTAATTTCCCTGCACTCTCCAAGATATTTTTGATATGCCTCAAAGACCTGTTTCCTTCTGTAAATATTTTCATTTATGTACTTTAAGTTCAAAAGTCCCATCGCCGCCTGAAATTCATTCATTTTCGCGTTTGCACCAACGGAAACAACCAACTCCTCCGACCTTATACCAAAATTCTTCAAGTTATATAACTTTTCATATTGCTCCCGATTCTTCACACATACGCATCCGCCCTCTATGGTGTGATATACCTTTGTAGCATGGAAGCTGAATACGGAAAGATCACCGAAACTTCCAATCCCCTTGCCCCGAAACGTCTCACCGAATGCATGTGCCGCATCATACACTGTTTTCAAATCATATTTATAGGCAATCGTTTCTATTTCCTGCACATTACAGATATTTCCGTACACGTGAACCGGCATAATTGCCACTGTTTTTTCTGTAATAAGTTGCTCTATTTTGCTTTCATCGATGGTAAAATCATCCTTTATATCGCAAAAAACGGGAACAAATCCATTGCGTATAATTGAATGCGTGGTAGAGATAAAGGTAAACGGAGTCGTTATAATTTCTCCACCCTTCGGAAGATTTAATGACTGTAATCCCAACTCCAGCGCCATATGTCCATTGACCATCAATGACACCTGGGGCACCTTCAAATATTCTTTTAATTCCTGTTCCAACCGCTTATGATAATCTCCCATATTGGTCAGCCAATGGCTCTCCCACAACGGCCTTATCATTTCCATATATTCCTCAAACGGCGGCATGTAGCTTTTTGTTACCAGTATTTTTTTTGTTTCGCTCATCTGTAATAGCTCCCATAATTCCTTATTGGGTACTTAAAGTTCCTTTCAACAACGTATACTGCTCTAAAAGCTCTTTTACCTGTTGCTTTGTATTAAACATCAATATATCAATTATAGAAAGATTTTTCACAAATACATTATTATACTGTTTATAAATAACTTCTTCCCCCTGCATCTGCAAAAAATACAGTTCGATATTATTTTTATGAAACGTTTCTGCATGATATAAATCTACACCTCCAATCGGATTAATATAGATGTCTGCTCCAATAACCCTGCAGATTTCTATTATTCTTTCCTCTCCTTTCAGCTCTTTTGCTTTTTTCAGATAAGAAGAACGTTTCATATCAACCATAATGTCAAGATAATTACATATGCACTTTATAGAGTTTTCTATATATCCAGTTAAATCATCTTCATGATACATCACAATATTTTCTAACATAGGATACACTGTCTCAAAATTCTTTGCTTTTTTATAGGCAAAAAAAATCATCTTGAGAAATTTCTCTTTTTCCTGCTGTGAAAATTTTAAATTCACATCCATTATTCGTTTATTTTGAGACGATTTTTCAATAGGAATCGTAAACAAATGTGCAGCATTATTCAAAAGTATACTGTTTCGATTAATATATCCCCGTTTAATAAAATTCACGTCATCAAGTAAAATAAAACAATCTACGGCATTTAAAAGCTGCCAATACCCTAAATATGGAAATAAATAAGGCTGCATTATTGCTGCTTTCATCTTTCCTCCATAAACTTCCTGTATCCCTTTGCAATTTCAAGCGCTACTTTATCTCCAAAATCCAATAGATTACCGCAGGCGATTTAATCTAATCCCAATAGTGATTTTTCTTTATTAAATCATAATACTCGTTTTTCAATATACCTACAATTACAAGATCTCTATACTTTCCTCTTTTATAAATATACTGGCGTCTAACTCCTTCCTCTACCCAACCACATTTTGTATATAATCCTCTAGATGCAATATTATCTTTAAACCATGCTCCATCCAATCGATTTAACTGTAACTCATCAAACGCATAACGCATAATTGCCATGACTGAATCTGTTCCAACACCCTTACATCGAATTTCTTTCTTTGCTATCTTTATACCATGGAAAGCGCATCTATTTTTCCAATCAATGTTTGTCAATGTCACTATTCCGACTGCACCATCTTCTTCAGTTTCAATAACAAATCTGAAATTTTTTTCATCATGAGCGTGCGAACAAAACCACTGTTCTTGTTGATATGCAGAAATAGGAAATGACCATCCTACTACCAGATTTTCAATTTCGGGATCATTAAACATACCTCGTATCATTTCACAATCTTTTATTTCTATAGCCCGCAAAATAACTTTTCTCCCATAAATATTCATTTATTTTCCTCCTTTGCATTTATTTGTAATTGAATCCGATAAATATTACTTTTAACCTCAATCCCCTCAGATTTTATGGCCAAAACATCTTCCATCAGCACATTCCTCTTTTCTCCGCAAGTGCAAAAGCATATAACGTCAAACCAAACTGTATCGTCTGATCATCCAACTCCAGCATATATTTTAATAATTCACTGTTTTCCTCCATATTATATATAATATCTTCCAGACAAATGCTATATATAAGTCCTCCTGTCGGAATAACCGTAGCATCTGGAAAGATTTCTTCTATCGCCGGCAATATATTTGACGAATCTGCCGCCTCTGAAGGATCCGACTGAATCATCTGCTCTACTTCAGGTTTCGTCTGAAACCGCTTAAAATTCCTCCCCTCCGGCCCGCAAAAATATTTATCCGGCAAATACAGACGCAAACCGTTTACAATTGCCATTTCCATATCCGTCCACTGAAAACGGGATGCTCCTACAAAATCATTACAGAAGAAAAAACCTCCCTTTTTTAAAATACGCTCCGATTCTTTTACAGCCTGCCTGGCATCAGGCATATGGTGAAGACTATTATCCCAAAACACCAGATCATAAGCCTCCGCAGAACAGCCTGATGCAAAAAAGTCACCGCAGCAAAATGCCATTCGTTCCGTCAATTCTTCTTTTTCGGCATTTTGTCTTGCGATGTCAATCATATGCCGCGAAATATCATAACATACAAAACTTTCTACAATTCCGCTTTTCAGCATACCAATCTCTTTCATACCCGTTCCGCACCCGATTGATATTGCCTTCTGCAGTTTCCGTCCATTCAACCGACTTTTTAATAAATCTATTCCACCAGCATTCCAGCCATCCAACGGTTTTCCACATATTTTCTCATTATAATGCCGTATTATTTTCGGTGAATGCCACCAACGACTCCTTTCCGCTTCCTGATAATTATTCCAATAGGATGCAGCCGTCTTTAAATCTGTCTTTTCAACAACATAAAGCATTGAAGTATCTAACAGACCGGCTTCCCGAAACATTTCTTCCCCAAAATATTCCTTGCCCAACGCATTTAGTTGAAAACCGGCTTCCTCCACACGTTTCAGAAAATCCTTCTTAGCGTAAGCCCGCACATGGTCGCCCTGCCCGAACCTTCTCCAATTCTCTTCCTCAGAACACCCCACTTCCTCATCAGTTTCTTCTCTTGATAAATCCAACGGAACAAGCAATATCCCAATCCCATTCGGTTTTAAAATACGCTTCAATTCTGACAATGCCTTTCTGTCATCCGGGACATGTTCCAGCACATGCGAACAAATCCACACATCGTAGGTATCGTTGGCAATTTCTTTCATATCCTGAATATCCGTCCGGTAAGTCACACCCTCCATAAACAAGTCCGCGGTTTCATATACGACTTCAGCGTTGTTTTTTATATATGTATCAATCGCTTTCGCAGGCGCTATCTGCAAAATCTTCTTCCCTTTTTGTAATAATTGTTTTTTCTGCAAATATCCTACAATCAACCGGTCTCTATCGACAGAACCGCATACAGGACAAACATACTCCTCGCTGTTCAGCGTTTCCGGCACAGTTTTTTTCCCACCGTACTTTATCCTCTGTTCCTCATAATAACAGGGCAAAGGAGCGTAATATACCTGTCTGCCGCATATATTGCATCTGCGCAGCCTGCTTGTATATTCTTCTATATATGTTTCTACTTTTTGATCCAATCTTTGAATTAAATGCACATCATGCCCGTTCCTATACTCATCCTGTATCATTCCTTCATACAATTTATCCTGTGAATAGTCACCTATTTTATGTAAAATCTGTATTATTTCCCCAGTAATTGAAACATACTCCTTCCAACTTTGTTCCCTTACTTTCTGTGGCTTTACAATCAAAAGTTGGGAATATTTGTGGAATGTAATTAAAACATTCAACTCCTCAAGCATCTGTTCATTCAATTCTTTCAATGTCATATTTTTCCTTCCCCTTTGGTTATTTTCAAAAGATTTAATGTTTCCCTCGCAGTTTTCAGCGCTTTCTTACCGTCCTCCGACGTTTTTTTTAATTTTGCCCCTATCCCTATTTTCATTTCTATGTCATGAAACTCCCGATTGGAATATCCATATTTTTCCTGCAAAATACCGTAAAGTTTGATATCACTAAACACATCATAATAATAATTTATTGCCGCACCCTGTACTGCCTCCAGCGGCGATATACATAATATAAAATATTTTTCACACATAATTTCCTCATGTGTACCAGCATAAGGATTCACCATAACATCTGAGAATGTCCTGACAAAATAGTCATCGTTCATTTCCTTGATTATTTTATACCAAAGGAAAGACTCCTCCATTTGATCCCTGATAATATTTTCCAAACTAGGAGCACTGACATTTTCACTTATCGAAGATTTATGATACAAAAAATTAACGAGCGGTTCTTGTATTACATGTATATTTTGATTCTGAACTAATGTTATCCACATCCAAAAATCCGGCACCTGACGAAAAACATCGCGATTTTTTTGAACTAAACTTTGATATATCTCCCTTCGGACTAATACGGATGGATGTGCGAGACAATTTCCTGCCTCCCAAAAACGATACATCCACTCCTCCTTTGTCCTGTTTTCAACCTGAAAAATCTGATTATCTAATGACTCTCCTTCTTCTGTGACTTCATTACACCATGTAAAACATGCCGCACATTCCGGATGTTTTTCCATATATGCTACCTGTTTTTCCAACTTCGTTCTTTCCCAATAATCATCGGAATTGATCATAGCAATATATTTTGTCTGTGCATTCATAATTAAAGGTTTACATCGTCCATGACCAGAATTTATGTCGTATAAATGAATTTCATCAATTTCATTCTCATATTGCATGAGCACATCTACGGTATTATCAGTGGATGCATCATCTGCAACTACAAAATAAATTTCCCGAAATGTCTGATTCAATACGCTTTCTATAGCCTTAGCTACATATTTGCCATGATTATATGCTGACATAACGACTGTTACTTGCTTATCTTCCATCTCACATTCCTCATAAAAGTCATATTAATACAAAACACATTCTATCACTATTCCATCTGACCAGCGAAAACTACAAATAGATATATCATACCTCATTATCACAAATAATAATATTTCGACTATATCTCGTATGTCCGCAAAAACCATTTGATGTTTTCCAAACTACTGGAATCTCTGTGTCATGATAGAGTTTTACATATTCTTCCATGTCATTTCCATAAATAATGATTTTCCTATATTCTTCATACAACCTTTCCTGCCGCTCTGCAACCAGCTTCACCACTGTTGCCTGAAGTACCTCCGCTTTTTTTATCTGTTTCAGCAGCTCCGAATCATACTCTTCAACAAAAATAACACTCTGCACATTATCATATTCACGTATAAACTCTACTGCATTTTGCCCTTCCAGTTTCTTAATCATAACCAAGATTCTTTCTCCCGGAAAGCAAACAGAATTTTCCTTTAAGACTAGTTGGCTTTTTTCCTTAAACGCTTCAACAAAAAACTTTTGATATCCCAAAAACTGTCTGTGTTTTTCTTCATCAAAATCCGCATAGATTTCCAGCAGCTTTTTATATAACTCTTTTTTATTGTAAGTATATGTCAAAATCATAACTGCAACTGCGTATACCGAATAATTTTTCGCAATATTTCTACCGTTTTCTGAATCATCTCCGCTTTCAAATTCTATCCTTTTTATCAAATGGCGTAATGTTCGGAATCTCGCATATATATGTTGATACCCCATTCCTTTCTGGTAAATGACAGGTTCCAGCTTAAGTCGCCTTTCCTCACTGTATATTCTACAGATGATTTCCAACTCCCGCAAAGCCAAAAAACCCTGATTTTGTTTTTCAGTCAATATTTCACAAACCTCGTCCATCTTGCCTTCGTTTATTAAATTTACAAACAACTGTTGACTTCTTTCTTTGAGATTTTCATATTCCTGGCGATGTGCAAAGCCGCTGTCTGCTTCCTTTTGAAACGGATAAATATCCTGATACTCGTCTATATACTTAAAACGGTATTGATCGAAGCTACTTAATTTTGAACTTTTATTATCATGAAATGTCCAGTACTTTTTTTGATGCGGTATGACAACCCTTCTGCCGTTTCGGATAAATTCCCCAGACTGTGAAATATCATAAAAATCCCACCCAGCAAATAAATCTTCCCTCCACTCAACATCGTACTGTGTTGCCATAAACATTCCGTCTATCGCCATCACTTCAGAATATGCTTTTTCTTCTTTCTTCTCATATCCCCTAAAATAGCATGACACTTCATTGCTAAACACCTTGCCTGTATCCCATCTGGATATTGCATGTGCATTCTCCGGCATAACACGACACCCGAGAACACCTATCATTGCTATTGTATCATCACTCTGAAATACATCCAACATATCCCTTAATAATTCTTTGTAAATAAGGAATACATCCTGATGAATATATATCTTATATTTTGCATCTGAACTTTTCATGGCGGCATTATAGCCTCCTGCCATAGACGGAGCTTCACGGACTGCAATAACATCCGTTTCAAAACCCTCCGGCACCGTCAGTGCTTCTATATAACGCAATGCTTCACTAAATTCTTCGTCATCATTTACACATGCAATAAATGCTATTTTTTTTCGATTCATTTCTCTGTTACCTTTTTCACCTTCTCAATCACTTCATCCTGTTCACTGTCTGTAAGTCCTGGAAACAACGGCAGGCTGATAATATGAGAATATACTTCTTCCGCATGTTTGCAATGTACGTCCCTATAGCCGCGCTCCTGATAATAGGGATGAAAATACACCGGAATATAGTGGACATTTACTCCGATACCTTCTTCTTTTAGCTGCTGAAACACCTTTTTTCTGTCACAATTCAATACCTGAATGATGTAAAGATGCCAACCACTGTTTGTCTCCGGAAGCTGATACGGGGTGACAATATTCGGGCAGTCCTTAAATGCGTTATTGTAGCGCTTTACCACCTCCCGCCTGCGCGCCAGAAAACGCTCCAGCTTCTTCATCTGGCTAACCCCCAATGCGCACTGAATATCCGTAATGCGGTAATTATAGCCAAGCCCCAACTGCTGATAAAACCAAGGTCCGTCATTCCTGGTCAAAAAAGCTTCATTTCTGGTGATGCCATGGCTGCGAAAGAGCACAAGCCTTTCATAAAGCTCCTTACTGTCCGTCACAACCATTCCGCCCTCTCCGGTTGTAATCGGTTTAACCGGGTGAAAACTGAAGGTTGTCATATCCGACAATGTGCCTATTTTCTTTCCTTTATATTCGGAACCGAGCGCATGTGCGCCGTCCTCAATAACAAACAGCCCGTATTCTGCCGCAATTTCGTAAATAGCATCCATGTCACAGGGCTGACCTGCAAGATGTACGGGAATGATTGCTTTTGTCTTTTTTGTAATTTTGCGTCGGATATCCTCCGGGTTAATATTGTAGGTTTTGGGATCAATGTCCGCAAAAACCGGCGTTCCGCCGCAGTAAAGCACACAGTTTGCGGATGCCGCGAAGGTCAGAGGCGTGGTGATAACCTCATCGCCCTCACCAATTTCTATTGCGGCACAGGCGGCATGAAGCGCGGCCGTTCCGTTTGAAACAGCGACCGCATATTTCACGCCGACATAATCCGCCACCGCCCTTTCGAATTCTTTAACCTTTGGTCCTGTCGTCAGGAAATCCGACTTTAAGACCTCCACCACTGCCTGTATATCGTCTTCTTCGATGGTCTGCCTTCCATATGGTATCATTTATTTTCATTCCCCTTCCTGTGCCTTAGCTTATTTTCTCTCTTAAAGGTTCAATTTTCATTTGATTTTACTCTTTACTTCCTCTGTCCCGCATGTGCATTCTATCCGAACCAAAAACAATCGGTATTCCTTTTTCCTTCCATATACCGGCCAACGCATGTACCTTTCGGTAAGCTGTCGTCTGACCGGAAGTTTTGTATATCTCCTCCAGTATTGCAAGCAGCCTGTGCTTATTTACAATGGAATGCACCAAAAATATAAGAACCGCTTCACAGGACAATTCACCCTGCCGAATTTCATCCAGCAAACGCCTGCTTTCCGTATCTTGAATTTCCAGCTCTATTCTGCGCAGCAGGAAACGAACTCTTAAATATTTTTCATACATATCGGCATAGCTGACCAGACCATCAAAAAATCCCGGTTTTCTGTCTCCTTCCGCCTGACGGATTTCCAGCATCACACTTAATATTTCCAGCTCCGTGCTTTTAAAGTTCCGCTGGTGATATACCTGTATCGCCTCTTTTGCCTCATCCCAATTTCCCGCTTCCAGCATCTTTCGGATACAGGCTGCCAACTGCCGGCTTAGTTCATCCCACTCACGGTCATAAACGAATTCCGTCTCCCTGTCCGACAGCAGAAACCCTGCATATTCTGAAACCAACAATCTCCTGTCCTCATCATATTTTCCCAGCTTACAAAAGCCACAGTCGTGAATAATCCATGGCTGTTCCTGATACGGAACCAAAATCTGATAGCCCCTTTTCCGAAATTCAAATGCCTGAGACACATCATAAAAATCAAAGTGCGTAAACAAGTCCTCCCGCCATGGCAAATCGTATTGTGTGATAATCATACATCCGTCTATCGCCTCCACAATGGCATCGCCTTTTGCTTCCGGATTAAAAAGCAGCTGATATGCCATATCCGGCTCCCGCACATCAATTTTCCCTTCATTCCATTTATCAAATACGACACCTGACTTTGGCATATCATTTCCGCCAACCATTCCAATCATGCCAACTTCCGGGTTCTCCCGAAAGCGCCGTAGAATCTCATCCAGGAAATTTTCCTGCCGGATAAAGACATCCTGATGGAGATAGACCTTATACTTTGCAGCCGTACTGCGCATGGCTAAATTATAGGCGGCGCACATCGAATCTGCCTCCCGGATTGACAATATCTCAGTCTTATAACCTTCGGGAACAGAAAGGCGGTTGATATAATACTGACATTCTTCAAAATATGCTTCATTATTCACGCAAACGATAAATGCCACAGCCGCCGCGTCCTCATTTATCTGTCCTTCATATGGTAACATAATTTCCCCTTCTTTTCCATCTATTCATCCCGATATTAATACGTCCGCAATTCTCCGCGCTCCTTTTCCGTCCACGAGCTTTTGCATCTGCAAGGATTTCTCCTGCCTTACCGACACCGCAGCATATATTTCCATGCAGTGTTTTATATTTTTGACAACATCATCCATCCGAACATCGCCGGCATATGCGATTTGACCGTCTTCCTGAAATTTTTTTACATTGTCGAGCTGATTATCCGCCAACGCATAAGATATTGTTGGCGTTCCGCAGGCGCAAAGTTCATATAAGGTAATTCCTCCCGCCGAGATTGCCAAATCCGCTTCTGTCATATAACGTTCCATATCAGACACCGCACGATGAATCCTTATATTATGCTCCTGTGCGTATTCCCTGCGCAGTGTGTCATAGGCGCCGTTATATCTGCCGCAAATCACGTCAATTTGTTCATAGCTCTTTGTATTTACTTCGCTCAGGAAACGTTCGAGTACGCCATACCTGTCCGTTCCCCCTGACATGAGCAGCACCCTTTTTACATGCGGCGCAATGTTTTTTCTTCCACAATCAAAAAACGCCTGTCTCAACGGTACATATTCCGTTCCAAGGAAAAGCTGCGTCCCCGGATAGTTTTGGTCATAGTGAAATTTTTCCCAATAATTTGCATAGCAGATAAGCGTATCTACCGCATAATGAAAGGCATTCAAATCATCAATATAGGCTGTCTCCACGATTTTGCTCAGTTTCTCAAAATATCGGGCGGTAACCTGATAGCTGTCGACCAGTATTCTCTTTATTTTTCTTTCCCGGATTACCCTTTTTAACACGGGCAGCTCCGACTCCATATCATTCCAGACGGTATGCAGTATCAAATAAGGGTATTTCCTTTCCTCAAGCAATGCAGCCGCCTGATCATCCGCAAGAATAAAGGTCGTTTCCTCCCCTCGCATTCTTGCCGCATCCGCCACTGCAAGAGTGCGCATCACATGTCCAGTGGCAATAATATCATTCATATCTGTACGAATATATATCATGGCTAACTTGTGCTCCCAACTATTTACGTCCTTTAACTTTTCTGGAATATTTCTCTAAAAACTCAGCTATATTATCTGACCACTGAAAAGGACATATTTCTTTTAATTGGTTTAAATCCTTAAGCGAATGATAACTTCCGCGTCCTGTCTGATTAATCAAAGGATATTTGCCATCTTCAATCTCCTTCCAGTTTCTCTTAAACAATTCTACAATTTCAAAATTCAATCGCCTATAACTCGTTTCAAATGTTTCTTCTGCCGGATTTAAGTAACACTCTTTCTGATAAAGTATCTTACCTTTATCCAATTCTGAATTTACTTGGTGGATTGTGACTCCCTTTGGTGTATCCTCAACAAAACTCCAAAAATTAGGTGATGCTCCCCGATTCCATGGAAGCAACGAGATATGTAAATTTATAATATTTCCATGCATATAATCAATGATATCCGATTTTATCAAATAACTATAATTATAGCTAATTATTAAACATGGTTCAAAACTTCTAACCCATTCTATTGTCAATGGTTCTCTGCATAACTCAACCCAGCATCTCTCTTTCAACCAATCATACAAATTCAATGTACTATCATTGTTTGTCAAAAAAACAACTTTCTTTAATGCTTTTGATGGTTGACCTTCATTCATTTTTTTCATCCACTTCTATTATATATTCTTTCCAATCATATCAAAATGTAATGGTGTTCCTCTTTTTATATCACATAATGCTACTTGTCCTAAAATAGCAGGATAAAATTTAGGTTCCATCCCATACCCTGGTCGAATAATACGTACATTTTGTTCTGATAGCCTTTCTCCCTTTTTTATATCCTGCACACAGAAAATAGAACGTCTGAATACTTCGCTTGATTTTTCCTGCTCGGAGGCCCCATATATCACACGTCCAATCGCTTTCTCCGCCTGCCTGATATCCTTTACCATCTGCCGGTATTCTGACGGATTCATCGAAAATGACGCGTCCGGATTTTTTATGGAACGGTCAAGGCAAAAATGCTTCTCAATGATACTCGCTCCCAACGCAACCGCCGTGACCGCTCCGACAGAGCCCATAGAATGGTCTGACAGCCCAACCGGAACCCCGAAGGTTTCCGCCATGTTCTGCATGGTGCGCAGATTCATTTCGTCAGTAATCGCCGGATATGCGCTTGCACAGCGAAGCAATGCCAGATTATCATTCCCCTGCCGGCGAACTGCGGCAACCGCCTCGTCAATCTCCGCTAAGGAGGCCATGCCTGTTGACATGATAATTGGCTTTCCCTTGGAAGCGACATATTCAATCAGCGGTATATCTACTACCTCAAAGGACGCAATCTTATAAAATTCAATGCCGATTTCCTCCAGAAAATCCACCGCAGTGTTGTCAAACGGCGTGGAAAAAAAATCAATGCCCGTCTTTTGCGCTTCTTCCTTTAACTCTTCCTGCCACTCCCACGGTGTATATGCCTTCTGATAGAGCCGATATAGATTTTCCCCGTTCCAGGTACCGTCAGATATTTGAAAATACTTGTTGTCACAGTCTATCGTTATCGTATCCGGCGTGTAGGTTTGAATTTTGATACAATCCGCCCCTGCCTCTCTGGCCGCATGTATGATTTCCTTTGCATAAACGATATCCCCTGCATGATTCGCCGACATCTCCGCAATAAGGTACGCGGGATTCCCTGCACCGATTTCTTTCTTTCCAAGCTTCATCCTAATTCTCACCTTTTCTCTGACATAATTGATATTTCAGTTCCGCCAATTTCCAATCCGTTTCATTGTCAATATCCTGCACCTCCAGCTCGGGCATAATGATTCCTCCGGTGTTCTCCGTTACCAGACTGCCCGTTTTCAGAAAGCGCTCGACACGGAATACATAAAACTGGCCGCAATCGTGAAATATTGTTTCCAAATCCTGTGATCTCTTAAGCGCATACTCCTTCCACTTATAAGAAAGTTTGCCCTCTTTTAAAACCATTCCGCGCAATGGCGGAAACGAAAACGCCGTGACCGGCATCACACAATCCCGCTGTTCCTCCTCAAGCTTATCCATTGCTTTTTTTAACTTTTCGGCCGTGACAAACGGCGCCGTAGGATAAATGCAGCAGGCATTCTCATAATATTTCCCAAGCTTCCCATACTCCGTCAGGACTTCCCCCAGTACATCCGCCGTTGTCGCATAGTCTCCCGAGGCAGCCTCGCTCCGCAAAAACGGAACACTGGCGCCATATTCTCTCGCTATCCCTGCAATTTCCTCACTGTCCGTCGACACCATAACGTCCGAAAAAATCCGGCTGTCTAATGCCGCTTCTATGGAATACGCGATAATTGGCTTCCCACAAAAATTCCTGATATTTTTTTTGGGAATCCGTTTACTTCCCCCGCGTGCCGTTATAATCGCTATCGCTTTGCCGCTCATACTTTTTCTCCTTGCTGTTCCCAGGAAAATAACAACTGAGTATTTGAAAAAATATTGTGCCCATAACGCCTCATTACTTCCCTTTGGGTAAATATGAAAAAACCAGCTCCTGCATAAACAGAAGCCGGTATTGCTCTCACCATTTATTTAATTGCTTCCTTTGCAGACGCGCCCAACTGCTCAAAGATGGGGATTATCTTTTTAAATTCTTCTGCCATCCCCGCATCATCCTTTGCTTCAATGGCCTTGCCGAGTGAAACAACCGCTCTGTTAAACTCATTTTTATTCAGACGCTCTTTCCTGTCGTTTAGCACATCCATCGTCCCGTTTACAACCTGAATCTCCCAGTTGATCGCATCTACAATAGATTTTAAGAACTTATCCGTATCATCCAGGCGCTGCCCGGACAGTTCCTTTACGATGATCGTCATATTCTTTACCAAACGCTCATTAAATTCAATCAGCACTTCAAGTGCCTCCACCTGTTCTTTTCTATTATCCTCCATGATAATTTTACCCTTAGCCTTCCAGGCACCTTTCTTTCATTATATTAGTATATCGGTTCAATCTTTCTATCTCATTAGCAGCATTTTTGATTTTTCTAAGGCAAGTACGTGTTTTTCCCCATTTCGCTGCCGCAATATTTCCACAAATTGCTCTGCGATAGTATAGGGACATTCACGCATTTTAAGCAAAAACCGGTTTGCGATAAAACGTTTTTATTCACGCCGCCAAACCGGACTGCAAGCACTCACATACTTCCAAATTCAGTTCATTGAACATTGGCAAACGCAAAAGGCGCTCGCTTTCTCTGAGGGTAAAAATATCTTACCCCACAAATTCACCAAATTTTAACCCGACTTTTGCGCTGTGCAACTGGACATAGTGGAACAGCGTTCTCCGGCCATAAGCAAATATTCTTTTTCCGTTTTTCCATTATTAAGTTCAAAAAATAATGATCATGATTCCCCTTTAACCAAATTAAATCCTCACGCTCTGATAGTTTTTCTAATACCTGCTTTTGATTATAATAGTAATCTAAAATATCACCGCAGAAAATCAACATACCGTGAGTGAGTTCTTTAATTTTAACAAAAAGCATCTAATTCACAGGAATTTCCATGGATATCAGAAAAAACTATCAATCTCATTTACTTGCCCTTTCTCATTGAACTTTGAATCCTACGTAACATATCTTCTAAATCATGCACAGGGAAAAATTTCATTCATCTTATACTTTTTCGATAGCTTCATACATAAAACAAAACCCTTTCTGCTAAAGCACAACAACAGCTTTTTTAATACTCCTCCACCTGCTGTAAGCGCTCCTTTAAATCCTCTACCGACAGCCACTCCGTATTCTTGCCCGAGCTGTATTCGAACCCCTGCTCTACTTTCCTGCCTCCTGCCTGAATCCTGGAATTATTCCACCAGTCAAAGTGGGGGTAAACGATAAAATGCTTTTCATATTCGTAAGTATTCATGGAGTCTTCCCGCGTCACCATCACCTCATGCAGCTTTTCCCCCTCTCGGATACCAACCTCCGGCATCTCACAGCCCGGCAAAATCGCCTGCGCCAGATCGGTAATCTTAAAGGACGGAATTTTGGAAATGAAAGTCTCTCCTCCCCGCGCTTCCGACAATGCCTTAATGACGAGCTCAACCCCTTCCTCCAGGCTAATCCAGAATCTCGTCATCCGGTAATCCGTAATCGGCAGGGCCTGCCCCCCATTCGCCACGATATTGCGGAAAAACGGAATCACGGACCCTCTGCTTCCCGCCACATTTCCATAGCGCACAATCGAAAAGCATACATCCTTCGCGCCTGCATAAGCGTTCGCCGCAATAAACAGCTTGTCCGATACCAATTTTGTTCCACCATACAGATTAATCGGGTTTACTGCCTTGTCCGTCGACAACGCAACCACTCTTTGCACGCCACAATCCAACGCCGCGTCTATGATATTCATCGCTCCGTTAATATTGGTTTTTACCGCCTCCATCGGGTTATATTCACAGGCCGGTACCTGCTTTAATGCAGCGGCGTGCACCACATAATCCACGCCTTCAAACGCACGGTACAATCTGTCCTTATCCCTTACATCTCCGATAAAAAATCTTAATTTGTCACCGTATTTCTTAAATTTATTCGCCATGATGAACTGCTTATATTCATCCCTGGAATATATGATTATCTTCCTCGGCTCATAATGCTCCAGTACATACGCCACAAATCGATTGCCAAAGGAACCTGTCCCCCCGGTCACTAATATAGTCTTTCCATTTAACATCTCTTAAACCTCCTGCTTTTGTCCGCAACATCCCACTGCATGGTATTTTAACTGCACCGGCTTTTCCAGCGTTTCTCGACTCCATCCAAATACTGACTTTTCACTCTTGCAAACCCTCTTGAAAATATAATAATTGTATTCTGTTGACAAATGAACCTACATGGAAATTCAGCAAAAATTCAGATATGCCCTTTTCATTCTTGTTCCAGAAATTCTCATATGCCGTAAGAACATAAACAATATTTTGCGGCGGCGCACAGAGCTGTTCCTTGTGCCCGCAGCCTTTTAATTCTTTATGATAATTTCCTCAATATCCTCCCCCAGCAACTCTGACCCACGCCGGTAACCCTTTAACAACGTAAGGCTCTTTTCCACCAGACCGCTGGCATCCAGGTTTTCGTCAGTATAGATAGTATCCCCCATTTCATATTCCTCTTTTTGGGCATACATTGATACCAACTCCAGAATTGGTTCCTTCATTACCTTATCATTCTGCTCTGACATCTCCCGCAGCAACCGAGCAGTCTGCTGCGGTGTCGTTCTCCCATCTTTCAACGATGCCTGCAGCTTTTCCTGTCCTGCAATTGTTTTCTCGAGCAATTCTTCAAAATCGGCCACCGATTTTCTGGTTTTTCTTAATTTTCTCATTAGTTCCTGCTGCTTCTCCGGCGAAAATGCCTGCGGAAGCTTTTTCTCAATTTCATAAATGTCCAGCGTCTCATTACACTCAGTTTCAATAACCTCCTCCAGACGCTGAAGTTCTGCACCTTCTATCTTTGCACCGCCTTCAGTCGCGTCGATAACCCGGATAGCGCCCTGATTAACGCGGATAACCTTTTCAAACCACTGCTTATAATACCACATCTGAAAATCGGTCTCCAACAACTCCCCATTGATTCCTTCCACTTCAACAATAAAGCGCCCCCGAATATACTCATCATTATCTCCGAGCGCCCCTTCGATACCCCTGGTATGGGAAACACCGCCCGTAAACGCGAGATCCTGCCCAACCAGAACAAGCTTTCGAAACCCAAGATACAATGCCAGCATAAATGCTTCAGTAGACACGGAGCCTGTTGAAGACCAATCAGGAAATGAATATCCAAGCTCCTCCCCAAGCATTGCATTCCATTCCGTACAATAATGCCCATAATAAAAAATGTGTTTCGCATACTTTTTTAATATTCCAGGATTCGACAATTGCATACAGACCCAAAAAATGTCCTGCAAATCTAAACCATCAAAAAAGCGTTCCGGACAATTCGGATCCACACAGCAAAGCAAATCCGGACGCACACCCGCTTGGACAACTGTCCGTATTGAAGCGTCCATGGCTATAATAAACGCTTTCCTCTGTGCTCTTTTCAGAAAATGGATATTCTTGTCCAAGGAAGGCCCTGCGGCTACAATAATTACAGGAATTTCCCTGAGATTGTAGCCTGATAACGCCTGTTTTAGCTGCCCCAGGTTTCCATGTGAAATCATATTTTTCATATGAAACAGCATATGCTGCGGCATCAAGCGGTCAAAGTTCAGATGTGTGGCTCTGATGACAGTCTGATTCCTAATCTGCTCAATTACACTGTCCATAAAACGCTCGCAGTCATTATGATAAAGCACATCATACGCGGGAAGTATATAAAAATCAATCAGTTTAATCCTGGTATAACCCAAAAGCTGCTTTAGCACCACATCCGGTTCCGCTTTCTGATCCGTAAAACAGAGTAGCACTCTTTTGTCCTCAACCAAATCATGAATGGCAAAATGATGGCATACTGCCGCAAACACCTCCAAATCAGGCTCGCAGACTACAAGCAGATTCGTATCGTCGCATTTTTTTAGCAACTCCCGTACACACCTGCCATCCGAAAAACCAAATACAAAATAAATCCCATACAACCGCATAGTATATCGCTTTGCATAGACTTCAGCTGCAATTTGAGGGTTCCATCTGCTGTTTAATCTCCAGCTCCTTCCATCCCTCAGCACACGCAGGATTTCCATCCCGTTTGAAGCCTGCTCCACACGGATTCTGTCCCCCGCGTTATCTATATCAATAATCTTTATTTTCTTCGCCAAATATCCGTACTTCTTCTCTAAAGCTGCAATATTATCTTCGAATATTCCCATGTATTTTCATGTCCCTTCTCTTTTATTCTGCCCGCTGGAAACAAAATTGAACAAAAAGCACGGATTTTTCCATTAGGCAATCCGCCATTCCCAACATATCCTGATTCTGGAAGGTCTCTAACAGTTCCCGGAGCATCGTTACCGCAAAGGCGCTTCCCTCCGCAATTCCGTACTCTGACTGCCGTTTTATCATATCCTGAAAAATAGTAAGCAACTCTTTTACCGCCGCCAGCCCGTCCTGCTCCCGATTCTGAAACAACATATATGCCGTTTCATTGATTGTTTCCAATAATGTGTTTTCATCCATCCGTGTCGCTCCATTCCATATCCTTTTTTCGATAAGTTTATAGACCAAACTGAAAAAAGCCGGCAGATGCCTGCCGGCTTTTTGGTAGTTGCGATTACTGTAACAGAGACAATACGCCCTGAGTAGACTGATTTGACTGAGCAAGCATGGACTGTCCTGCCTGAGCAAGGATGTTGTTCTTGCTGTACTCAACCATTTCTTCTGCCATATCTGTATCACGGATACGGGACTCAGCAGCCTGTGTATTCTCTGAGATATTATCCAAATTCGCAATCGTGTGCTCCAGACGGTTCTGGATTGCACCAAGGTAAGAACGCTGATCAGATACGGTCTCAATAGCCGCCTGAATGGAATCCATCGCATCACCAGCATTGGCAAAAGTATCCACCTGCAAAGCGTCAATCGCGAGAGTATTTGCATCCATATTACCAATACTAATCGTAATGGACTGTCCGCTAAGCGCACCTACCTGAAGCTGCTTACCTGTGAAATTACCATCAATCAGGTTCATGGTGTTGAACTGAGTGGTAGAAGAAATTCTGTCAATCTCAGCTGTCAACTGGTTAATCTCATCCGCGATAGCACCTCTATCAGCCGTGGTGTTGGTATCGTTTGCCGCCTGGGTTGCCAGCTCGTTCATTCTCTGTAAGATGGAGTGAGCCTCGTTTAACGCACCCTCTGCTACCTGAATCAGGGAAACGCCGTCCTGTGCGTTGGAAGAAGCTTTGTTAAGGCCTCTGATCTGGCTTCTCATCTTCTCGGAAATCGATAAACCTGCAGCGTCATCGCCTGCACGGTTGATTCTGTAGCCGGAAGATAACTTCTCAGCAGATTTGGACTGCGCGCCTGTTGTGATACCTAACTGTCTGTTAGCGTTCATCGCTGTAAGATTGTGCTGTACTACCATAATTCATTTCCTCCTTGAATTTACTGCAGCTTCCATGCTGCATAATAAAAACTGTTCCACGGTTTCCCTGTCCCGGCCGTACGCTCCGTTTCACATCCACCGCTAAGTAACATCCTGAGCGATATTTCATCACTCTGTTTACTTGTTATTTATATCGGACTTTCGTCTCGATACTTTATAGCAAAAAGAAAATTTTTCTTTTACTATTTTTTGTTGTCCAGAAACTGCGGCTCCACATAGCCGGATTTCATCATATTCTTATAATACTGGTTAACTACCTTCTGGCTTTGGCGCACTTCTTTCACCTGTTTGCGCACACTGGCAATCTTCTGCTCCATCAGCCTCTTGTTTTCAGCTTCCTGTCTGCGGATAGTCATGCTTTTATCCGTAATTTTTCGAATCATCTCCTGCATTTTTTTTATTTCTTCCCGGTATGCCTGGCGGTTTGTCTTCAGTTCTTTTTTGACTCTTTCAAACACTTCTTCAAACCCGGCATCCAGCCCTTCGAGTTGCTCGATCAAGGCAGCCTTTTCCTCGACAGTTTTATCAAAATCATCCGGATCAAGATTAGGGTCATCCAGCCCCTCGCGCTGCTGCCTGTTTTTTTCGATAATCTCGTCCAGAACCTGCTGCTTCTTCCCGAGACTTTGTATTAATATACTGATGTATGTATTTTCCATTTGCTCTCCGTTGCCCGTCTTAACCGGCTCTGTGAGCCGTGCGCATAACTTCTTTCCAGGTGTCACGCATTGTTCTTAAATGCTTTAATACTTCCTCCAGAATTTCTTTATCCTTTTTTATGTTGGCTTCTATCAAACGCCTCAATAAATACGTATATACTTCATCGAAGTCTTTCGCCACCGGATATTTATGATCCAGCGTGGCCTGAAATTCCTCAATAATGTGCTCTGTTTTCATGATATTCTCATGGGCTTTCCCGATATCCTTTTGCTCCACTGCACTAATGGCAATATTACAGAACTTAATCGCGCCTTCATAAAGCATCAGCGTGAGTTCCGCCGGCGATGCCGTCATAATCTTATTGTTCGCATACGCCGCATATCCCTGATTCACCAACATTGTATTTAACCTCCGTGCATATTGAGGGGCGGCATACGCCACCCCACTGTGTTATGATTACACAACCATATTATCAGCCGCCGAGCATACTTGTCAAGGAAGAGGTCTGGCTCTGCAGCTTCGTGAGGGCAGTCTCCATCGCGGAGAACTTCTCGTACCAGTAATCCTCCTGCGCTTCCAGCTTTTCCTCCCACTTTTTAATCAAATCGGTATAATCACTGTATTCAGAGGCCATTTCCTTGTCATTATATACCGTATAAGAACTGCTTAAGGTAGTTGCCTTCATCTTATCGCCAATCGAATTATACAGTCCGGTCACAAGCTCCTGCATAACTGTAATTACCGTATCCGGGTCGGAGGTAATCGCCGCCATCAGCTTATCCGCATTTCCGGAAACGGATGAATCGTCCGCATCTCCGTCAATGTGATATGCATACTGCTCATTTTCCGCCGCATTCAGATACCCGAGTGTTCGAATACCAAAGCTTGACAGATAATAGGTCTTACCATTGATTTCCACGCCCTTGCTCATCGCCGAGGTCATAGCGTTCATCACGCTCTCAAGGCTGTCGTCACGGCGAAGCAGCGCGGATTTAATCTTTTCCTCCCACTTTTCAATCTCCGTATCCGACATTGCATCCTTTTCGTCGTCGGTCAGCGGCTCATATCCGCTTGCGGATTCCGCATTGTACAGAGAGGTAATCTCATTAATCAGGGAGTTATACTGTGTGAGGAAATCCTTAATCTTATCATAGATTCCCTGCACGTCTGTCTGTGTGGTAATCGTTACGGCATTTTCATCGCCCGCTCCCGTCACTGCCTGAGCGGTAATCGTAAGTCCGTTAATCGAAAACGAATTGGAGCTTCCCGTATATTCAATACCGTTAAGCGTGATGATAGCATCCTGACCGTCAATCTTCTTTGCGTCCGTGTTAAAGTCCGCAACATTCCCGGCCACAACTTCCTTCGCCATCTGAACCTGAGTTTCAAAGTCCGCAATCGCCGCGTCCCGCTCCGCTCCATTCTCCATTGCCGCAATGGAGGAGAGTACCTCATGAGTGTCCATGGTTTCCTGATAGCCAGCCATATCTTCCTTATTCTGAGCTATGACACTTCCGATGGAATTGATGTATGCTGTCACACCGTCCGCGCCGGCGGAACTGCTATAACCGTTTTCATAAGCATCCTTTACCGCCGCAACAATGCTTTCCCTCGAATACGGATCCGAAGTTTCCAATACGGTGTCTTGGGTACTTTCATAGGTGTTTACCGTATTAACATTTGTCGTAAGCGTATTGAGATACGATGTCAACTCACCATCCGTCAGATTCTGACTCGTCTGTGTCTTCTCCTTTAACTCCGTCAGTGCATCGGAGGAAGCACTCATATCTGATCTCTTTGTTCCCCGGTCATAAACCGTCTTTGTAATTTCTTCTTTATTTACGTCTTCGTAAGAAACTGTTTTCCCACCACCGACATCCGCCGTACTTCCGTCATCCTCCACCGTAACCTCTATGAGCTGATGGTTCGCCGCATCCAAACGGTAGGTCTTACCGTCGCTTCCCGTATAGACGCCGTTCTCGCCCTCCGTATATGTATTGCCGCTGGCATCGGTAATTTTATAACGACCGGTTCCTGCCTCGCGCGCCGTCGCGTCATAATACTCAGATGTCGTTTGAATGGTAATCTTATCGTTGGCATCATCAGTATTTACATAATAATAATTACCGCTGCTATCCTTCTCACTCGATATTTTATAAGTCTTTGCGCCGTCGGTATAGGTTCCGTCGTCATTGAGCTGATAAGTCTTGCCGTCGCTTCCGGTATGCGTATCCACGCGCTGAATATAATTGCCGTTTCCGTCCGAAAAAATGGTATTGCCATCCTCATCGGTACTGTTTTTCGTATATACCGTTCCGTCATCTGCGATAATAGACTGTGTACGCTCCGTTGCCGTCATTGTCAAAAGCTTCGTAAGCTGTTTCTGTTCATTTGCTGAAAGTCCGCTCTTCTCCAGCGCCTGCTGCATGGCCGAATACGCTGATGCGTAACCATATGCCGCGGAAAGATTGCTGTTCTGGGCATTCGCCTTGTTATACGCATCCAAGGCGTTATTGTACGCGTCGATGGCATCCTTGATATTCTGCGTAATATTTCCCGCAGTCATGCCACCGGTAATATCATAACCGTCATAATAATACTTCGCATAGGACTGATACGTCGCATCGGTCGCATCCGAGCTGATATTCAGTCCCATCTTGCTAAGTGCGCTGATTCCGTCGGTATTTCCGCCGGTCAAGGCAAAATCATTGTCAACTCCGGTTTCTTTCGAGCTGACGTAAATACGCTTATTAGTCTCATCATAGCTCGCATTCACGCCCGCCTCCTTTAAGGAGTTCACAAAACTGTTAATAGTCGTTCCCTGACTTACGGTAATGGACTTTGTCGTCCCGTCGCCCAGCGTCAGGTTAATCTTTCCGTCCCCACCGGTATAGCCAAGCTCCGCAAGCGTAGTGTTTGCTGTTACCGTGCCATCTAACTTTCCTCCGGTAAGATACCCTGCCTGCGCCACCTGCAAAACATTCAACTTCTGCGTTCCGTTGACAGCATTGCTGGTCGCCGTCACAGTAGCCTTCGTCGTATCTGAAACGGTTGTGCTTTTTAAATTGTACCCACTCGCAAAACGAAGTCCGTCCAGACTTGTGTAAAGGCTATAAATTTTGGTATTCAAGGTCTTCCATGCATCCTGCTTCCACGAAAGCTTAGTCTGCGCCTTTTTATATTTCTCCGTCTTGTAATTATAAGAAGAAACCAACGCTGAAATAATGGCCTCCGTATCCAGTCCCGATGCTAACCCGGTAATTCTAATCGGCATATTATTACTCCTATCTGATGAGTTTTCTCATCGAATTCTTGGTTTAAAGTTTCTCGTCTACTAAAAGCCCCGCAACCTCCCAGACCTTGGCAATCATATCAAGCGTCTTTTCGGGGGGATATTCCTTAAGAACTTCCTTGGTGTCCTTGTCAATAATTTTAATCGTTACACGGTTTGTGGCATCATGAATCCCGAATACCGCTTCGGAATTCCGTGCCCTTTTGTTTATTTCTTCCACCGCCATCTTGATCTGGGCGGTACTGCCTGAACCAAGCGTCTGTTCCGCTTCCTCTCTGGCGTTCGCCGCTGTCCCTCTCTCAGTGTCGACCCTTACTGCCGCCTCCAGTTCCGAAACACTCCCGCGCACGCCGGAACCTCCCGCCATGCCGCTAATGCCGTTCCCGGCGCTTTCCATTGTCTTCCCATAAGAGGATGTAGCCTCCTGCATACGTTGAATTCCCATTTTTCTGACCTCCGTTTCTGTCCGCCGGCTGACGATACATCTTTTCAACCGTCTGCACTTCCCTGTATATCCTGCTTTTAAAATTCTTATTTTTTATATCGGTTATTTTCCTTTAAAATTAATACCGGAGCCCAGTTTTTAATGCCGGTTTCCCCGGCCTGCTCCGGTATTTCTTCTCATTGCAGTAAATCCTTCAGTTCTGTAATCGCATCCACGTTGAGTGCCGCCTGATTTTCCTTTTGAATCTGCAAATATACTTCTTTTCGGTAAATAGACACCTCCCTGGGGGCGGTGATTCCTATTTTTACCTGGTCCCCGCGGATTTCAAGAACTGTAATCTCGATATTATTGTCAACCACCAGGGACTCACCTTTTTTTCGTGTCAATGCCAGCATGCTCTATTCTCCCGCCTTCTTTCCGCTCTGCAGCGCTTCATAAACATTGAATTTCACGGGATAGTCATCCTCCACAATTATCTGACATCCCTTATTTGTTTCCGTATTAATCACAATCGGTGCTTTCAGATTCACTGATGTTTTTTTCACATCCGGCATCGCCGTGACCGTTACCAACACGTACGTATTTTCCTGCCTCAACACTCCCAAAGGCTTTAGCATCTCATCATTAACCGTGGGATTATAATCCGGCTTCAGCTCATTTGGATGCATTACCGGAAAAGCGACCGACGGTTCATCCATTGACTGAAACCACATAATCGACATCGCCTTTTTTTCTTTTTCCTCATCAAATATCAGCGTAAATTTCTTTAAATCCGGAAAACCAATCATGCCATTTTCCAGTGTAATGATTTTCTCCTCATCGATGTCAATGCGGCCAAAAAGCCTTGTATCCGCTTTCATTTCTTATTCCTCCCGAATCCCTCTTACAGGTAGTTAAGCAGTGTTACCTGATTTACCTGCGACGCCGCCTGCAGAGATGCCTGGTATGCCGTGTATGCTGAGGTATAATCAATGATAATATCCGATAAATCCCTGTCCTCATTCGTGGACTTCAGTTCTTCGACTGTTGTCTGCTGCTGCGACATACGGTTTTTGGTAAGTTCAAGACTCTGCCCTTTGCTTCCCACATCTGTCAGCGCAAGATTTACCTTTTCCGAATAATCATCACATTTTCCAATATAGCTGTTGTAAAGCTTCTGCATATTGTCATCGGCATAATCAGCTTCCTTCTGAGCGGCTGCCAGCCATTCTTCCAGCTTCGCCTGAGCGGCATCCGATGCGTACTGCTCCTGCTTCATCATATTCTTAATATCTTCCACTTTCTGATTGGCTTCCAGAGAACGCTGCACAGCATCTATCAATTCATCCACATCACGCCCGAGCGATGCGTCAAATACACTCGAGGCATTGGTGTTCACCGTCAGCGTCTGGTTCACCGCCACAACGTAATTGATATCCTGGTAAATTTCATTCCCTTCCGCATCAAACTTCTCATATATCAATGGGTTTGCAGGATCGGTCACATCCGTACAGTTAAAATAATACTCCGGCCTCAATTCTCCGCTATCAAATCCTGTTTTCGCGTAATTAAAGTCCAGCTCTGCTTTCCCGGTTTTTAATGTGCTCGCAGCCCCCTGGCTGAAAATCAGTTCTCCGGTATCACGGATAAACACAGCTTGATCATCCGTGATTTCATAGGTACCGTTACCCGAAGCGGCAAGCCAGGATTCATAGGTATCATAAATCGTAACAGTAAGCTCCCCGTCCGTCTGCGTCACCCCGGCAGCATCCACATAACTGTAACCAATCACCGTGGACGGCGTTGTCTCATCCGCCGGATTTCCATCCTTTCCGGTTATACTGTCAATTCCGTCATACGGCAGACGTATCCTGTCAAAAGTCTCGCTGGTTGGATTCGGAATCACACCATTTAATATATCAAACTCATTTCCGGGCACATCCACATCATTGCCGTAGTAGCGGTATTCCTCTATACTTGAGTATGACAGTTTCTGCGATATTTCATACGAGGTAGTCTGCTCATCCTTCAGAAACGTGAGCTTTTTATTTGTGCGGTACCCGGTAAATACCGTTCTCCCCGCATAGTCCGCATTCCCCTCTGAATAGACCTGCTCCCGCAATTTCTGAAGCTGTTCAAGAATCGCGTTGCGGTTATCCGTGGTCAGGGAATCCTGCGCCCCGTACACACATTGGGTGCGAATGTCCGTGATAATGTCCTTCATATTCCGTATCGCCGTCTCGGTGATGTCAAGCCAGGATTCCGCATCGGGAATATTCTTTTCATAATACTGGTCAATCTCGCTTAAGGAACTTCTTAAACGCAGCGCACGGATGGCAATAACCGGATCCTCGGAGGGGCGCTGTATTTTTTTCTGAGATGACATCTGGTTATTCAGGCTGTCCACATTGATTTTATTACCGTTAATATTGTTGCTTGTATTGTGCAATATTATGTTATTTGTAATCCGCATTTCTTTTTCCCTCCTGCTTTCATTTGCGAGCAAAAGCTATCATTATACCCCAGTTTCCTCAATCAGCTTCTGATATATCTCCGCCATGACCGAAACCATTTTCGAGGAAAGGTTGTACGCGTTCTGGAATTTTATCAGATTCAGCGCTTCCTCGTCCTCATCCACGCCGGAAACAGACATTCTCTGCGTCTCCAGCGTCGCCTGAACATTCAGATAATTTTTCTCAAAAATCTTTGATTCCTGCGTGTCAATCGAAATGTCCGATATCATACACTTTAAAAAGCTTTCTGCGTTTCCTCCCCGAAATAGCACCGTATTACTCTTTAGCTCCGCCAAATCCTCGATGAGAGCGTAATTATCCACACCATCATCCGTTTCGGAAGCGTACTGTGCTCCCAGCCGCGCCGGGTCTTTCGCACAAACTGTGGAAATGCAGATATTCGCAGCCGTAAGTTTATAGTACGTGCTGGCCGTACTGTCTGTGACCGTACCATAAGTGATATCACTTCCACCAAATACAAATTCCTCGCCGGTAACGGTATGCGTCCCCGTAAAGAAGGAATAATCGTTGGTCAGATTTCCGTTTAGGTCCTCACCCTGCAGCATAATATCGTTAAACTTGGAACAGAAGGAACGCAAAAACTGATTCATCTGCGCCATATAGTAGGGTATTCCCATGCTTGCCACCGAACTTCCAATCGACACCTTCATCCCGTCCACCTTGAGGCGATCCTGCTGACTCATTGCATCCTCAAGTTCAAAGGTGTAAGAGGTAATATTTCCCTCCGCATCGGTCTCAAAAGTAAAGCCTGTATACTTGTAATTCTTTCCGTAAATGGTAAGAAGCCCCTCCTCCGGCATGCTCATCGCCTCCATTGCCGTAATGGACGGAGAAACCACCTGAATATGTCTGCTGTCAACCACTTTGGCGCTTCCGGTAAAGTTCTCGCCGTTATTTCCATCCCTGATATCAAACAGTGCCTTTAAAGAGCCGGACATGGAATTTGCTCCGGCTGCAAAGGTATTTCCTGTCTTACTCCAGACAATATCATAAAGCCCTTCAATATCAGACTGGTTTACCTTGTTTTCCCGCGCCACACAGGTAAGGGACTCATATTCCTCTGTATCAACCAGCACCTGCCCTCCTATAATAACAGTGTAATAATTTGCTCCCGTTGGCGTTTCCGGGTTATGTGTATTAATCACAGGAACTTCAGAAACCTCAGTCGGCACAATTTCCGATAACTGGTCAATCAGCAACGCCCGCTCGTCGCGCAACTCATTCGCATAGCCTCCCTGCACCTCAATCACGTTAATCTGATGGTTCAGGCTCGCTATCTTTTCCGCAATTGCGTTAATCTGCTGCACCGTGGACTTTATCTCCTCATTGACATTGCTTTGAATTTCACTGAGGCCTGCGGAGACACTGTTGAAAAAGGTCGTCAGATTCTGTGCACTTCCAATAAACTGCTGTCTGGTACTCACATCACCGGCATTATTTTTCAGGGTATCAAGGTCGTTAAACATTGTATTTAATATGGTTGAAAATCCCTTGACAGAATCATTATCAATAAAATGATTCTCTATCTGCTGTAAATAATTCAACCGCGTCTCATAAAGTCCTACCGACGACTGATTATACCAGTACTTGGCATCGTAATACGCATTTCTCACCTGTTTAATGGAAGTCGTCGTTACGCCGCTTCCCATGCTGCCGTATTTTGCATGCGCACGGATTGCCGCAGACGCAACTCGGTTCGCCTCCTGTCTGCTATAACCATCTGTCTGAACGTTAGAAATATTATTAGCTGTCGTATTCAAAGCAATCTGATAGGCACTTAAGCCCGAAGACGCTATCGTTAACCCAAAAAATGTGGATGGCATAAAAACACCTCTCTATCTTTCTTAATATCAGGAACTATCCAAGCTGCGTAATCAAGTGCTCTATCATTTCATTGATCACATTGATAAAACGGCTGGAAGCATTATAGGCATTCTGATATTTAATCATTTTCGTCAATTCCTCGTCGGAGGAAACGCCAATTACCTGCAATCTCTGATTATCCACGGTCATCACCTCGTCAGAAAGATTCGCGGCCATCGAACTGTAAATATTACCGTAGGTCGACATCTCCCCTATCATAGCCGTATAATAATCATTAAAATTGTATGCTTTGGTATCGTTCGGACTCACCGTGAGTCCTTCCTTCTTCCATGCCGCTGCAAGCGCCTCAGCGAGCGCCTGATCCACATCCCCGTTTTGTTTCAGATGCGGGAGTGCCGTTTCATCAAGTATCAGCGCCTCATTTACGCTCACACTCTGCAACGTATATTGCATCGTCGTATCGTCCGGATCCTCCTCATTGTAAAGATAACAAATCTTCACCTCGCCGGTGTCGGGATCTGTATAGGTCACCTCCGTATAACGCTCCGTGCCAATTCTTGTAAAAAGTTCCTGCGGCGGCAATTTGCCATCCGCACCCACAGAACAGTTATCCATATCCAAAATCTTTGTGTCCGCTGTAACGGTATAGGTATTGCCAGCAACGTCCGTCATAGTAATCGAACCGCCACCAACCAGACCGCTGATATACTCCGACGCCTCCACATTCGGGCACAATATATCATTAAGCGCCGTTACAATCCCATGAAACAACTGGTCAAGCTGTGCCTCAGCCCGGAGCATCACCGACATCCCGGTACTGTCGTTGTAGACATCCGCATCAACGCCGACAATATCGGTATAATTCGCCACTGAATCGCCCCGTGCCAAAATCAGTGCTTTAAGCTCTCCGATGTCGTTGTCATTTCCGGTGGAAATATCCCTGTCAAATTTAAACAAATAGGTGTATTCGCCTTTGCCCACATCAGACAGATAGCCCCAGTATGGCGTCACAAATCCGCTGGCCTTATCGCGCTGCACGGAAACCTCATGATAACCAAGCTCACCCACAAATTCATTTCCCTCAATGCTGACCGTCACAATACCGCCCACTGTCTCGGAATAGGTGATATCCACCAGCGCCGACAGTTCGTCAAGCGCATTATCACGCTCATCACGCAGTGTCATGGCTGTTTCGATATTTCCCGATTCTACCTTATTAATCTGCTCGTTGAGTTCACTGATGGTCTTGCCCAGTTCATTAATCCGATTAATATCATCAATTATCTGTGTGTTGATATTCGACTGATAGTTCTGTAGCCCGGCGTAAACCGCACTCGCCCGGCTTGTAAAAAGCTGGGCCTTCTGAATGACCAGATTCTGATAAATGCTGTCATCCGGCGCCTTGTAAAGCTCTTGAAATGATTCCCAGAAATCGCCGAGGGCATCCTGGAAAGCCTGGCCCTCCATTTCCTGAAAATAAGTCTCCACCTCATAAGCTGCCTCGTAAGTCGCCTGATAGAACGCCTGGCGTCCGGTCTCAGTTCTATAGAGCCTATCCAGGAAAATATCCCTTGTATGCACAACGTCCCCGATTTTTACACCCAGACCCGTCTGCTGCTTACTGATTGCCGAGGTAGTACTGAATGTAATATAATTCCGATCCGCATACAAAACCTGCTGGCGCACATACCCAACGGTATTTAAATTCGCCAGATTATTTGACGTAACATTCAATGCATTCTGACTGCTCTGCAAACCGGCCACGCCGATAAACAAACTTCCAAAACCATTTCCCATGGTTCATTCCTCCCTGCTGTATTATTGCTTGGCATCAAAGCCGCTGCCGCCTAAAATATCCCCTGTCGCATTGGCATTTCTGTCATAATTGGCAGTCTCCGGAGCCTGCCGCATACTTTTCAGCAAGGTAAGGTCAAATTCCACCATTTCCAATGCCTGAGCCAAAAGGACTTCGTTCTGCTGATTGAGTTGCCGCATCTTTCCTCCGACTTCCAGGAGTCTGTCGCGCTGCCGCTTTAACGCCTCCTGCTCTTTCGGCTGATTTTCAAGATACCCAATCATCTTCGTTATGGTAAGTTCCTCCGGATCCTTTCCCAAAACAATCGCCATATCCGACAATACCTGGCTTCTGTGGTTCGAGAGGTTCAAAAGCCCGCTGGCAGCCTCCTGTTCTCTCGTTGTAATATCCGTCAACTTTGCAATATCACCTTTGATTACAGCATCTTTTTTTGCATCGGCAAGCTCTATCAGCGCCAGATATTCCGTTTCCTCTTTTTCCAAAACATCCAAAAGGTCTTCCATCAAACTAGCCACAATCCGCCCTCACTTTTACATTAAAACTGTGTTCTTAAAGCATTGTACTTTTCCAATAATCTGTTCGCGAAATCATCCATATCCACGTTATAATTACCAGAGTCCAACCTTTCCTTAAGCTGTGCGACTCTATCTTCCCTGATATCTGAAGCCTCTGCCAATGCCTGCTTTGCCACCTGGTAATCACGCCCCCATGAAGAGATATGAACTTCGTCGCGTCCGGCGCTTACGCCGCCAAAGCCTGGTGCCTTTGCCGTCTTTTCTCTATTGTAAAGTTGTGCCACCTGATTGTAAGCCTCTATCCGCATACCGGCATCTCCTTTCCTCCTTGAAATTCGCTTTCTAGTCATTATATCGGACGAAACATTTTTTTCCTTAGTCCCTTTAAAAAAATCGTGCCGTATGGCGCGGCAGAAACCCTAAACCGCGCAATGTAAAGGCTTTCCAATAATTGATTTTAAACAGAGCCGTCACTGTAGATACAATCCGCATTACCTGTGAGCCAACCAAAAAAGCGATTATGCGTATTCTGTTCTAACGGGAGCTGTGCTATAATATTGGCGGAATTTAGCACCCGAATCCTATCATATATTTCGAACTCGGAGGTGAAGCATGAACGCAAAAATACTAAACCGTGATATGATCAAATACATAGCCATGTTAACAATGCTTCTGAATCACATTTCAACAATTTTCATGGATTCCGGAAGCTTTTTGTCAGAATTCTTTCTCGATATTGGATATTTTACCGCAATCACAATGTGCTATTTTCTGGTCGAAGGCTTTCATTACACACATTCCAAAAGGCGGTATGCCTTCCGGCTGACAGTGTTTGCTCTGATATCCGAGATTCCGTACTGCCTCGCTTTTACGGAAAACGGTATTCTGGAGTTCTGCGGATTGAATATGCTTTTTACCCTGCTGATATGCTTTGGCATTCTTATTTCGATGGAACACGTGTCAAATCCCTTCCTGAAAGTCCTTGCTGTTATCGCGCTCACACTGCTTTCCGCAATTTCCGATTGGGCTTTGCTGGCACCGGTATTTACACTGCTGTTTGTATGGGCCGGCAATTCTAAGGGCAGAATAAAAGCCGCTTTTATCATTTCCATGCTTTTATTCGGACTTTTTAATTTCGCGGGCGGTGTCGGAAGATTCCCGACAGCTACGAATGTCCTCTATACGTTGGGCAGTATGGCTGGAATAGGACTTGCAGGAATCGTAATTGTCTGTCTGTATAATGGGAAGCGGATGGAAAAGGGCAAGCGTTTTTCAAAGTGGTTTTTCTATCTTTTTTATCCCGTGCATTTACTACTTCTTGGTATTATCAGAATTTTCATTATATAATTCGCAAAATAAAATCATATTCAAAGTTCACAGTTTTTTCACAGATTTTTTAGCACTCACCACTTGACAGTGCTAATAATTGGTGCTATAACATAGTCAGAACAAAGGAAAAGGGTTCGATTCCCAAGTTCGATAATCAAATTGAAAACTCACGGCACACATGACTGTCGAAAAAGGAGGAATGACTTATGTTGATGCCTAGTATTTTTGGAGAAAACTTATTTGATAACTGGATGGATGATTTTTCCTTCCCCGATATTGACAAGGCCTTATATGGCAAGCACGCAAAGAATATGATGAAAACCGACGTTAAGGAAACCGATAACGGCTATGAGCTGGCAGTTGATCTGCCGGGCTTTCAGAAGGATGAGATTCAGCTTGAATTGAATAACGGCTATCTGACCATCAGCGCATCCAAAGGGCTTGACAAAGACAAGAAAGATGAGAATGATAAATATATCCGGCGTGAACGCTATGCCGGAAGCATGAGCCGAAGCTTCTATGTCGGGGAGCATCTGACGGAAGATGATATTCACGCAAAATACGAAAATGGTATTCTGATGCTGGACTTCCCGAAGGAAGAAAAAAAGGCTGTGGAATCCAAGCGCTACATTTCCATCGAAGGATAATATTTTACCGAATCCCCCGGGAGATTTTCCCGGGGGATTTTTTTATCGTCTTATGTCGGCTGGTCCGCAATTTTTCCGTCCTCAATTCGAATGATGTGGTCCGCCATCCGGGCAATCTCCGGATTATGGGTAATCATCACAATCGTCTGATGAAACTCTCTTCCGGTCATCTTAAGCAGCCCTATCACATCGCTGCCGGTGCGGGAATCCAGATTTCCGGTCGGTTCGTCCGCCAGAACGATGGAGGGTTTTGCCGCAAGCGCCCGGGCAATCGCCACACGCTGCTGCTGGCCGCCCGAGAGGTTGTTCGGCAGTTCATCAAGCCTCTCTTCCAGTCCAAGCGCGCGCACGACCTCCATGATAAATTCCTTGTCTGGCTTCTGGCCGTCCAGAGAAATGGGAAATACGATATTTTCCCAAACCGTCAGTACCGGAATCAGATTATAATTCTGAAAGATGAAGCCGATTTGCTTGCGCCGGAAAATGGTGGCCTGCTCGGCATTTAGCTTCGCCAGTTCCGTATTGCCGATTTTCACGCTGCCCTCGGTCGGTACATCCAGCCCTCCCATCATATTCAACAGCGTAGATTTTCCGCTGCCGGAGGTACCGATAACCGCCGTGAATTTTCCCCTCTCGATTTCCAGGCTGACGCCGTCAAGCGCCTTTACCAGCGTTTCCCCTTTTCCATAATATTTTTTTAAATCTTTCACCGTCAAAATACTTTCCATACGAACCTCCATTTCTACTCCGATACACGAAGCTGCTCTACTATGCTTCCCCTGTGAAACAGTTTCAGCACCACTGCCGGGATAACGGCGGCAAGGAGAAGTAGCACCGCACAGGTGACAATCGCCGGCAGCAAGGTGAACCGGAACGTAAAATACCAGATACTTGCAAGCAATCCTTTTACAAGCGTCACGTTGAGCACGGCCGACCCGAGCAGACCCATGATACAGCCGCCCAGTGCGTAATAGACGCCCTCGCAGACCATCATTTGCGTAAGCTGGCGTCCGGTCATTCCGATGCTCTGCATCGTGGCAAATTCATGCCGTCTCGTCAAAATCGTGGTAATGATGGTATTTATCAGATTCAACACCCCTGCCATTCCGAAAATCAGGCCCAGCAGGCCTCCCACAAAATGTATCATGGTCCGGGTGTTCTCCGCGCTTTCCCGCGCGGATTCCGCTGACAGATAATTAATATTGTTATCTGCGGTTTTCATATAATTTTCCAGGAATTCGGTCATCGCTTCCCGCTCTGATTCCTCCACATTAAAGGAATATTTGTAAACCGCGGGTTCCTCATAAATTTCTTCGTAAATCCCGGCAGGCAGGTATAAATAAAGCCCGTCGCCCCCGATTTCCATCGGGCCGTTGACGGTATAGCCGATTTCCTCGTCATCTCCGTTGATTGCCGCCTTCGCCAGCACAGGGAGCTCCATATACGGTTCCCCGTCCCGGTAAACCGTGATAACATCCCCAATCCCTATAAAATCCAACCGTTCGTACAGGGACATGTCGCTGCGGTTGACGGGTACTCCGACCAGTACACCCGCTCTTTCCTGCATTTTTTGAAAAAGCGCCTGTGCGTCCGTCTCACCCTCCCGCAGGTCCATACGGGAAAGGGCAGTCTCCTCCATACCGTAAACGTTGCACAGAGGTCGTCCGTCCGTGCCGAGCCCAAACCAGTAATAATCTCCGTCCCTGATATATGCCCCTCGCGTGAGACCGGTGTCCTCATCCACATAAAAGTCATCGTCGGCCATAATGCCGAATTCATAGGTTACATCGACATCCTCCCGCGTGTTTTTATAGATGGCGGATGCACCGCTCACACCGGGCCGTGCCGCAATCGCTTCCATTGTTTCGCTGCTCAATCCCTGTTCCCTTGCGGTAAAGCCCTTCTGCCCGTTCGTACTGTCGACGTTTACGACAGCGAAATCGGTTCGTATCATATATTCCACCTGCTTTTCCACATCCAGACTGACCGCTGCGGTCCCGGCACTGTTTAAAAGCACCACACAGAGCATCAGCGATGCCATGATAAATACGCTCCGCCTTTTGCCTCGTCCGATATTCGACCAGGCAAGCCGGGGAATCCCCGCCTTATCCGCACTTTTCCGGTACGTCCGTTTTCCCGCCCCGCTCTCCACGTACCGGAACGCTTCTATCGGAGAGATATCCGCCGCCGCGCGCACCGGTTTTCTCGTGCTCAAAAATACCGTAAATGCGGTCAGCAGCGCGGCTCCGGCAAAAATTACCGGGGAGGGCGTAACCTCTACCGCGATATTTTGATATTCCACCGATACGACACTCATCACCACCGGAAGGGCGGCCCTGCCAATCAGAAAGCCGATCAGCAGACCAAGCGGGATTCCGGCGCAGGAAAGCCATATTGCCTGGCGGTTTATC
Source organism: uncultured Roseburia sp. (assembly GCA_944375975.1). Lineage (GTDB taxonomy): Bacteria > Bacillota > Clostridia > Lachnospirales > Lachnospiraceae > Roseburia. The sequence continues at coordinate 38,523 of CALWBG010000003.1, forward strand.
AGCCTTTTTACCTGCCGGCGGCTCATGCCAATCGTACGGTAAAGACCGTAACGGCGAATTTCCTGCATGACTGCAATATCAAAGATATTGTATATGAGCAGATAGCCGCAGAATATAAACAGAACCGCAATTCCTGCTCCCATTGCCGCGATTCCGAGGTCGAACGACTGATTTGTCATTTGATTGACAATGCCGGGCAGGTAATTGGGGGCCTTCATATCGTCCGGGTCGCCGCCCACGCTGCGGGAAAACGCATCCATTTTTTCCTTAAGTCCCACCGTGGATTTTGCAATGAAGTCAGAGTAATAGGTTCCCTCTGTCGCGCCGTCCCTGTCGTAGGTATAAGCAAAAATTTCCGGGTGTGCATCCCGAAACGCTGTCCCCGCCAGCATCATGCTCAACTGTTCGTTTGTCGCCTCATACCAGCCGCTGACAACCATCTCCAGACAGTATTTTTTCCCATGAGCGGCAAACTCAATCGTGACCTCCTCCCCGATTTGGGGCTCTGCCCCAAGCTCAATCAGCGCAAGATCCGAGGTGACTATCTCGTCGGCCGCCTCCGGCATGCTTCCGTGACTCGGCGCACAGAAGGTTAAATCCGCCTGGATTTCGTCCATTACGTCAAACTCAATATTATGACGTTTTGTGTTTTCCAGAAAACCAACCGGCATCCGAAGTCCTGCCCGCTCGATAAAATCCGCCTGCCGAAGCGCCTCAAACTGTTCCCGTGTCATATTTCGGAAATCACCGTCGGATCTGCTGCCCTTCTGCATCTGCATGGTAAGGGTAATAGACTGCACGGCTCCCATCCCAATGGTGGTAACCGATGTGAATAAGACCGCGGTGAGCGCGATAGCCAGCACCGCAATGATGTTGCGTACCCTGCCGGCCGCAAAGCTGCGCCGAATCAGGACACCGAGCATATCTTTCATTCTTTTTCCTCCCTCTGCTGTTTTCTGATTCTAAAATAACACGGGAAAGTCACAGGAAAGGTACAGCCATGGTACATTTTTGTAACTTTGTATCAATTCTCTCAAAGGCCTTGACAAGTAAAACGAATTGAAATATAACAATAGGGCATTAGTACAATAAAAAAGGAGGCTGTCTATATGACAAAATTAGATGCTTTTATGCGGATTTTAACGGGAAGCTTTGATAATTCCGAGCAATATAATGAAATGAAACGGACTGGCTCCGGGAATTTCCCGTACGCCAGACACATCAATAACGTGTGCAATGACAAAATCACACATTTGCCCGAAGATTTTACGGGCTTTTTTATGGTGGAGGAAAGCTATTATACTTCCGGAGAAAATACGCACGCAGCGCCGCACCTGTTCCTGTTCACGGAGGAGGCAGAGGGAATCCTTCTGACCTCCTACGAAATTCCGGCCGGCTATGACAAGCAGACGTTTACTTATGAAGCTATGACAGAAGTTGATTTTCAGGAACTGCATCCGTCCGAGAAGTTCACGCCAGCATTGTATACACAAAAGGACGGTGTGTGGGAGGGTGGAAGCGTCAGCATGTTTTCCCCCGTCCTTAAATTTACGTTATTTGAGCGTTTTTCAGAAGAATGTCTCGAGGTCAGCGAAACGATGGAAGTAAACGGCAAAAGAACGTTTGGCTACGATGAGCCTATTCTTTATAAAAGAAGCAAGGACAATAATGCCTGAGCAAGCGGAAAAGGTTATCCGATAATACGCCCGTCCCGAAGGTGCACCACACGGTCAGCAAGCTGGGCAAGCTCCAGGTTATGGGTAATCATCAGCAATGTCTGATGAAAGGTTTCCGCCGTCATTTTCAAAAGTCCCGCCACGTTCTGTCCGGTCTTTGCGTCAAGGCTTCCGGTCGGCTCGTCGGCGAGGACAATTGACGGCCTCATAATCAGTGCCCGCGCGATTGCCGTACACTGCGCGGCTCCGCCTGAGAGCGTCTTCGGGTACGAATCCAGCTTTTCCGAAAGACCCAATAGTCCGGTGATTTCCGAAAAATATGTCCAATCCGGCCTCATATGGTCGAGCGCCATCGGAAACAGGATATTTTCCCGGACGGTCAGCTCCGGTACCAGTGCACAATCCTGAAAAACGAATCCGATTTTTCTGCGCCGGAATATCGTAAGCTGTTCCTCCGTCATGCCGGAGATTTCGGTTCCATCCACGATAACGGTACCCTCCGTCGGCTCGTCCAGACCGGCAATCAGATGAAACAGTGTTGATTTTCCCGCACCGGACGGACCGATTACCGCAGTAAACTTTCCCTTTTCCACGGCGAGGTCAATTCCGTCCAGTGCCCGAATCTGCCGTTCTCCTTCCCCAAAATATTTTTTCAGATGATGTGTCGTAACAATATTCATAATAATCCCTAATTTAATAAATAAACCGAAAAAGTCGTTCCTTCTCCAGGCTTTGATTTTACGCTGATATAACCCTTCTGGCGGTTAATGATTCCCCGCGCGAGATACAGTCCGAGGCCGACGCCCTCCTGCGCTGCGGCCTCCGGCGCCCGGTAAAAGCGCCGGAATACGTCGTGGTAATGCTCCTCGGCGATTCCGATTCCGGTGTCTGAAATATCAATGCGGGTATAAAACTGCCACGGCCGCACGTTTATCTGAATCTGCCCGCCCTCCGGTGTGTATTTGACGGCATTGTCCAATATATTGCCAATCGCCTCAGCCGTCCATTTCGGGTCGTGCTTTACCACCGTCCGGCTGTCGCAGTCCACCTCAAGCCGGATGCTCTTCTTTTCCGCCTTCGCCCAGACACCCTCCACCGCTCCGGCAATTGTCTGGTACAGACTGTTTTCCTTCACTTGCAGCACAAAGGTTCCGGTTTCCAGCCGGGATATTTTTATCAAGGATTCCATCAAAAAATTGAGCTTTTCAATCTGAACTTCCATCATGCGGAGAAATTCCCCGCGTTTTTCCTCCGTCAGCGAATGACTGCGCAAAATTTCCGTAAACATTACAATATTGGCAGTCGGTGTTTTCACCTGATGGGAAATATCGCTGACCAGTTCCTGAAGCACCTGTCTGTCTTCTTCACTCTGCCGCTGCCCGTCCTTCATTTTTTCATAATATTGCAAAAGCTTTCCCTGCGCTCTGGATATTTCTGATTCCTCATAAGGATGAAAATTCTCCGGCTCCCGCCCCTCCATGAGGGCATTCACTGTCTCACAGATATCATTGGAAAAATCGGACAGCCTGCGGCTTAGGCACCGCTCCCATACCACCGCAGAAAGCAACATACACACACAAAGCACCGGTAAAACCACGCGGGCGCTCTCCTGCGGCAAAGTCTCCCGGAATATGCCCGCAACCGCGGCAAGAACGGCACATACCCCAAAACAGCCCCGGGCTATGCGGCCGATTTTCTCTTTTTTCATAGGCTCTCCCCCATCCAGATGTAACCCATGCCGCGCACCGTTTTGATATAAGTGTGTGTCTCGTCCTCGATTTTGGCGCGCAGACGGTTCATCGTTACAGTCAGCGTATGGTCATCGATATAATTGCCGTCGCAGTCCCAGAGCTTTTCCAGCAACAGCCGCCTGGTGACAAGCTTTCCCGCATTGGCAGTCAGTACCTTAAGAAGCTTGTATTCGTTCGGCGTAATCGCCAGCTTTTCCCCGCCGCGCAGCGCCGTAAGCCCTTCAAAATCAAGGCGCAAAAAGCTGTCGCAAAACACCTCCGCTGTCCGCGGCACGCCGCCGCCCCTGCGCAGTGCGACCTCCACGCGCCGTTTTAATATTTCGGTACGAAAGGGCTTGGTAATATAATCCTCCGCTCCCAAATCAAAGCCTTGCAGAATATCCTGCTCCAAATCATTGGCTGTCAGAAAAATGACCGGAAGCCCGGGCAGAGCCGCCTTTATCTCCCGGCAAAGCGCAAAGCCGCTGCCGTCGGGCAGATTGACGTCCATAAGCGCCAAATCAAGCCTCTCATCCGCCAAAAGCTGTCTCGCCTTTGCGCAGTTATAGGCGGCCACTGTCAGGTAGCCGCCCGTATCCAGTTCAAAGCAAAGGCCCGCGCTCAATGCCAGGTCATCCTCCACTACCAAAATCTTTTTCATGGCCAATTTCCCCCATGCTTTTTCTTATTCCGCATTTATGCGTATGTAAAATCCGGTTCATGTCGTCTGTGTGCATTTTCGTGAAAAGTTTGTGACGCTGCACCCTAACCCGAAAAAGAAAATACTCCGGAACAAAATGACATTTTTTGAAATTGCAGAGAAGGGAATTCCTGCTTCAGCACTTCCGCGACAGGATAACTCTCGTCCTCGTCCCATTCTTCCTCGCTTCGCACCTTACAGCACTCCATTTCATCCAGCGTCTCAAATGCAACATCTCCAACCAGTATTTTCCCGCCTCCTGTCAAATGCTCCATCCATTCCCGAAGGGTGTTCACCTTCTGCGCGTCCTCCAGATGATGTATCGCATAAGTGCAAATAATGTAATCAAACGTTTCTCCCGCCAGTTCCGGCGGCAGCCCCTGTGCAAAATCATGCTGAAGCAATACTGCGTCCGGCATTTTCTGTTTTGCGATTTCTATCATTCTTCCGGAAAAATCAATGCCATAAACCAAATATTTCTCGTCATATAGCTTTTTTGATAAAACTCCCGTTCCAAAACCGACATCAAGAATTTTCTTCCCGTTTCCGCTTTTTATGATGCCGTAAATCCCGGCCAGGACTTTTTTATAACCGGCAAACGGATATTCATCCGCTTCTTCGCTCAGATTCACACTTTTATCGTAGCCGTCTGCCCACAAATCAAATCCTTTACTTCCCAGCATTGTACTCCTCCCGTTATTATCGTCCTTCCATCATCACAGTCAGGCCGCAAACCTGACTCACCGCAGGAACGTCCACTCCGTCCCCGTGGAATATTCTTCCGCAAACTGATAACCCATTCCGGCGAAATCCTTGAGCCGCTCCAAATCCGTAACGCCGCCCTCCGCGAGATAGCGCACCATTTCTCCCCGCGCCATCTTTGCAAGCGTGCCTTTCTGCTTTACCCGTCCGTCCGCAAGCTCACCGAATACAATCGTAATCAGCCTGTCCTCCGGCTGCAGATATTTCTCCACCGCTTTGGAATACTCCTTCGACGCCAGGTTGAGGATCGTGCGGTCCTCGTCCAGAACAGCCCGATACAGGCGGTCTCCCCAGAATTCATAGAGATTCCCGCTGCCGCCGACAGACAGCGCCGCCTGCATTTCCAGCCGATACGGCGTTACGCCGTCGAACGGTGAGAGTACACCGTAAAAGCCGGAGAGAATCCGAAGATGTTCCCTGACATAGTCCATGGCCGAGGAGGTAAACACGACCGGCATCATATGCTGATATTGCAGTCCCTCATAGGATAAAAGAGCTGGCGTAAGCGCCCGCTCCAAATCCATTCCGGCAAAGCGCTCATAATTGAGCTTTGCGAGCTTATCATTACATTTCCAGAGCGCTTTCGCCTCCGCATAGGACAGCTTTTGGATGGTTTCACACAAAAGCCGGGTGTCATCGATAAAAACAGGCAGTTTATCCACAGGGAAATCATCCGTATTCACACTCATTTTCTTTGCGGGTGATATGATAATTTTCATTTCATCCTCCAAAACGCTTTTTCTACAGTTCCTCCAGCATCTGCGCCGGATTTTCCGCCGCTTTGACCTTACCGAACGCCCTGACAATCATTCCCTGTTCATCAATGAGGTAGGTTGTGCGAACCACGCCCATAGACACCTTTCCGTAGTTTTTCTTTTCCTGCCATACATCGTAGGCTTTGATTGCCGTAAGCTCCGTATCGGAAAGCAGGGTAAAAGGAAGCTGGTATTTTTCTTCAAACTTTTTGTGCGAGGCCACACTGTCCTTACTTATGCCAAGCACGACCGCTCCCTTCTCCAAAAACTGCGGATACAGTTCGCCAAAGCCGCATGCCTGTTTTGTGCAGCCCGGCGTATTATCCCGCGGATAAAAATATAAAATAATCTTCTTCCCCCTGTATTCCTCCAGTGTATGAACGTTTCCGTCCTGATCCGGCAATGCAAATGCCGGAGCCTTTGTCCCTGCTTCTAACATATGTTATCTCCTCCTTATTTCACTCTTTTTCCGATTGATTGATTCTTCTGATGACTCTGCATGGATTCCCCACCGCAACGCAATTTACCGGAATATCCTTAGTAACCACGCTCCCCGCGCCAATTACGGTACCATCTCCAATGGTTACTCCCGGCAAAATAATCACTCCGCCGCCTATCCAGCAGCCGTTCCCTATCGTTATCGGCAGCGCGTACGTACGGCAAAAATATTCCCCGCTGCCCGCATTCCAATCCGGGGTCAATCTGTCAGCAAGTCCACCGG
>CALWBG010000004.1 GCA_944375975.1 uncultured Roseburia sp.
GTTGATGAGGAAATCCCTGGGAACCTCCGTTTTCACCGCCTGTCCCGGCGGGAAGAGCTGGCTCTCAATCAGCTCCACCTGCGCGTCACTGGCACACACGATGGTCTTTTCCGAAAGTCCGGCGGCTCTCAGTTGTCCGAACACACGCTGAAGCATGGAACATTTTTCTTTTTTCTCCATCTCCGCCGCCTCATCCGGATTCATCAGTTTGATATACTGCTTGGAGCAAAGGTCGTTCGACAGCGGCCAAAGCCGCTTGCCGGACCCTCCTGATAATAATACAATGTACATAATTTTCCTCCATTCCGAGGACCTGCCATCCTCTGTTCTTTTACCGCTCCGCCCGCATCGGGTTATTCAAAAAGTCCTCATAGGCAAGACGGATTCCGTCCTCCAGCTCGGTCTTATATTTCCAGCCGAGGCTCTCAAGCTTGCTCACATCAAGCAGCTTGCGCGGCGTTCCGTCGGGCTTTGACGTATCCCATTTGATTTCGCCCGTATAGCCGATTACCTTTGCGACCAGTTCCGTCAGTTCCTTGATGGTCAGTTCCTTGCCGGTTCCAAGATTCACGGTTTCGTCGCCGCTGTAATTGTTCATCAGGAAAACGCAGGCATCCGCCAAATCGTCCACATACAAAAACTCACGCAGCGGAGTGCCGGTCCCCCAGCAGGTCACTTCCTTGGCCCCTGACACCTTCGCCTCGTGGAAACGGCGGATTAACGCCGGAAGCACATGGCTGTGCTCGGGATGGTAGTTGTCGTTCGGCCCGTAAAGATTGGTCGGCATCACCGAAATATAGTCCGTCCCATACTGTTTATTTAAATATTCGCAATATTTGAGGCCGCTGATTTTTGCAAGCGCGTATGCCTCGTTTGTCTTTTCCAGCTCGCTGGTCAAAAGGCAGCTCTCCTTCATCGGCTGCGGCGCCATGCGCGGATAAATGCAGGAGGAACCGAGAAACATTAATTTCTTACAGCCGTTCCTCCATGCCTCGTGAATCACATTCATCTCAAGCACCATATTCTCGTACATAAAATCGGCAAGCGCCTCGCTGTTTGCCATGATTCCGCCCACCTTCGCCGCGGCGAGGAACACATAATCGGGCTTTTCTTTGGCAAAAAATTCCTCCACCTCAGTCTGGCGGCAGAGATTTAACTCCTTGTGTGTTCTCGTAATAATATTGTGGTAGCCTTCCTTCTCCAACCGGCGGACAATCGCGGAACCGACCATTCCGCGGTGTCCCGCCACATAGATTTTCGCATCCTTTTCCATCATATTAATTGCTCCTTCTTCAACGCAGAAAATGAAACCCGCCCTCCGGCGGCTTTCATTCTCTGTCCTGTCCTGTTTCAATTCTAACGCTCGTTCTTTACCAGCTCCATATCATGTCTTACCATGATTTTTACCAGTTCCTCGAACGTGGTCTTTGTCGGGTTCCAGCCAAGCTCTGTCTTCGCCTTGGTCGGGTCTCCCCAGAGGTTGACCACGTCGGTCGGACGGTAAAACTCCGGCGACACTTCGATGACAACCCTGCCGGTCGCCTTGTCAATGCCGACCTCGTCCATGCCCTCGCCCTGGAATTCCAGTTCGATTCCGGCCTCGCGGAACGCATATTCGCAGAACTCACGCACGGAATGCTGCACACCGGTCGCTATGACGAAATCCTCCGGCTTGTCATTCTGTAAAATAAGCCACATGCACTCTACATAATCCTTTGCGTAGCCCCAGTCACGCAGGGAGGATAAGTTTCCAAGATACAGCTTGTCCTGTTTTCCCTGTGCGATTCTCGCCGCCGCCAGGGAAATTTTTCTTGTCACGAAAGTCTCTCCTCTGCGCTCGGACTCATGGTTGAATAAAATGCCGCTGCAACAGAACATGTTATATGCCTCGCGGTACTCCTTCACAATCCAGAAGCCGTACTGCTTGGCAACCGCATAGGGGCTGTACGGATGGAACGGAGTGGTTTCCCGCTGCGGAACCTCCTCCACCTTGCCGTAAAGCTCGGAGGTAGACGCCTGATAAATCCGGCAGGTTTTTTCCAGCCCGCAGAGCCGCACGGCCTCAAGCACGCGGAGCACTCCGGTCGCCACAACGTCCGCCGTGTACTCCGGCACGTCAAAGCTGACACCCACATGACTCTGCGCCGCAAGGTTATAAATCTCATCCGGCTTTATCATTCCGACCAGACGCATGATGCTCATGGAATCGGACAAATCGCCGTAATGTACATGAAAATGCGGATTGCCCTCCAGGTGGTCGATTCTCTCCCGCTTCTCCGTGGACGCGCGGCGCACCATGCCATGCACCTCGTAGCCCTTTTCCAGCAAAAACTCAGCCAGATAGCTTCCGTCCTGTCCCGTAACACCTGTAATCAATGCCTTCTTGTTCATTTCCTCTCTCCTTTGATTCCTGTTCTATAATTATTTTGCTGATACCATATTTTAAAACCGTTGTTTAGATTAATCTAATTTTTCTATTTTTGCAATTGAATATCTTGCCTAAAAATAGTATTATATTGCTATGGAAAAATCATTCTTTGAAAAATATAAAACCTCCGAGGTTACCAATACAAGACGTGTCATCCACACACCCTCCCCGTTTATCCGGGAAAATTTTTTCTACATTCAGGAGGCAGGCTATTTAAAAAGCCTAAAGCCCCATTTAAGCAGGCGCAGCGGCCTTTCGTCCTATCTGTTTCTGATTGTGCTCTCGGGCAGCGGCGAGGTATCCTACCGTCCTCCCCGCGCGCAGGCGAAAACGGACGGAGAGCCGCACGGACAGTCCGGGGCGGACGAAGGGCTGGCTTCCTGCCCCGCAAATCCCGGCGACTGTTTTTTTCTGGACTGCCTGGGCGAATACACCCACATCAGCAGCGAAGACGACCCCTGGGAGCTTTTATGGATTCATTTCAACGGCCCGCAGGCGGCGGCCTATTACAGCTACTTTTCCGAGCAGCATGACTGGCATTTCCGCTCGGCGCACCTTGTGGAATTGACCGCGGCCATCCAGGACATCATCCGCTGCCACGAGGAAAAGACCGACGACACAGACCTTATGACCGCGCGCCAGATTGTGGATATACTGACGCTTTTATGCACCGGGAGCAGCGACGGAAAAACGCATTCCGACTCCGCCTTAAGCGACAAATTAAAAAATATCGCCCGCTATCTCGACGGTCATTACACGGAAACTATTTCCCTGGATTTCCTGTCCGAACAATTCTATATCAGTAAATATTATCTTGCCCGGGAATTTAAAAAAGAATTCGGGACAACCGTCATCCAGTATATTCTGGCAAAAAAAATCACCAATGCCAAAGAGCTGCTGCGCTACAGCAATGCTTCCATCGAGGAGATTGCGGCGCTCTGCGGCATTGATGATCCAAGCTATTTTAATAAGGTTTTCAAAAAAATGGAGGGCTGCACGGCGTCCGAGTACCGGAAACGCTGGTAGCCGCCAACGTCCCCCGCACAGCGTGAGCCGTCCGCGGGATTGCCTACGCTGTTTTTTTTGTCCCGATTTTTCCGGAAAGCAGACGCTTCGCCAGCTCCAAAAGCTTTCCGAGCACGAGGCAGCCGCACACCGATGCTGTAATGCGCACCGCGTGGTATATCGTAAACCACAGTATCCCGGACACCGAGGTACTGCCCGGCGCGGGAATAGAGACAAACCTTGCGGCTACCGCCTCAAACAGCTCCAGTCCGAGGATATGGAAAGCCAGAAGAACAATGGTATTCTGCCCGATATAAGCCATCACCCGGCCCACGATGCCGCGCTCAATCAGCTTTCCTAACCAGATGCACAGCACGGAGCCGGCAATGCCGATTAAGATAAAGCACGGTACGCTCAGTGCGCCGTAGCTTCCGAATTCACGAATTGACATATTGATGCCCGGATTGACATAGCTGAGCAGCAGATAGGCCGCCAATACGCCGAGCACCAGGGGCAGGTTCCATTTCCGTTCAAAAAATTCCGCCCGTCCCAATAGCGTCCCCACAATCATAAACAGCGCTCCGACACACGCAATATCAAGACTCCAGGGCAGCAGCACGGGCAGCTCGGCAAGTGCCATTGTAACCGCAATTAAAACCGCCGCACAGCCCAAAAGAAATTTCCGGCTGGCAAGACAGCGGTCAATCACAAGATGATAGACAAGGCTTGTCACGAAAAACGCCGTCAGATACCACATTGCCCCGTTTGCCACGGTGAACAGATAGACATTGTCCGTGTGCGTGGTCGTATCGTACAGGCAGTAACGGGAATAGAGAACTCCGAATACGGATTCCTCCATTTCACGCATCGAGCGCCCCATCAGCGCATAAAAGGCGAGCAGAACGGCACTGTACCCGAAATAAGGGATTAACAGTCGCTTTGCTTTGCGGCCGATATTCTCCCCGTAGCTCCTTCCCGGTTTGTAGATATAGCCGGAAACCACAAAGAACAACGGTATATAATAATTTATCAGATAGGAGCTTAAGCCGCAGCTATGGGAGATAATCACCAGCAGCAGGCCGATTCCCCTCGCAATATCCAGATACTTGTATCGTTTCATTTAAGCCCCCTGTTTCCAATCCTGCTTCACCAGCGCCCGCTCCCACAGATACGGCTGAATCCTGTTCCAGATATCCGCCGCCTGATGGAAGGTCGCGTTTTCCCCCGCGAGGAAATTCTTCAAATCCTCACGCACCTGCGCCGGATTGTCAATCAGCGCGCAGTCCGCAAATGCCCGCGATGCCACGGTATCCTCGAAGAACTGACGGTAAGGCCCTCTCATCCAGTCGAGAATCGGCGCGTTAAAGCCGAGCTTCGTCCTGCGGTAGGCAATTTCCTTTGGCATAAACGCCGCCCCGGCGTCCCTTACAATCGACTTGGAAAATCCGCCGTGCAGCTTGGAGCGCCAGCCGATGGAAAACGCAAACTCCACAATCCGGTAATCCAGAAACGGCATGCGGATTTCCACGCCCGCCGCCATGCTGTCCCTGTCGTAATTGCGCAGCAACGTGGGCAATATCGTCTCATGTGTGGAGACGAACAGCGTCTTATTGAGGTTATCCAGCGAGTCCCAGTTGGGATGACCGGCATAGGCACTTTTGACATCCTCTTTTCCCAGCAGCTTTTTGAGGCGGTACTTCGTCATATAGCTCCGGTACAGCCTGCCGCGCTGCTTTTTAAACTCCGCGGAATCCGGACGCACGCCGTCCTCGGCGTTCTGGTTTAAATACGCCGTGGTAATCATGTCGATTTCCGCTTTGTTTTTGGCGTCAGGGTATGCCTTTAACACGTCAAATCCGTAACCGGCGAACAACTCGTCCGCTGCGTGCCCGTCGAGGGAAACCGTCGTCCCGAGCTCCCGCTCCTTTTTATAAAGCTCCATCATCGGCACCTGCGGATTGCCCCAAAGCTCCTCAAAACAATAAAGCTGCCGCAAAAACTCCCGCTCCGAAACAGCGGTATCCACATTCATAAAGGTATGAGGAATGCCGAGAAAATCCGTCACCTGCTTCGCGTATTTCGTCTCGTCCAAATCGGTTCCCGGGAAACATGCCACATAGGCATGCTGCCAGTCATCGTTGACCCGCTCGTCCGAGACATGCTTTGAGATATGCGACATGGCACAGATGACGGCCGAGGAATCAAGCCCCCCGGAAAGTCCCGTGCCCAGCGTCACGTCACTTCGCATGCGGATTTTGCAGGCATCCAAAAACAGCTCCCGAAACTGCTCCACCTGCTCCTCGTAGGAAGCCGGCGTTTCAATCAGATGGTCGAGCGTGTTCCAGTAGCGCTTTAAGGTAAGCTTCCCGCCTCTCACCCATGCGTTATGCCCTGCCGGGAAACGCCTGATGCCGCGAATGAGGCACTCCGGCTGCGACTCGTAATGATTATCGGCAAAATAGCGCGCAAACAGCTCACGATTCGGCTCTACCTTATCGAGCAGAGGCAGAATCGCTTTCATTTCCGAGGCAAAGGCCAGCCCTCCGCCCGGCAGCTCGGCGTAAAACAGCGGCTTCACGCCGAAGCGGTCCCTTGAGAGGAACAGAGACTTATTTTCCCTGTCCCAAATCGCAAAGGTCCACATGCCGTTAAAACGTGTCACACATTCCTCTCCCCATTCGCAGAACGCGGCGAGAATAACCTCGGAATCGCTGTTTCCTCGGAAGGTATGCCCTTTTTTCACAAGCTCGTCCCGAATCTCGATAAAATTGTATATCTCACCGTTAAAGGTCATATGATAGCGCCCGCCGGCATAGGACATCGGCTGGCTTCCGGCGCTCGACAAATCCAGAATGGAAAGCCGCCTGTGCCCTAAGGTCACGCCGTCCTCCTGCCACAGCCCTGAGCCGTCCGGCCCTCTGTGAATCATCGTATCCAGGCACCTGACTGCCAGCTCTTTGTCTACTTTTCGGTTAATCACACCGTAAATTCCGCACATTTTAATCCTCCAGTCCTAAGCGCGCTCCCGGCTCTCTTTATGCACCAGCCACAGATAGCGGGTATTCGTCACAAAATAACGTTTAAATAAACGCTTCGGGTCCTGCATAAGGCGATAAAGCCACTCCAGGCTCAATTTCTGCATCCATGCCGGCGCGCGTTTAATATTGCCCGCATGGTAATCAAAGCCAGCTCCGACGCCTATCATCACGCCGCAGACCCTGCCCTTATGCTCGTACATCCAGTTTTCCTGCTTGGGCGCGCCGAGCCCGACCCAGATAATATCGGCCTTTGACGCGTTGATTTCTACGACCGCCGCCTCGTCCTCCTCGCTGCTTAACGCGCGGAACGGTGGCGATACCATCCCGGCAATCTGAAGATGCGGGTACTGCTCCGTCAGCTTTTCCCGAAGCAGCGCAAGCGTTTCCTCCCTGCTGCCGTAAAAATAATGGCGCAGCCCGTTATCCCTGGCAAAGAGCGCCAGCATCAAATCCGGCCCCGTCACCCGCTCTGCCTCCGCAAATCCGTGCTTTCTGCTGTATACGGACAGGGGCTTTCCGTCCGGCAGCACAAACGCCGCCTCCTGCTGCACCTTATGATAATGGGCGTCATCATGCGCCATGACGGTGGTGTGTACATTTCCCACACAGATATAATTTCCCCGAAGCGCGTCAAGCTCATGCTCAATCAACGCCACTGTTTTTTGCATATTCGTGACAAGAATATCCGTCCCCAAAATATTACATTTCTCTAATTCCATCATCTTTCCCTATTTTACCGCCGACACCGTCTCCAACGGAATATTTCCGATATAGGAGGGCAGAAGGCTGAATGTACTGTGATAGCTCCCCAAAATCTTTCTGCATTTTGACAGCGCCAGCATCTCCACGAGCGCTTCCTCGATTCCCTCTTTGGAATCCCTTGTGACCACGCCGGATTCCGGGAAAATCAGCCGTGCTTCCGGCAGTTTCCCGCAAAGCTCCCCGCGCACCGTCACATCATCGGTCGCCACAAAAAAGGACGCTTTTTCATCTCCGCAAAGCTCCCGCTCCATTCTTTCCACAAACAGCGTAAGCGGGCTGTTGGCAATCGCCTCGGTGTGGTCGGTTCTTCTGATATGCACGCCGATGGTATGCCCGTTCAGCTTCCCAAACAGCGGCGCGCCCTTTTTTTCAATCGCGGGGCTCGGTCTTAAGAAGGAAAAGCTCTGTGCATCCACCTCGCAGACAGGACCAAAGGACTTCATATAAATAACCGGTTCCCGCTCAATCACGCGAAACAGCCCTTCATAGCCCTGCTCGTCTTTGATGCGCTCCACATCATCGCATTCCAAAAAACGCCCGGCACGGCTCCGCCATTTTTTCTTTTCGTAGTTTCCCTTAAGCTGGCCCAAAGGCTCTTTTTTAAAGCCGTTTTCGCAGATTTCCACGACCTCCATCGGAAGTGTGAAAAGCTCGTCGGCACGGATATTGCAGCCGACCTCCCGCTTCCACATTACAACCAGTTTCCGGCCCAGTCTCTGTGCCACCGCATAGGCGGAGCCAAGCCCCAGCAATCGGTTTCCCAGTCCCGCGCACGGCTCTATGATTATCATTGATTCACTCATATGCTTTCCTTTTCCTTCCGCGTCACACCGCCGTTTTCCACATGATACACCATATCACAGTTTTTAATCGTAGAGAGCCGGTGCGCGATAATGAGCATGGTAAGCGTGCCCTGAAGTCCGTCAATCGCCTCCATCACCGCCGCCTCCGTCTCCGTGTCAAGCGCGGAGGTCGCCTCGTCGAGCACCAGTACCTCCGGCTTGCGGTACAGCGCCCTTGCAATGCCGATTCTCTGGCGCTGTCCGCCGGAAAGGCGCACGCCGGCCTCACCGATCATCGTGTCAAGCCCGTCCTCCAGCGACGAAACAAATTCGTCAAGCTGTGCCTGGCGCAGCGCTTCCCAGATATCCTCATCCCGTACATCCTCTCTCTTTCCGAACGCGATATTGTTGCGGATCGTATCATCGAGCATGTAAATGGTCTGCGGGATATAGCCAATCTTATCGTGCCAGCCCCGGTACGACTCGCTGATATTTCTGCCGTCCACGGTTATTTTTCCCTCCTGCGGCTTTAATACTCCGAGAATCAAATCCACCATCGTCGTCTTTCCCGCGCCGGAAGGCCCGATAAACGCCACTGATTTGTTTTTCGGAATTGTCACGTTGACATGGGAGAGCACCGGCTCCTCCGCGTCGGGGTAAGAGAAGGTCAAATCCTCCACACGGATTTCCTTTTCCAGGGAAACCGGGGAATAATTCTGCTCTTTCGTCCGCTCCAGATCCATATCGCGGATTTTTCCGTATTCCTCGCCGATTTTGTGAATCACGACGCCGTTGTGGATGATGGACGCTAAGTATTCCGCCATCTTATTCGCCGATGGCAGCAGATAAAATGCCGCCGCCGCAAACACCGCCAGCGTTCCCACAAACTTTGCCGGGTCAGTGCTTGTGATGCTGATTTCCACAATAATTGCAGCCATCAGGCCCACAATGCAGAGCGCTTCCATAATGGGCTTGGGTACCGAGCTTAAAAACGAATTCTGCTTAATCACGTAGGTATAAAGACCGTTCTGCTTGATAAACTCGCCCTCAAAATAGCTCTCGCGGTTGGCAATCTTAATTTCCTTAATCCCGCCGAACGCCTGCTGCATACACTGTAAAATATTGGCGTTGTATTTTCTGCGGTCCTCACCAAAGCCCGCCAGGATTCTTCTTAATTTTTTCAGGAACAAAAGCACCATCACCGCCATCGCCAGCACAACGCCCAGCGTGATTAACGGATCCGTGATCACAAGATAAATCACCATGATGCCGCTCACGCAGACCTCGGAAGCAAGCTGGAGCATATTCAATACCGCCGCGTAGAACATTTCCGGGTCCGTGTTGATATCGCGCATCAGCTCCGCGCTGTTATGGTTTAAGAAAAACGTATAATCCTTGCGGATATAATACTTCATCATGCGGTCCTGCATTTCCCGCTTGCCGTAGTAGGAAAAACGGTACTGCATATTATTCATAAAGATAATAAAGCCGTTTTTGGCGACATAGACAATCATAATTCCAACCGCCAGCGCGATGATGAGCTGGTCGGTGTTTTTTAGCCCAAGCAAATCATAAGCCCATCGGATGATGTCGTTTTCCAGCAGCTCCTCCGGGTTCATAACCGCCTGGATAAACGGCAGCAAAACACTGACTCCCAAAAGGCTTACGCCGGAGTTAATCAGGATCAGGAAGGCCATCCCGACCAGATTCCGCTTCTGCTTTCCGTCAAATACTTTAAATACGCTCTTTATTAAACCTACCATAGCTAACCCTTTCTTATTCTAAGACAATCCAGTCTTTCTGACGCATCCGCCCGCTCAAAATATCCTGCGGCATAATTACCGTCTTATCGGGATTGCGGTTTCGGTACGCCGCCCAGGTGGAATAGGTACTGTTCGATAAAATCTGGTTCTGACAGGAGGACATCAGAAAAAACTCGTCCACATCCGAAAAGCTGCCCAGCCCGGAGACAAATTCCATGCCATCTCCCAACGCCTCTTTGGCTCTCCCCGCGTCATTGGTAAACACGAGATAACGCAGCCCGGGCTTTTCCTGCTCCATCCGCTTTAGGGCATGGGCGAAATATTCCCTGCCCGGCCCGGTGATGTCCCCGCCCCGCACATGGACTGCACAGGTCGGCGTTGTCCGAAATTCCTCCATCAGCGACCGTACCTTTGGGCTCTGCTCATAGGCCGGGGTCATCATTTCGGTAATCTCGTCTAAATATTCCTCGAAATACGAAAGATGCTGCCAGTAGCCATAGAGATATTTATCGCGGAAGCGCTTTTTTTCATATACTCTCGGGTCAATATCATTCACGTCATATTTCCCGTTCCGGTTTAAATAGACCTCACGCTCTTTGATCACACGGTATTTGACCGCCCGGCGCAGCGCCTTATAGACCTTCTGCCAAAAGGTACGATTGGGAAAAGATTCCTTCGCGTCGTATTTCAGATGAAAATTATCCAGTTCAAAATCCCGCAGCGTTGAATTGTCACACTCGGAAATGTCCAGCTTAAGCCCCTCGCCCTCGCGTCTTGCCGCCGCGTAGCCGCAGGCATAATTGAAGAGCTGGTTGCCCATGCCGTCACCTATTTTTACTACTATCACTGCCATTGTCTCCCATTCTAATCGTCCTCTCTGCTCTGTAAATCCTCCTGCCCGCCCCTGTGCAGACGTTCAAACAGTTTATCTGAAATTACCGCCATTTCATATGCACAGCAAGGCAACAAAATAAACACATACGGATAAACATACTGGCTTTTCGCCTCCCAAAGCACATGGAGCAGAAAGCCTCCCACAAAGTATAAATAAATATAATGACAATCAAAAAGCAGGTTTCTTCTGCGCATTGCGGAAATTGCCGCGAGCACAAACATCACAAGCATAAAGCTTTTCATATATAATGCGATTCCCGGCTCTATCCCGCGCCCGCTGTAAAGCTCATTTAAAAATTCCGATTTGTGCTCCGCCCCGGCATCGGGAAGCGGCCCGCTCCAGACAGACTCATACATCGGGTCACACCACATGGAAATCAGTTTCTCTCCAAAAAACGACAGCATCCAGTCGGGATGGTCCCGAAAGGTAAAGGCCGTATCCTTAAGTGTTTTTTGTGCCATCTTCGACGCTTCTTCGGGATTATAATCCGCCTGCTCAAATACCCAGTCATTATATCCGTTAAACCATCCAGCAGCATTATTATAATAAGGTTCCGTGCCCATCGCAATCCAAAGCAGCATTGGCCGTCCTCCTGTCAGCTCTTTCCCGCTGACACGTTCATAGACCAGTCCGGTTGCTCTGCCCACAGAACCCGCACACACCATAACTGCCAATGCAGCCAGCAGATACCTCAATTTTTTCCGGCGCAGGGTTCTCAAAAACAGCAAAATCGCTATTGCCACCGCCCCAATGATATTATTGCCCTTCAGAAATACCGCTAATACCACGCACAGCAGACAAAGCGCCAAAAACTTTCCTCCATGACCCGCAAAATATTTATACAAAAACAGAAAGCTTAACAAAATAAAAAATAAGCCCGGAATCAGCCCATAAGCAAACGCTATGAAAAAGAACTGCGGTAAAAACAGAAACGAAAACAGTATCACCAGCAGATTTGCCCCATGATTTGCGGCAAAACATAGATTTGTCAATCTCCATGAAACAAAATTGATCCCTATTACTTCCAGCAGGTTGACAACGTATTGGAAACGAACACTTTTGCTTATGATTCCCAAAAAAGTCTCATATGTAACAATTCCGAGCTGATGTTCGTTCAAAAAGAGATATTCTCCACGGTCTAAAAAGGAAAAATCTCCCTCTAGCAAGGCCATTGCCGCCGCATGGACACTGTCAGCATCCATGCGCAGATGCGTGCTGATATTGCAAATCCAATAAGTTCCTATCATCAGATATACTACCGTAAAAAACAGAAATATTTGCCATTCCTTTAATCCGTCCAGCAATCTTCGGAACACCACAAATCCCAAAAACAGCGCTGCGGCAAGCACTATCGCAAGCCAGGATGTCCGTCCTATGCTGACATCCTCCGTCCATACATATGCGACCGACGATGTATAAATAAAATTTATGACTGCCACAAATCCCACTGTCACAAGCATACACAGTGTTATAATGTTATCACAAAATCTATAACACAACTGTATGATTTTATCCTGAAAATGCATCTTTTGTACCCCCTCATTCATCTTACCCGGGCATAAATTTCATAGGTTTCATTCGCAAACACTTCACGGTAACCGTTTTGCCGGACAAATTCCAGCACCGTCCGCGTTTTCTCGTCCGGCTCCGCCAGCGCCCCGCTGCGGAACACCACAATCGGATAATCCTCCGCGGCCGAAAGCTGCTGTGCGATCCCGTCCGCCGTCACATAGTCCGTCTCCAGCCAGCCGCCGCAGCCGTCAATGTAGGGCGGAATATCCGAAAGATAATGGAGAATCGGAACGGCCCCGCAGACTACCATAGACCCGCCGTCCCCCTCATACTGCTTTAAAAATCCGACCGCTTCCTCCAGCGGCTCCACGATATTCTGGTCATAATAAATTCCGCGAAGCTCCGGGAGCGTAAACTGCTGCATCGGCTCCGTGTCCGCCGCGTACGCCCTTGTCATATAAAGGCTCTGCCAGCCGGCCAGCAAAATACACCACGCACCGCAGACTACGGTGAGCACCGTCCCGGCGGACGGCAGCGGCCAAAATATGTTCCCGAAACGACTCTGCGCCTTTTCCCCGGATACCGTCCGAAATCTCCGGCGCGCATTTGCCCGGCGCAGCCGCTCTCCGATACAGATAACAATATACGGCAGCGCCATGAAAAACTCGTTGCAGATATGCGTAATTCCGACATTCGAGCCAATCGGCATCAGCACGGTCAGCGCTCCCGCCGTCACCGCAAAAACCTTAAATTCTTCGGAATATGACTTATCCCTGCAAATCAGGAAGGCGCAGACATATATAAGCGCCACGAGAACGGAAAGCCCGTTTAAATAGTCGCCCAGAATTCCATAAACAGTCCCTGAGACGGGAAGTCCGTCCGCTCCAAAGAGCTTGCCGAGCAAAAGCAGCACGGCAGCGGCGGGCGCTCCGAACCGAACAACCGGGGCCAGCACTTTGATTTTTTTTGCCGCCAGATACAGCACCCACAGCGCCGCAAGCAGCAGAAACCCGCGCAGCGTCCCTTTTGCGTTAATGACAATCATATTACCGATAGTGTGTCCGTCGTTGGAATTGCCCGCGTAGAAAAACATGTCAACCACCATCCGCGCGTAAGCGCCGATGCCGCAGGTGGCATGCAAAAGCAGCGCCCCGAGTCCGGCGGTGCACACAAAGCCAAGCACGCAGTATGCAAGCTGACGGACAAAATATCTGCCATCCCGTTTCCGGTACACGTCATAAAACAGTACCGCAAACACGGCAAACTGCATCAACGCCGAAATCTTGCACATGGCTGCCAGCACAAAAAAAGCCGTCGCAAAAAACAACAGCCACGGCTTTTTGTCATTAACCGCCCGCACCAGAAAATAAAGCCCGGTCAGCGCCGTAAGCGCAACCGCGGTATTATAGATAAAGAAATGGAAATTGCACTTCGCCAGCAGCATGGCAAGCGCGAGCGCCGGAAGCACCAGCGAATCGTCCCGGTATCTGCGGTAAAGCCGGTAAGCCAGGAAGCACAGATACCAGCAGACCGCCGCCCACGCCAGCTCCATCCCCAGATATTCCGGTATGTGCAGCACGGAAAGCAGCCATAACAGTACGCCGCCCAGCACGTCCGTCAAAAACAGCGGCAGATAAATACTGTCAATATCCGAAAGCCAGAACCGGTACTGGTTCAGATTAAAGCCCACGTCGCTTACATCCACGCTGTACAAAAGCCCGGAAAGCGGCAAAAGCGGAATCAGTCCAATGACCAAAATCCAGAAAATTTTATATGTTCGTTTCATCACAGCCTCAATTCATTCCATTTTTATATAAAGACACAAAAATTATAAAGGTTTTCCCCTGCATTGTCAATTTTGAAAATGCCCGAATATCCACGGAAACATCCGGAAAAAAGGCGTTCTTCCTTGACACTGCGGAAAGCCTTGTTATATGATGTAGTAGTCATTTTCTGTTTATTGATGTTAAGAAAGGATTTGATTCGTATTGGGTACAATTATCGGAGCTTCCTACTATCAGTTGAAATACGCCCTGCGGAACCGGCTGCGCGCCAAAACGCCGGAGTCGGACTGGCTCTACCGCCACTATGTCGGAAAGCCGTTTCTTGACACGGAGGCGGCAAACCGCCTGACCGCCGAGCTTATCACCGCGGGAACGCCCTTTATGATGGGACGTTTCGGCGCCGTCGAGCTGTTTAACATGCGCGCGGCGGAATTTCACTTAAACGGCAAGCAGCAGAAGGCCTGCGAGCAGCTCTGCACCTGTGCCGGATTTTTTCCGAACGACACTTCGCTGCTGCCCCGCTTCAACGAGGTCATGAAGGACGCCTGCCGCCAGACCGATATTCTGGGCATTTGGCAGAATGCCTGTGAGGATTACTATATCAAAAAGTACTGTAAGGATTTGCAGGCCACCTGTAAGCTCATTTCCATTGAGCCATGGCGGTGCCAAAATCCCTGGTCGGAAGCGCTGGAGGGCAAAAAGGTGCTGGTCATCCACCCCTTCGAGGCTTCGATTCAAAAGCAGTATGAAAATTATGACAAGCTCTTTCCGGGAACGTCCATCCTGCCGAAATTCGAGTTAAAAACGCTAAAGGCGGTACAAACGGCGGGCGATGCCGTAGACCCCCGCTTTTCGACCTGGTTTGACGCGCTGGAATGGATGTGCCGGGAATGTGAAAAAATTGATTTCGACATCGCCTTAATCGGCTGCGGCGCCTACGGCTTTCCACTGGCGGCGCACATCAAAAAGCTCGGAAAAGGCGCCATTCACCTGGGTGGCTGCCTGCAGATTCTGTTCGGCTTAAAAGGAAGGCGCTGGGACGAGGAGGAGCCGGATATCGTCGCCATGTACAACGATTACTGGCATTACCCGCTGCGCAGCGAGGTTCCGAGCGGAAGCACGGACGTTGAGGGCGGCACCTACTGGAAAAAAGAATAACGATGGAGGTTATTATGAATCATATCATTCCTGTCATGGTTCACCATGAAACCGGAGAGAAGGCCCAGGCTGCGGGCAAAAAGAATCAGGAATACTTAAAGTACTGTATCGCGCAGGCGAAAAAATACAACGAAAAGGTCGTGCTCCTGGGCGATCAATACAACAAAGCGTGGTGTGACGACTGGCACAACGCCGATGATTTCATCACGGAGAAGTGGAAACGCTTCCACGCGGTCTTTGAAAATCTCTCCTACTACCCCGACGCCTGGGCGGAGGGCATTTTCAAGCGTTTCTTTCTGATTCTGGAATATCTGGAACGAAACGGCTTCGACCGCTGCGTCATTATCGACAGCGACGTGCTCCTGTATTTAAATGTCAGCGAATACGAGCCGTTCTCCCGCTGCAAGGTCGCCGCGGAAACGCCGCTTTTACAGGATTTCCCGATGCTGGAAAAGGGAAATGGCCTGAAATGGAAGACCTGCGCCGGCTTTTCCTATTTCACGATTGAGGGGCTTCGGGAATTTACGGACTTCTGCATTGACATGTATACAAACCACAAGGACAAGCTGATGGTAAAGTGGGACGTTCACAGAAAATACGGCATGTACGGCGGCGTGGGGGAAATGGCGCTTTTGCACCTGTGGGTGGAATCCCTGCCCGAGGGAGAATATTTAAACCTCTTAAAGGACGACGCGAATCACTGTGTGTTCGACAACTCTGTCGGGGAATCCTCCGGCTATTTAGAGCACCAGTACGAATATATCCGCCGCTTAAGCGTGAAAAACCTCCACTGGGAAAACGGAAAGCCCTACTGCTACACCATCGACGGCCATGAAAAAACCTGGTTTTTAAACCTTCACTTCGTGGATATTACCAAGATTTTTATGGAGGGCATTTACGAAAACCAGTCCTATTCCGCGCACGCGAAATTTGTGACCTACCTTTTAAAATGCCGCGGAAAGCTCGCGGATTTAAAGCACGGCAACACCAAATGGCAGCAGCGTCTGAAAATCAGGCGTCACGCGTTGGCAAAGCAATAGCAATACAGATTGGAGAAGATTATGGCAAAAGAACGTTCCTCAAATTTTGAACTGCTGCGCCTGCTGTGCATTTTCGGAATCCTTATGATGCACACCTTCGGCGGAATCGACACGTCGGTGTCATTTTTGAATACGGAAGTCCATGTTCTTGTCAACTCCGTGTTTAACATGGGTGTGACCTGCTTTATTCTGATTTCGGGCTATTTCGGCATCCGCTTTGATTTTAAAAAGCTGGTGCGGCTTGATTTGATGGTCATCTTTTTTACCCTGTGCGGCACGTTCGCCGTCGGTGATTTCGGCATCAAGGATTTGATTAAGTCCTGTATCCCGGTGATTTCCAGATACTACTGGTTTATCAGCTGCTACTTCTTTTTGTGCTTTCTCGCGCCGTTTTTAAACAGGATTCCCGAAAAGCTCTCAAGGGAGACGTTCCGGAAGCTTTTGATTGTCCTGCTGTTTTTGTTTTCCGTGGTTCCGACCTTCGGCTTCTACGATATTATGCAGGACGGCGGCAAGGGGCTGGTTCACATGGTTGTTATCTACCTGCTCGGACGTTATCTGGCGCTGTATCATAACCGTTCCCACGACTGCCGCAGGCTTGCGCTCGGTCTTGTTCTCTGTATCGGCTTTGTGTTTGCCGCCGACAGCGCTCTTACATTTCTGCGCGGCAAGCTCTACACCACCTTTTGCAGGGACTGCTCGATTTTTATTATCGCCGGCTCCGTCCTGCTGCTTTTGCTGTTCCGGGAGCTTTCCTTCCAGAGCCGCACTGTCAACCGCGCCGCGGGCAGCGTCCTTGCCATCTACGTGCTGGACGGAACGATTCAGACATTTTTACTGCGGCACTTTGGCTTTGCCCCCTATGCCGGTTCCTGGTATCTGGTGTTTCTCGCAGTCGGCTACGTGCTCTTAATCATGGCAATCGCCATCCTCCTAAACGAGGTGCGCAAGGCAACCGTCGGGCGGCTGGAGCCATGGTTGGCACAAAAAATAGACGACCTTGTATCGGCCGTCTATCCTTTCTGTCTCGCCCTCGCGCACAAATTGTCGGAATGGTTTATCACCGAAAAAAAATAACCGCTCAATCAGATAAGCTTCCGGAATCCCGGGAGCTTTTTTAATACCGTTGCAACCACCAGACGAATCAGGAACGCAATGAAAATCTCAATCACATACGCAAGAATAAAACCGGTGAACGGCGATACCGTACGGAACACCACGTCCAGCCTGCCGCCCGTGCCGATAAAGCCGTCGAGCAGATACATGCCGAACACACAGCTCCCGACATGGGAGAGCACCATTTTCGCCCGCTCTGAGAGCCGTTCCTCACGAAACAGCATTTTCGCATTGAGAAAGAGCACAATGGCCGGCACGGAAAGCCAGGTTCCAACATAAGTCTCCTGATATTGTCCCACCGAGAGGTAATCCTTGTATACCATCACCCAGGTCAGCACGACGGCTGCCGCCGCGCACACATTCCGCAATACATTTTTCCACTCAAAGAAACGGGTTTCCGCCACATAGCGGTCCAGCCCATATCCGATCAGCGGATAGAAAATCACGTACTGGAACAGGCCACTGAAATTGTAATAGCCGCACAGACCGTAGCCCCAGAAGTACCATGCCGTAAACTTTCCCGCATCAAACAAAAGCTGCAGCGCAATGAGATAGAAAAAACCTTTCTTTGACAGGTTCTGTGCCAGTGGACGCAGGAAAGGCAGTATCGTGAGCACGCCCAGATAGCTGTAAAGATACCAGTACGGCAGATACACCAGATCCGACGGCAGCGACAGTAAAAAGGAAACCGGCGTAAATGCCCGCTCTCCCTTGAGCACGAGCTTCAGATAGTATAAAAATGAGAAAAGAACGATGACCAGAAGCATACGCAGGATTCTTTTTCGGAACAAATCCCGGAAGCTTTCGTTTTTGCCCAAAAGCAGCGCGCCCGATACCATGTAAAAAAGCGGAACCGCAGCCTTGCAGACAAAGGTCAGGCAAAAGGAAAGCACATATTCCAGACCGCTCTTATCCGCAAGCGACAGAAACGCCGCCGAATGGTTATACATGACAAGCAAAATCGCCAGAAT
Source organism: uncultured Roseburia sp. (assembly GCA_944375975.1). GTDB lineage: Bacteria > Bacillota > Clostridia > Lachnospirales > Lachnospiraceae > Roseburia. Next base: position 18,255 of record CALWBG010000004.1, read on the forward strand.
CCTGACCGCCTCTAAATAGTATTTCTTTTTCACAGCTCTCCTCCATCTTTTGTAGCTTACTGATCGTTCAATGCCACATCAATCGCCTTTCCCAGGTAATAGCCCGCCCGAAGCTTCGGAGCGGCCGCAAGCGCCCGCCGCTTCAATTCTTTGTAGTCCGCATTTTTGATTTTTTCCTCCAGCTCGCCGAGCCGCTCAATCATAAGTCCGCACCCGTGTTCCGAAACGAATCGCGCCATCCCGGACTCGCTCCACACAATCACCGGGATGCCGGAAGCCAGATAAAGCGCGCATTTATGGGAATTGTTATACCGAAGATATTCTCCCAGTCCTCCCTTTATCCCGTCCCTGCCCGCTCCGTCCCAAACGAGTCCGTAATCCATCGCACAGACGGCAAGCGGGACCTCATCGGAGGAAAGCACGCCGTGATAATGGCAGCCGGACGGAAGCGTTTTTTCTTTTTCCGCATCCAGCCTGCCCCAAAGCTCCATACTGATTCCCGCCGGCACCTCCATCACCGATAAAAATTCCGACTTGTTCAGATTGCCCGCAAACGCGATTCTGATCTGCTCCGCCGCGGGCGCGTCCTCCGTCTCCGGTTCCCCCGCGGCAGCCGTGCCCCGCACCTTTCTCTCCCGCCGCACTTTCTCCTGCGCCTGTGCCAGTGCCTGGCTCTGCTCCTCCGTCATCAGGTAATCCCAGATGCCTACCGGAATCAGTTCCGACGCCACGCCTGCCTTTCTTAACATTTCCGCCGTGTTCTGGTTCGGCACAAGGATTTTATCCGCCGCCATAAGCGCCGAAAGCTCCTTCCCGTTTCCGGGGCTCTCCCCGCTCCCCTTTGGCGTCCCGTCATAGCGGAATTCGTTTAAATCGTTGATAAAACAGAGCATGGTGTATTTTTTTATCCCGCGCACCAGCTTCAGCAGCCTGATTTTCAGGTAATTTTCGGGAATCGAATAAAATATGACGTCCCCTTTTCCCACTCGCAGCAGCAAAAACATAAAAAGATACGGCAAATCCAAAATCTTCAGATAGCGATTGCAACCCTTTGGCACGCTCCAGATAACCCTCGCCCCTTTTTCGGCAAGAACCGCAAATACGTCCCGCATGGCTTTTCCCGCCGCGTCGCAGGTCTCCCCCTGTCTCTGATTCAGCACGTAAATCGTTTTCTTCATCTCTTTGTTTCCAATCTGTCTAATTATTTTTCCCCAATGCCGCTTTCCGCCGGACGTGCCTGACGCGTTCCTCCCCCGCCGGACGCTCAATCGCAGACAGCAGAGACGGATAGAGCAGGATGCCGCAGAGCAGCAGAAATACGTTCATAAATCCGTTCAGCACAAACTGTTCGAGTACACCGTAGAGCGCCATTGTCCCTGCCATGACAAGCTCTTTATAAAAACCGTTCCGATACAGACGATACAGCGTCAGACAGACAATCCAGAAGAAAAAAAGCGCCACCAATACCCCGCCATAGAGGAACACAAACATATAGCTGTTGTCAATCAGCCCGTGATAGCTTGTGTAAAAAACCTCCTGGGTCCGCGGAAACAGGGAAATCCCCTGATCCTTAAAATAGGTATTCATGATGTAAATTCTTCCGGAAACCAGATGATTAATCTGGCTCATGACCGCGTTCTCCCCGTCATAAATAAGCATCATCACCAGGCTGAAGATGCCGCCGACCGGGACGGACAGCGCCAGTACCGCCATGGCTTTCCTCCACTTCACCCATTTTTCAAACAGAATGAGCGCCCAGCAAAAGAAAAATACCAGCACTCCGGTCCGGCAGAGCGTAAATTTATAAAAAACCAGCGCCACAGCCGAGGTTCCCACAAACCACAGGATGTTCAGCCTGTCATAATAGTAATACAACAGCAACACCAGCGCCAGAAAAACGGTCAGATAGGCGGTATTGGGCTCCCCCATCGCAAAGCCGTAAACCTTCGTCTCCACATAGTCGGAATCGAGCGTGGTCTGAAGGCCGATATCGTAAATGCCAGCCGCCGCCCCGACGGTCAGCACGATAAGCGAAAGCGTCCGTATAGAAACCGCAAGCTGAACCAGCAGCCAAAAACGGCAATTTTTCATCCCTATGACGGTCATAATGGAAAGAAGCCACATATTCTGCCTTGTAACCACAGACAGCATCACGCCCACCGACAGCAGAAGCGCAATCCAAAACACTTCCCGCAGCGTGTACCTGGTTGTCAAAAGCTTTATGAGCCAAAAGATGATTGCCGTATAAAAAAAGCACTTATAAATGTTGTCCCCGTGGTCATAGGAGAATGCCTTCATCAATATATTGATTGCAAAGAACGCGTAAAAGGAAAGCTCTCCGACGGCCTCCCAATCCCTGTCCCTGCAAAACATCTTTATTTTGTCCATCAGTCAACCCTCTTTCTTTGGCTCCCTTACGCCTTTGCCGCGAAGCAGCAAAAAGCCGGTATAAAGGGTCACCTCCACAATCACACCGAACATGAGGCCGGCAGTCGCCGCCTTTAAGATTTCCTCCCGGAATTCCTCCGCGGAGGGCGCGTATGCGAGCTGCCTTCTCGTCGGCTCCGCCACGTAAGGCTCATCGAGAATGTCAAAGCAGTCCTCTCCCACCATTTCCTGCATCGTCTCGTCGATTGCCGCTATCACGTCATCCGCAAACACAAGCGCCGCCTCCTCGTCCGGAATCGAGAAGCCTCCGTATTCCGCCGGGTAGCCCACATACACCGTCACGATGTCCGAGGACTCCCCCTCAAGCAGGTCAAATAGCTGCTGATAGCCTACATATTCCAGCTCATAGCCTGTCCGCTCCAAAAAATTCTGCCAGGCGCTGCGGCTGTCCGCCGTCTTAATCAGTGTCCCAATCCGCACCGCCGCGGTCTCGTCGTTATATTCCCTGACATACAGGGACGCCGTCACCCGGTATACTTCTTCATAATTTTTTTCCGATACATAGGAACGGTTCGACAGGTATTTATACCCACCGAGAAACACCGCCCCCGCCAGAGCAAAAAGAATCATCAGCCACCACACCTTTAAATTCAGGCGTATCAGCTCCGGCACGTCATACTCCCTGTCTGCTGCATTTTGTCTCTTCACAATTTCGTCTCCATTCCAAGCTGCGGTCTCCACACATTCCCGTTTTACGCAAACAGTCACAGTACCGCAATTTTCAGTCATCCTTATTTTACCGCAAAACAGGGGGTTTTGAAACGGAAATTTTTACTTTCCCCCAAGATTTATAAAATATCGTGATTTTATCACAGTAATCTATGCACATTTTCAGATATTATAAATGATATAGCCACACCATATTTAAAATGGTATACTAACAGCAATCAAAGAATGAGAGGTAACCGTAAATGCAATACATCATTTCCTTTCTCGAAGGAATCATCACCTTTATTTCCCCCTGTCTGCTGCCCATGCTCCCTGTCTACATTTCTTATTTTGCAGGCGGCGGGGAACGCACTATAAAGAAAACCATAACCGGAGCCTTGGGCTTCGTCCTTGGCTTTACTCTGGTTTTTACCGCCATGGGGGCACTCGCCGGGACGGTCGGCAGCTTTCTAAAGCAGCACCAGACAGCCGTGAATGTGATTTCCGGTCTTGTCGTGATTTTCTTCGGCCTGAACTACCTGGGTGTTTTCAAATTTAATTTATTCGGCGGCATTCAAAAATCAGCGGATACCCGTGACATGGGATTTCTCTCAGCCATATTGTTCGGAGTCATTTTCTCCCTGGGCTGGACTCCCTGCGTGGGAACATTTCTGGGTTCTGCCCTGATGCTGGCTTCCCAGCAGGGAAGCATCCTGACCGGTACCCTTATGCTTCTGGCCTATTCTCTCGGTCTGGGGGTTCCTTTTCTTCTCAGTGCAGTGTTGATTGACCGGTTAAAGACCGCTTTCACCTGGATTAAACGCAACTATAAAACCATTAATGTTATCTGCGGCTGTCTGCTGGTTGTAATCGGCATATTGATGGCAACAGGAACGCTTGGGCGGGTGCTTGCCCTGCTCAGTTAGGAGGCGCTATGAACAAAAATAAAACCCTGTTTATCCTGATAGCTGCATTTGCCGCGCTGCTTTTCGGGGCATATCTGCTCTACGGCAAACTCAGCCGGAATACGGCTCCGGACCAACTGGCGGTACAGGAGCACCCGGAAACGGAGCAAAGCAGCGGTGAACCGCAAACAGAATCCGACGATCCGGAAAAAATACCTGCTCCTGATTTTACGGTATATGACCTTGACGGCAACGAAGTTCATCTGTCTGATTATATTGGCAAGCCTGTGGTTCTGAACTTCTGGGCAAGCTGGTGCGGCCCCTGCCAGAGTGAGATGCCGCATTTTGAGGAAGCATATCAGGAGCTCGGCGAGGAAGTTCAATTTCTCATGGTCAACATGACCTCCGGCCGCGAAACCACTGAAATCGCATCCGCTTTTATTGAGGAGCAGGGCTATACGTTCCCCGTCTTTTACGACACGGAAGCGGACGCGGCTTACACTTACGGCGTATATTCTCTGCCGACTACCTTATTTATCGATGCGGAAGGTTACGGCATAGCTCAGGCATCCGGAGCCATTGATGCTGACACCTTGCAGCGGGGAATTGATTTAATCCTGGAAACGGAACGTTAAACAGTCATGGAACCATGACGCAACGCAAAAACAGGGGCTGTCACACGAATAAATTCTTAGTGTGACAGCCCCTGCTTTCAACAACTCAACACGGTTTATGTGTCGGCGTTTCCGCCGTTTTTAAAAATTATAAGTTTGCTGGCAATGTAATTGACAATAATAACAATCACATTGGAAATACATTTCATCAGCGTGCTGTTTAGCGCCAACTCATCTACAGCCACATACATAATCGCCAAATCCAGAACCCCGGTCGCAAGCCTGCATCCAAAAAAGGAGATTATCTCAAACATAAGCGCCCTTGTCTCCGTCGTTTTGCTCTCGAATACCCACAGCTTATTTGTGATAAACGCAAACAATACCGCCGCAACCCAGGCGACGATATTGCTCACGACATTGCTCCAGCCGATATACCGGTAAAAGGCCTCGTAGACCACGATATTAATAAGCGTTGTCAGCACGCCGAAAATTCCGTAGCGGATAATCGCTTTGTATTTTTCCAGCAGCGCTTTGATTTGTTCTATCATCTGTCTTTTCCCGTACCTTACCTATTCGATTACCAAATCCTCCCAGTCATCCACCGGGACAAAGCCGACATAGGTCTTACCTGTGTTCAGCGTAATCTCATTGCCGTCCATGTCATAATAACGTGTCGGGGAGGTCATGCTTGTCTTCTCCCAGGATACATAGAGCGCCTTGCCGTTGGTGACATAATAGCCATAGCCTTTGCTGATACAGTCAAAAATCATGTAGCCGTGCTCATCATACTGCGTATAGCCGCAGCTTTGAATCAGAAGGTTTTTGAAAGCAAGCTGCTGGTTGTCATTGCCCGGATCCAAATGCGGCTCGCCGTACTCCGAATAATAGTAAAGTCCGTCGTCCTCATTGTACTCCAAAAAGGAGCCGTTATGCGGGAAAGGCAAATCTACGAGATTCGCGTCAATAACGTTCTCCTGCCCCGTCAAATCCACCGGGTTGTCCTCGTTTGCAAACTGGTAATGAGGTCCCTCGTAATAAGAGGTGTATTCTCTGGAAACGCCCGAGTTTTCAAAGTTCTTCTCCAAATCGCCTGGAAGGATATATTCTGTATATTCCCTCGGCTTGCCGTTATCCACGCGGGAAAAGGTTCCGCTGAAATTATCCACGCTCGGATCCGCCATATATTCGTCCACATAGAAAGGACCTCCGTCATGGCAGATAACCGCGTTCCACTCGGACGCGATCAAAACGTTCGTCGGCCGCACGCTTCTTATGCTTCCCAACTGCTCGATTTTCTCCCAGTCCTTCACTAAAACCATAAACCGGGTGATTCTGCCGTTTAAGGTGCTGTTCATCATCTCATAGACCACGTCCGCCTGCGTCAGCCCGTAATGCGGCAGCGCAATCGACTCATTATCCACCATAACCGCGATTGGCCGCTGATTTTTCAGGCTCTCGTCAATCAGCTCATTCGTAAGCTCACTGCGGTACATGCCCTCCGGAAGTATCTCCTCGCTCTCGGCCTGCTCTGTCTCTAAAACCGATTCTGTCCCCACAGCATTATCCACCGCTGCCTCGTCGGCATTTTTGTCACCGCATGACGCCATAAAAGCCGCCATCGCCAACGTTGTCGCCAATAAAACCATTCTCTTTTTCAAACTGAATACCTCTCACTGTAAATTTTTATGCCAAAGGGCACTGCTTTTTTATTATAACACCATTTACGCATTTATTACTATCGTATTTCAAAGTTCTTAAGAAAATCTTATACTTTTTTCCACTTTGCATACAGTGTAATTTTTCCTGTACTTCCTTTTTTTATCTTCGTCACCTTATTTTTGAACTTGCTGTCGGTATACCAGCCGACAAATTTGTATCCGGCCTTTGTCGGTTTTTTCAGCGTAATGGTCTTGGTGGTATAGGTATAAGCGGACGGGTTTTTGCTGTTGTTCTTTCCGCCGTTCAGCTTGTAGGTGATTTTGTATTTCGTTTTCTTCCACTGCGCGTACAGCGTCACGCTTCCGCCGCTCTTTGAGGTCAGGTTCTTTACCTTCTCTTTGTTGGAATAGCTCTTTCCGCTTCCGTTCTTCTTTGTATTCCAGCCCGTAAAGGTATAACCCTTTTTCTTAAAGGCGTTCGCCGTCAGGGTGTAGCCGGTTCCGTATTTCCTCCCGGTCAGAGAGCTCATCTTGCCGCTGGTGCTCCCGTTTCCGTTGAAGGTAATCTTATATTTGACAGGCGTCCATTTCGCGTACAGCGTCTTATTTCCGGTGCTTCCCTTTGTAATCTTTGTCACCTTTTTCTTATATTTACTGTCGGAATACCAGCCCGCGAAAGCATAGCCCTTCCTGGTGGGATTTTTGAGGGTTATCGTGCTCGTCGTATAAGTATAGGTCGCCGGGTTTTTGCTGCTGTTCTTTCCGCTGTTCAGCTTATAAGTGATTTTATATTTCGTTTTCTTCCACTGCGCATACAGCGTCACGCTTCCGCCACTCTTTGAGGTCAGATTCTTTACCTTCTCCTTGTTGGAATAGCTCTTTCCGCTTCCGTTCTTCTTTGTATTCCAGCCTGTAAAGGTATAGCCCTTTTTCTTAAAGGCATTCGCAGTCAGGGTGTAGCCGGTTCCGTATTTCCTCCCGGTCAGAGAGCTCATCTTGCCGCTGGTGCTTCCGTTTCCGTTGAAGATAATCTTATATTTATGAGGCGTCCACTTCGCGTACAGCGTCTTGTTTCCGGTGCTCCCCTTCGCAATCTTCGTCACCTTGTTCTTAAATTTGCTGTCAGAGTACCAGCCCGCGAAATCGTAGCCCGTCCTGGTCGCGTCCTTCAGCGTAATGGCCGCCGTCGTGTAGGTATAGGTGGATGGATTGTTGCCGTTTTTGCCGCCGCCAAGATTGTAGGTGATGGTATATTTTGCCAGCTTCCACTGGGCGTAAAGCGTAAGGTTGCCGGTAATCCCCGAAATAACCTGGCCATTGGAATAAGAAGTACCATTTCCGTTTGCTTTCGTATTCCAACCCGTAAAGGTGTAACCTTTTCTTTTAAACGCGTTGGACGCAAGCGATGCGGAACCTCCCGCCGCGACAGACTGCGCACTCATACTGCCCGAGGTCGCGCCGTTCCCCTGATAGGTAATCTTATAATAGACATTGGTATTAAGCAGCGCGCTTGCCGCACTGCTGTCCCAGTAAGTATCCCGAACCGCAATCGCCCAAACCGTCACACCGCCAGGTGCCTGGAAACTTCCCTTATAAAGGCTGCTTTTGGAGAAAGCCGCCGATGGCGCCGTACCATCCAGCGTATAGTAAATGACTGCACCGGGAGTTGCACTGGTAATCGTCACCATACAGCCGCTTGCGTTTGCCGTCTGTGTGATAACGGGCGCCGCCGTCGTCTGCGTAATCGCTGGCAGCGTGCCCGGCGCTAAATCCGATGCGCCGGAGTCAAGCGAGCAGCTCGGCAGATACCCCTCCCAAAAGCTTTCCTCGACATGGTTTTGTCCCTGGTCATTTACGTCATAATAATAATCACTGCGCTCAAAGTATTTATAATAAATATAGGTACTCTGATCCGCCCAGGTACAATCCACATTATACCAGGAATCGTTGATTCTTACTTTATTCCATTCATGTCCCGCACTTGTCACCGCGACCGCGTCGATACCGGATCCGTTGCACATCATCTCAAACGCCTGCGCATACCCCGCGCAGACAGTCAAATCCGTGCAAAAAACACTATATGCCGACTGCGAATACTGACTATCCTCGTCTACAAAACCGCTGTTATAAAGATCCCAGTTATATTCTACCTTATTTACAACGAGGTCATGAATGAGACGAACCTTTGCCTCGTCCGTCGCGCACGCGTTAATCTGGCTCTGCCATGCGTCAACCTGCTTTTTTACAGCGCTTGTCGCAGCGGCGCGCTCGGAGCCGTCCCCGAACGACGAATATACACCGAACGCCAACGCTCCGCTTGCGGAGCTCCATTTATAGCTGTTCAAAAAGTAGTACTGCGGATTGGAATATTTGAAAATATAGTATACCGTATCCATCTCGCTTCTGCTAAGCTCCGTGGATGCCACAAAATCGGTATAATATTCGCCATACGCTGCATTGTAAATTGCATCCGCCTGCGTCGTAAGATATTTAGAACATACCGCATCCAGCGCATCCCAGTATTCCTTCTGCGCTTCGTCCATCTGATTATAAAAATAATAACTGCCGTATTTATCCCAATCAGAATCGTATATCGCCGCAGATTTTAAATCGGCATATACTTCGATTCCATCGCCGGAAATCTCATAGACATCCTCCGCAGCGACATCGGAAACTGTTTTTGTCTCCATCGGCATACGTCCCGTCGGCAATACCAACTCTGTTTCCGGCTGCTCAGACGGTTCTTCTGTCTCAGGCTCTGCCGCTTCTGTTGTTTCCTCTGTTTCAATCTCCACAACTTCCGTTGTTTCCCCGGCCTCTTCCTCCGTCTCATCCGCATCTGTCGTTTCCCTGATTTCGGTCTCCGCAGCTTCCGTCGTTTCCCCGGTCACTTCCTCCGTGTCATCCACGCCTGCCGTTTCCGTGGAATTATTTTCGGTGGTATCGCTTTCGGTGGAATCGCTTTCCGTGGAAAGAATTTCCGTGGAATTATTTTCCGTGGAATCATCCTCTGTGGGTTCATTTTCCCCGGAAAGAATTTCCGTAGAATTATTTTCCGTGGAAAGAGATTCCGTGGATACCGTATCTGTGTCTTCCGTCTCCGCGGCATACACGACAGTACCCTCCATGGGACATAACACCGTACCTAATGTTACACATGCGGCAAGCAATACCGCAAGACACCTTTTTTTCAATAATCCTTCCTCCCATTCCCATAACTGCGCTTTTTTGACCTTTTTTGTGATTATACCAGAGAATAGGGGATTTTTCAATTTGATTCAGGGGATTTGCGGCGCTCCGAAAAGCTCCTTTGCAGTTCCGCCGCCTCATGCGGATTGATTTTTTCGGCAAGATAGCACTCCTCCAGCCGCTCCTTAAATTTTTCCGGCTCGTCCATAAGAGACACCAGATAATCATAGTCCGCCTGATTCTCGCGGATGCTTTTGGTTTCCCACTTCCACTGCGGTTTTCGCTCCGTTTCTTCCTCCGGGAGGGTGAGCATCGCCATATTATTTTCGATAAATGTGATCATCTGCGCGAGGTCTTTTTTGCCGGATGCAATCAGATATTCCTTATCGCATGTCTGCCGCAGCCTATCCGCCAGTTCCCCAAGCACACCGACAATCCACTCCACATGATTGTCAAATTCATTTTCAAATTCCAGCTTCCAGGAATCAAAGCTATAATAAGAATCCCATTCCATCGCTTTTCGTAAATAGGTTTTTAAAAATTTCCGATAGCCCTTCTGCCGGTTCATGTTCCCGCGGCGTTCCAACTGATTAAACTGGGAAATGACCTTCATGTATACCTTTCGTGAACTGATGTCACAATAATTCCAAAGCTCTGTCAGTTCCACAGACACCTTTTGGGGACACCGTACCTCAAAATAAAAATCCAGCAGCTTTATCCATTCCTCCGGACTTCTTCCGCACACACGGAAGGCCTGAAAAACAGGCAGGAAATCATCCAATCCCCACCGGAAAATGGTCCGGGTGCCGCGCCAGCTCTCCGTTTCGCGAGACATATCCTCCAAAAGCTTACGCCAGGCGGCTTTACGCGCCTCTTTCGTGTCCTCCGTGAGCACCTCCTCCGTCATCCGGTTCACGACATGTTCCATGTCACTGTATTCGGACTTCCCGCTGCACAGCAGATTCCAGATAATATGGTCCTTCCGCTCGTTTTCATTCCGTCTTAATAGGTTGGATACAGCTTCGTTTGCAATGCTCTCCCGGTTTCTCTCCGGTTCGCGGACATCGAAATGGTAGCCAAACCACATCAGAACCGCCAGGCTTTCGACATTTTCCCGTTGCCGGAATATTTCATGCAAATCCTCCTTGGAAAGCCCCTCCGAGCCATTTTCTTTTTGCCGTTCCCGCTCCGCCAGAAGCTGCGGCAGCGTATATTCCTTATCTTTCCACTGAAATGTCATGGTCTCCACAAGCCCATGCTCAATGCCAAGCATCCGGTATTTTTCATAATAAAAATGCTTTAAGAACAAGAAGTTGATGACCGTCTTTTGATACGCTTCGTCCCGATACTTTGGGTTTTCCAGAAGAAATACCTTAAGCTCCGTTAGAAACTCCTTTACCTTGCGCACGGTCACATTGGAAATACGGATGGAAATTTCCCCGTTCAGTCCCAGCGCCCCAAGCACGCCGTTTGCCTCCCACACTCTGCCTTCGTCCCGTATATGCTCAATGTCCTTTGGCTCCACCCCAGCCGAAGCCATGTTTAATTCCTCCCACAAGCCCGCGGCAATGTCTTGCAGCTTCATTTCCGTAAGGTTTACGATATACGGTATGTATTTTTCCAGATAATCCCTTTCAAACCCCAGTTTCTTTAGGTTCTCTTCTTCATACTGATAAATAATTTTTATTTTCCCGCCTGCCAGCTTTTCGGAAATGGAAAATAATTTTTTGACGGTGTCCGGATTTGAGATTCGGTCCAAATCCTCATAAATAACAAGAATCCCTTTTTCCAGCTTACGCACATCCTTCCCAAAGCCCGCAAAGGCTTCGGACAATGAGGTGCTCTGCGGGAACAGAAGGTGCTGTATCTGTTTTAAAAAGGTTCCTTTTTCCAGCATCCGGCGCAGCTTTCCCGCATATTTCGAAAAAATCCCGTAGCGGGTGAGGATGCGCTCCAGCTCGTTTAACAATAGCTGCTCGATTTCGTCCATATTGCAGGTCAGCAGGTCTATCCAAATGATTTCATAGGCGCTTTGTATCTCCGGCCGCTTCACCAGTTGTTCCAGCACAAAGGTTTTTCCGCTGCCCCAGGCGGCATTGATGCCGAGCATATCCACACACTCCAGATAGTACAAAATTCTCTCCACATCGTATTTTCTTCCGGGGAAACATGTCCGCTCCGGTTCCCGCGGCTTGTTCCCACGGACCGAAAACAGGAGATACGCCGCCCACAGGAGCTCCGCCCCATAAATCACCAACAGACAAATATGCAGTCCGTTTTTGAGCGCCGTAGTCAGAGAGCCGCCGCCCAACGCCTTCACCGCAACATAGGCGGCAAGGTTTCCGGCATTTATCACAAATACTCCAACAAACCAACTGCCGTTCTTTTTGTTCCCGTAATACAGCAGCAACAAAAGCCATACCGCCACAAGAACCAGAAGGTAAAAGCTTACCGGCACGGCAATCGTCTGGAACAGCACGGCGGAAATCAGGAACGCGTATATCAGTTTGGTCAGGATGGGTTTTACAGTTCTCATAAAGTGCACCTCAATTCTTCTGCTTTTGTAGGTATTTCTATTATAGCAGAAGATGAGGGGCGGGGGGAGGGGTGGATAATACCTTATTATCCTTTATTGAAAACTATTTTTAGTCACTCTGTAAAAGATAATGAGAATTAAATTTATTCTTTCCTAATGTATAGCGTAAAGAACAGACTCTTCGTAATAACAAGAATGCTGTCTGAAATATAATTTATAATGTGAATTATATTTTAAAACCAACTTAGGTATTTCTATATAGTCACTTATTTTATGATAAACACATATAGCTAATTTAGGTTGATACTTTAGGATAGTATTTCTCATTCCATTTAGTGCTTGAATTTCAGATCCTTCAATATCAAGTTCTATTAGAGAAACCTTTCCAATATCCATAGTGTCTAATCGAACTGTTTGAATCCAATAATCATATTTTGAGTGTTCATTTACAATTTGGGCCCCTAATTCATCTGACAAATCAAAAGGCAACTGTGTTTCTTTATCATAGAGGGCATAATTGAACACCTTTATATTATCATGTGGTTTATAAGTTTCACTCAGATATTGATAGTATTTTTTGTTAGGCTCAAAAAGGTAAGCAGTTATTTTAGAATTCATTTTTAAGGCTCGATCGATATGTTTACCATTATAGGTTCCTCCTGAAACTATAACATCATTATCATACAAATTGGTAATGATATCGTTTCCAAAATAAGGTTTTTTAGAGTATAATAGAGGATTATATACTATTCCATAAATGCGACTTAACCAATACTTAATATACAATTGTTTTGATTGGCTATCATATAGTAAATTTGAAACTTCGTTAATTTCATCATAATGATTTAATGCATAAAAATATGCTTCTAAAGCAGTGCATGGAAGAATGGGAAAATAGTATGCTATCAATTCATTGTAGAGACTTCCTAATACTTTATAAAATGGATAATCCTCTTCAGCAATTACAATTAATGATGTATAAGGATCTTCTTTACATAATTCTTTGATTTCTAAAATCGGAATTCCATTGATATTCGATGAATGTTTTCTTGGCTCAAAATCATATATAGCATATGGAAAAGGCAGTAGTTTTTGATTAATACAATAGGGATATATATAGTCTTTATAAGCATTTTTTGCACCTATACATAATATTTTTTTTGTTGATGATAGCAAGGCTTTCATTTGATCAAAATCCTTTTTAGTAATCATTTAAATTCTCCTTTCCGATTAGTATGAGGTGGTATTATGAATAATATTTCTAAGTTAGAGTTTGTTTCAGAATTAAATGCTATTGCGAAAGAAAAAAATCCTAATCATGGCATTTGTTTGTTTTTAGGAGCTGGTGCTGATGTATCTAGTGGCGGTGTGTTATTTACCGACTTAAAAAAGGAAAGTGTTTCCTGGGTTCGAAATAGTAAAATACATGATTATGAATCTACAAATCTTATTGACAAACAATTTGACGAGATCATTAATTCATTAGATGATATATCTCGTTGTATGGTTGTCGAATATTTAATAAAACGTAGTTCTCAATGGTCACCATCAGATGGTTATAAATTATTGATACTTTTAGCAAAAGAAAATTGCATTACCTCAGTTATAACAACAAATTTTGCAAATTTATTAGAAACAACTCAAGCTCAACTTGGAATTGATGCGTTCCAAATTTTTACCCCGGCTACAGCTATCCCGGCACAATATTTTATAAATTCAAGATCAAAAAAAGCAATTTATTTAAAAATGCATGGCGATATTGATGGAAAATTAATTACACATTTAACGACTTCAGAAATTCAAAACAAATCGTATCAAGTCGAATTTATCAAATTGTTTGAGCATCTTATTGAAAATGATACTCTTGTATTTTTAGGATACAGTGGATGGGATACAAAAATCGTTGAAATATTCCGTCAAAATATAGAGAGAATATCTAAGGTATATTGGTGTAATATTTCAAAACCAGATGAAAATGCGCCGTTAATTAAATTATTCTACGAAAATAATATTAATTTTAAATATCTGGATTTTAACTTTGACAAAGCGTTACAAATTATTGCCACGGAGTTTTTTAAAGAAAAAACTCTTTTTCATGTCGATTCTATATTTATTTGGGCGCTGATCAAATCAAAAATACAAAAATTACAGAGAGAATATATATCGACTATTAAAAATGCATCTCCTAATTTACTGCCCATATCAAGGACAAAAACTGACATACTTAATACATTTATTTTGGAGCCCCTTAAAAACTTTTGCATTATTACCGGAAATTCTGGAGTTGGAAAAAGTATGCTTGTAGCCGAATATAGTAAGTTGTATGAACAAAATGAAGAAGTATGGGTAATACCTTTAAATACGCTTACTACATATTCTGATAATTTACTTGACTATATTATCAAAAAATTGGGATATGCATCTAAAGATGCATATACTGTATTATACCAACTTGCTAGATGGGCATGGGAACAAAACAAATACTTTATCTTTATTATTGATAATATTGGTAATAACATAGGTACAACAAAAGAAATTTCAACTTTGCTTAATAAACTAATCGAACTTGCCTATGTAATCCGTGATTATCAGCATATGAAATTCATAGTTACTTTACGTACCTCCATATGGAATAACATATATCGGTTACTAGATACTAACTATTTAAACACTATAATATGGAATGATTACGGGGATAATAGTACTTATGCTGTAAGGCTTGGTGCTTTTGACTCATATGAATTGAGCAGAGCAGAGTCTAATATAATGTCTTTATCTAATATACCCTTTGTTCCTGAGGATATTAAGGAATTAATTAGAGAGCCCTCTCTTTATGGTCTTATTCAGCAAAATATTAACTTGCTAGCTAATATAAATGAATTAAATATTTATACTATTTTTGAAAAAACATTTTTTAATGGCATTTCTAAAATTATACTTGAGAAGCTAGCTTATTCTATTTTGTGTAACTATATTACGCCATATATACCATTAAAATTTACCCAAGAATTCTCCGATTATCTTCGCAGCAAAGATATTTTAAGAAATATTCTAAGTATAGAAGAAGACAAAATTGAATTCAAAAATGATTTAGTCTTTGAATGTTGCTTGGCAAGTTATTTTAACAGTGTTTCTTATATTGACATTTTTATACAATACTACGATAAATTTGAACATGAATACCTTTCGAATCATTTACCGTCCCCAATTTATCATGGAATAATTAGATATTTAGGAGTAGTATGTATAGATTTTTCTAAAATAGTAAAACTGTTATATTTATTACTAAATACATCCGGCACCCACTCAAACTACTTAACAAAGTTTATTAATGATGTATTAAAATATATGGCACAGTATAGCTCTAAAAACTATGTAGATAACATTTGTCGTTTTGATACAGGCTGTAAAGAATTCATTCTGCTATTACCTTATATTGTTCATTCATCAGGTTTTTTAAAAGATAAATGTGCTTTTGCGTTGCTGGCATTTATATCAAATTCAAACAGTTCATATAGCCTTGAGTGTTATGCATTAATTAATGATCGATTTACATTCGGTCTTAGAAAAGCCACAAGTTCAAATGATGCAATCAAATATTTTAATACTTATATCGGATATGTTTTAAACAATAAACCACTTTACTCCCTGTTCACTCTGTTATGGATAATGGGAAGAGTAGGCAGAGATAACATTTCCGGTGAAATATATCAACTTATTGCTGAACTAGTAAAAAATAAAATACATGAGTTAAATATAACTTTTGCGTCCGACGATATTGAAGAACTGAAAAATGCTTTTATAAAAAACGCCTATTTTATTTTCTTTAACGCAAATAATAATTTAGAAGAAAAATATTATTTATATCCTGAAAAATCCAAAATGATACAGATTATAAGGTATATTAGACATTCGAAAATTTTAACTGATGATCATCTTAAAACTATTCGTTCATTAGTGGACCATTTTGACGAAACAATAGAATTCTTTGTTTGCAATATACTATTTATATATATGGCAACAGTTGATTTTGAGAACGCACTTAAAAATTTGGATAATTTATATAATACATTTGATGAAAAAACAAGCGTACTCGAATTGGATTTTTATTCAAGCGCATTATTTCTAGCCTGTTATGTAGTCAATCCTCTCGATCGTCATGTCTATGTAGAACGATATAATAAAATGGTTTCGGATTTCGAAATAAAAATGTTTATTAGCCCTTCTATGGAGCGTTTATCTTCTTGTCGTAAATTTGAAGATAAATTTGATATAGAATTTGAGGACGGTTTCAATAATTTTACAGCTTATACATATACAGCGCCTATGCAAAATTATGTTAATCCAAATACCCCAAAAGCCTCTATAGATGAATACTTATCTACATTGTGGGATTTGCTAAATATGTTAGAGAAAAATGGTATGTATGACGAAATGATTCGTATAGTACAAGCAATAAATCAAATGTCTGTTAGTTGGCCATCAGAAGCTCTTGAAGCATTAGGACGCTTTAGTAAATATAATCACCCCCTTGTACGTAAAGCAGTAATCAGAACACTAAAAGAAAACTATCTAAGATATCCGGAAATTGTTAGTATGTACATAAACCAAACTGGCGAGGCGTTTAGTGACAGTGAATTACTCGAAATCTATTCCGCCACAGATTCTCAAATAGAAAGTAGAACTTTGGAGCAACTACAATGGGGCAGGTTAATTTATTTTATAAAGGAGTATCTTAATCCTGACATTTTAGAAAATACACTTGTTTCATTGTTAACCTGTAACACTCTTCATGATTATTTCTGCAATCTAATTGAGAGTTTGCTAAAAAGTAATTGATAGTATATGGGTAATATTTATAACTAGGGTAATTGGACATTTAAACTGGTTATCCTGGTTATAAATATAGTATTAAAGTCCGCATCTTTTCTTCACATTTGCTATTGCTTTTTCTGCTTTGGCAATAGTTTGATCAATGTCCTTTTCGCTATGTGCCATTGATATAAACATATTTTCAAAATAATGCGGATGAAAAAGAATACCCTGATACAACATTTCTTCCCACCATATATGAAATATATCCTTGCTGGCATATTTTAAGGCATCTCGATAATTATGTATTTCCTTTTCAGAAAACCAAACTTGGAACATTCCACCAATTCCAGATACATAGGAGGGGATATGGGATTTTTTTAATACTCTGGTTAACTCAGTTCTTAATCTGAAAGAACTATTGTTGAGAATATCATATACATTTTCTCTTTGCAGATAATCCATTGTAGCGGAAACAGCTGCTAATGCTATGCCATTACCGCTATAAGTTCCGGCCACACTAACTTCTCCACTGTCAACTAATTGCATTATTTCTTTTTTGCCCCCCAATGCGGCTACTGGATATCCACCGCCTAATCCTTTGGCAAAAACAGATAAATCAGGAACTATATTATAATAGCCCTGTGCTCCATCTACACCAATACGGAAACCAGTAATTACTTCATCAAAAATTAGCAGAATTCCATATTTTTCAGTAAGTTTTCTCAATGCTTCTAAATACCCCGGCTTTGGAAGAATACAACCAGTATTGCACATAATTGGTTCAGTAATGACTGCTGCTATATCAGAAGCATTTTCTTTTATAATTTTATATAAAGAATCAATATCGTTCCATTGACAAATTATTAGAGAATCAGCAATCCCATCTGGTAATCCGGGACCTTGTGGCTCAGGAATACAGTTTCCCGATTTATCGATTGCCTTTAATGAAGGATGTTTATTCCAATAGATTCCATCTGAAAAACCATGATACATTCCTTCAAATCGAAGTATTTTTTTTCTTTTTGTATATGTTCTGGCAATTCTCAAAGCATAAATTATCGCTTCTGTACCAGAATTTAAAAAGCGTATTTTCTCTAATCCTGGAATACATTTACAAACCTTGTTTGCCGCCTCTATCTCTAATTTGCTTCCAAGAGCGAAAATAGTACCCGAATTTTGTATCTGTTTAGTAACAGCATCGGTAATTTCTTTAGGGCGGTGTCCTAAAAGCATAGGACCAAGCCCCAATAAATAATCGATAAATTCATTTCCATCTACGTCTATAATGTGCGCTCCACTTCCCTTTTCTATAAATAAAGGATATGGATCCCATCCAGACCAAGTTGCACGTGATGTACTACCAACTCCAGCTGGTAAATACTTTAATGCTATTTCAAATAATTTTTTGCTTGTAGGAAAATGTTGCATATATCTGCTTTTATCAGTTGTTATGGTCATTATGTTTCAGCTCCTTAGTATATTTTTATTGACACTATGTATACATATACAACAGATCAAATACGGCTTTTATAATAGATTCCATTTTCATCTCCCCATATATCTATACGATTTTCCAAATAAAGAAAACCATATTTTTCATATAATCCTTTATGTTCTGTGGCAAGATACACCGAGGTATATCCTTTTGTTTTTGCCACTTTTAACAAATAGTCTATTAGATATTGACTATATCGATGACCTCTGAAATTTGGATATGTATAAACATAACCAATCCACGGATACATATTTTGATCAGCAATACAATCTCTTGTAGTTAAAGTTGCAAAACTTATTTTTTTTGTTTTCGACTAGCATATACAAAGATCCACAACCCAAGAAACGATGGAAAGTATTTTTTTTAATAAATTAGTAAGAATTGTTGTGGCCGACCAATGACTTTTTAAGAGTTGATTTATCCAAAATTTTTATTTTCAGATTTAAAATAATCGATTATGGTCATATGCTATCTACTCCTCAAAATAAGCATTACAGGATAATAAGGTATTATCCACTTCCAATTATACCACCCCTCCCTCCATTTTTCTACCCATTTTCCTACATTTTTCGTTTTATTTCTCAAAATGCACCCTTGCGCCCTCGCACAAACGCCTTTTTGCCCTTTTCCCTGCACGCCAAAAAGACCGCCCGCCTGCCTGTTTTTCGGCAGTTTGGCCGGTCATGCCCGCTTATGCTCCGGGCCGCGCCTGATTTCGTATTTCCTGATTTGTTATTGTTTTCCTTCTGCGCACAAGCCTCTGGCTACGCGGCGGCGGAAATGCGCATCCGGCCTCTCGGGTGGAGCTCTTTTAAGAGCTCCGCCTGTTTTGCCGCCGCCACATGCACGTAGATTTGCGTCGTCTTTATGGAGGAATGTCCCAAAATCTGCTGCACGCAGCTGATGTCCGCCCCCTCCTCAATCAAGTACGTTGCAAAGGAGTGGCGGAACATGTGGGGCGTGATGTTCCTCTCGATTCCGGCAAGTCTCGTATAACGTTTCAGCATCGTGCGGACAGACTGCTCCGTGTAGCGTCCGCCCAGCCGGTTTACGAAAAAATAGCCGCTGGCTTTGATTGCGGCCTCGTTTTCGGTGTAATAGCGTTTTAAAAGCTCCCGCACCGCCGGCTCACCGATCTGGATATAGCGCTCCTTTCCGCCCTTTCCCATAATGCGGACAAGTCCGGCATCAAGCTCCAGGGCGTCCGCCCGGATGCTGCATACCTCGCTGACCCGCGCCCCCGTGGCGAACAAAACCTCCACCACCGCGATGTCACGCACCAGATATTTGCCGCCGCCCGCGCCGTCCCCCGCCAGCCGGGCGTACATGCTGTTTAAAAGCCGCTCAATCTCCGCTCTCGGAATAATTCTCGGCAGCACCTGTGTCTCCTTAAATTTTACCCTGATTTTGCGGAAAGGATTGTCGGAAAGCAGTTCCTCATCCTCCAGATAGCGGTAGAACGCTTTCACGCTTGCAATCTTGCGCTTCACCGTCTTTTGGCGCCAACGCTTGTGCAAATCCGTAATATACGCCTCAATCTGCCTTTTTTCCGGCATATCACAGTCCACAAACTCAAAATACTGTCTCAAATCAATGCGGTATGCCTTGATGGTCTTTTCGTCCAGCTCCTTACGGAACCGGCAGTATTCCAGATATGGTTTTACTTCCTGTCTGATATTCATTGGTATCCCCTCCATTCTTTCCAACTGAGAGTATACCATAATATGACCCCAAACGGGGACGCCGCTCCGGTGCGGCTTATCCCTCCTGTGCCATGCCCGCTAAATTCTCATTGTTTTTTCCCAAAGCGGCTGCTCATGCGCCAGCCATTTCGAAAGCGCAACACGCTCCCCGCACGGCTTATGCACCCAGAAATCCCAGTTTCCAAGGGTGTCCTGCAAATTATAACCCAGATAAGAATAAATCCCAAGATAGCCCTCGCCCTCAAAGGAAACCTGCGGCTCCTTTAAAATCGGAAACACGCAGCACCGGCCCCGGCTAGCCCCGTCAAAATATCCCAGTTCCCACGGGCACCAGCCGGAAGCCGCCTTACTTTCCGCAGTCATATACAAAAGCCCCTTACAGCGGTTCATTCCCGTTTTCCGCTTTCTCGCGGCATCCGCGGTAATTTCCGACTGATTTAATTTTTCGTCCTGTCCGTCCGCATACACGGAATAGCCCGATTGGTTGAACAATTTTACCAACGCAAACAACTCCTCACCGCCCAGAAAGTTGTTGGACAGGAAAATATCATACCCGCCCTTTCTCTTGCTTATGGCTTCGTTCTGTTTTCGGACGCGCTCCTGTTTTGCCTTCTCATTCAAATTGTTTCTTTTCACCGCTGCTTTTAAGTAACCGCTTGTCAAAATCATTTTCCTGCTTACTCCTCTTTTCTGCTGCTCCCCACGCCGCCCGCAGGCCGAGCACATACTTCTATTTGTCAATGATACATTATACTACATATATAAAAATAACCATTCGATATGATGTAATCGACAAATTACGCCATATCGAATGGTCTAATTAAAATCTTTCCCTTAAGATAAACTCATCGTTACGTTGCTGCGAAGCAAACGCAGCCCGCAGTAAAAAAATTATGTATCACCCTGGAGGTAGAAAAATGAAAAGAAAACTATTTGCTGTAACATTATGCGCACTCTTGCTTACGGGTTCCTTCGGCCTGACCCAGATGACTGCCGATCATTATGGAATTGCTCCGTGCTTCATCCTGAGCGACTCTGTCGAAACCCTCTAAATATCAATCTGATATTTGCTTTTACACCAGTCGACTGTTATCTGTTTATTTCCATGTTGCCCGGTCGACTCAAACAGAACTGCCGACTGTGTAAAATACTTTTTCGCCTCGTCTTTCATTCCCAATTCTGCTAACGCACAGGCTTTATTAAACAGTAACTTCGGCAACTGTAACCAGCTCACATATTTAATACAAAAGTCTATTCCAGCATCAGCCATCTTTAAAGCATCAGAAAATCTTTCTTCTCTTCCAAGCCAATTACTCATATTAAAAACAATCATGGGATATTTTACGGCCTTCTGTTTCCCGTCCATCATTTTTTCTTCCATATACTCTTTCAGCCAGAAACCAAGCCGCAGTGCATCCTCCAGTTTTTCCTGCTTTGCATATAATGTAGCAATACTATTGATAATTGTTATCTCGTCAAATGTCAGCAGGTTTTGGGTCATCGGCGTCTTTCCATCAAACTCCGGGAGCGTGATATGGATTGCCTGTAAAAATAAATCCATTACTTCTTTTATGTCTCCGCCCCGTTTTCTTTTCAACTCTCCCTTGGCAAAAATCAGATACTGCTGTTCCAGCTTCGGCGCGTTCTGCGTCAGTTCTTCCATTTTGGCAATCTGGACTTCCAGTTCGTCATAATCGTCGTCGGCGATGTTTCTGACCATCTCCTGCACCGTCTCGTAAAGCTCCATGTCCTCCTTGCTCACAAACATATCAAACACGCTGTTTTCGTAGCCGAGACGCTCCATCAGCTTATCCAGCATGTACCTTCCGGGCATCTGCAAACCATTTTCAATTCTCGACAACGATGCCGTTGTGCAGATACCAAAGCTTACCTCCTCCTGCGTATACCCCTTACGCAGTCTTTTCTCCCTAATAAAATCGCCTACCATGTAAATTGCCATTTTCTCTCACCCAACTATTTCGCAAATTTCATCTGTACAGTAAAAATAAAAAGCAGGTCTGGAATGAGTCCAGCCCTGCCACTTCTCTCAATCAATTTATTTTCTACGAAATTCTATGAAACGCAAGACTTTCAACTTACTTTATCTTTTCCATTTCATCTATATTACTTTCCGACACAATATAATGGGGTCTTTTTTTCACCTCAATATAAGTCTTGGCAATGTACTGCCCCATGATTCCCATACAAAATAACTGTATCCCCCCAATCAGCGTAATGATGCATACGGTAGAAGCCCATCCGTCCACGGGATCTCCGAATACCAGCTTTCGTATCACAATAAATAAAACCGCGATAAATGCGACAACGGTCATAAACATTCCAAACCAGGAAGCGATGCTTAAGGGCATCTGCGAAAAATTAATCACGCCGTCAATCGCATATTTAAAAAGCTTCCAGAAATTCCACTTCGTCTCTCCCGCTACCCGGTTGACATTCTCATACGGCAGCCAATAGGTACGGAAACCAATCCACCCGAAAATCCCCTTGGAAAACCGGTTGTATTCTCCCATCTCCACGATGGCGTCCGCCATACTCCGTTTCATCAGACGAAAATCCCTTGCGCCGTCCACAATATCCGCGTCTGAAATATGATTGATAATGCGGTAAAACATTCTGGCGAACCAGCTCCGAATCTTCGGTTCCCCCTTGCGCGTCACCCTGCGGGTCGCCACACTGTCGTACTCGCCCGTCTCAAGAATCTCAAGCATCTGCGGAAGCAGCGACGGCGGATCCTGCATGTCAGCGTCCATCACGGCGACATAATCGCCCCCCGCGTTGCAGAAACCGGCATACATCGCAGCTTCCTTCCCAAAATTTCTGGAAAATCCGATATAAGATACATGCTCGTCCGCATCCGCCAGCTCCTTTAACAGCGCCAGCGTTCCATCCTTCGAACCATCATTTACAAAAATAAGCTCGTAATCACAGGTCATGGATTCCATGACCTTTTTCGTTTCCTCGTAAAAAATCGGCAATGCCTCCTGCTCGTTATAGCAGGGAATAATCAACGATATTTTCATAGTTCCTCTAATGCTCTCTTTTCTGCCCGCATTCCATGCAACACAGTATATTTTACAACAAATTGGAAGAAATTTCCACTAAATTTCAAAGGAATGGCAAAAAAATTGTGACTTTTGTACGATTTTTCTATGGACGCAGCCGCCGAAACTCGTTAAAGTCTTTTACCACTTCCCGAATGCACCAGAGCAGCGTGTCAAAAGCGCCCGCACGGTATATATTTATCAGAATCATTCCTATCGGAATCGCAAACACCATGCCCGCGACACCGCTGACCCGATAACCGATATACATGAAAAAGAGCGCGGCAAACGGATCCATGCCGACGGAATCGCCGACGAGCTTCGGCTGAATGAGCTGATGGACAATAAGCGTCACCACGTAGAGAATCAGCATACCGAGCGCGGTCATGTAGCTTCCGGAAAACAGCTTGACCACAGCCCACGGACAGAGCACGGTGCCTGTCCCAAATACGGGCAGCATATCGAGAAAAGCGATGCCGAAAGCAATCAGCCATGCGTAATCCACATCGAGAATCACAAGCCCGATCAGCAAAATCACATAGATGACCCCCATGATTTTAAACTGCGCTTTAAAATATCCGCCCACCACGCCTAAAACCTGACGGTACATCGTTGTGGTCTTTTCCCGCACGGATTCCGGAATATGCTGTCTGAGCATTTTCAATAATTTTTCCCTGTCTACAATAAAAAAATACGTCGCCAGCAGCCCCACAATCGTGCTGACAAATATATTCGGGATTCCCCTCGCCGCGCTTTCCAGAAACACCATGGTCGTCTGTCCGGAGCCGGACATCAGCTCATTGAGGAAGCTTTGAATCATTTCTTCCAGCTTTTCAAAATCCAGATCCGCCAAAATAGGAATCCGGCTGAAAAGCTTTTCCAGGCTCGCTCCCGCCTCCATCAGCTCCGTTCCCGCATTGCTGTACATCGTCGGCAGATACTCCACAAAGCTCTGGATTCCTTCCCACAGAGCCGAACCGACCGCATCGCAAATAAGCACGATTCCGCCGATGACCAGAATAATCATCATCACAAAGCCGTACTTTCTTTTTATCTTAATCCATTTTTCCAGGAACTTGATTACCGGATTGGCAATCAGAGACAGCACAAGCCCCACCACAAACGGCATAAAGTATGCCAGAACCCTCGGAAGCACAAATATCACACAAAAAATCGCCAGCGCCGCCACAACGATATTGCAGAAAATTTTGAGATATTTTACGGATTTTTTCATGCCGTCGCTCTCCTTTGCAGTCAGTGTTTGGCACAGCGTAAAATCCCTGCCGGATTCCACGCTGCCTCCACTTTCATCTTACAACAACTGCAATCAAAAATCCACCTTATTGTAATGGCATTTTTATATCTGTCTATTCACATTCGCAGTCCGCACCAAGCGCCATATAGTAAATCCTAAAGCCCCGGCGTTTTTTCTCGACATAACCGCGCCCGACCAGCAGATTGGCAAACTCCTGTATCACCTCATTCTCCCAGGCTCTGTGATACGTCTCGTTTACCGCCTGCGTCAGTTCATTGGTCCTCATCCCGCGGTTTCTGTCCCACAAAATGTTCAATATCATATTTGCCGTATCCGGCAGGTTGTCTAAAAATACACTCTCCATTTCCATTCACTCATCCTTCGTGTCATCTCAACGTTAACAGGTACCGGAAGCTCCCGACGGTGAGTGTAACAAATTTTTTGTATTTTGAGAATAAAATATGATGTAAGTCGGAAGATTTTTCCGTTTATTTCAGAATTTTTTTAGTTTTTTCTTATTTTGAGAGGCCATTCGGTTATGACAGGCACGCGCCAGACTAATTCATTTTGTTTTCATAGTCCTGTAATTGTCCCTGCTTCCCAAGCTGCACCCGCATCTTTTCTATTTCCTGCTTCACCTCCTTGGGAACCCTGCATTCCCTTTCCATGGTTTTACGCATTACGTCTCCCTGAACCTCCTGATCTCCGATGACATAACCGTTTGCCACAAAATAATGTTCTTCCTCAAGCATAAGATTGTATACCGTATCGCCATAATACCAATCGTACCGGTATTTCATATTGGAATAGCCACCGTCCCGCATTAACACATTGTCCGTTTCCATCAGCTCAATCGCACGCTTATCCCCGCTTCCCGTTACAAACGGATGCTCATCACTGGCATAAAGCTTTTCTCCGTTTTCACTTTGTATGCACCATAAAACATTTTCATGCCCCGATATAATATCCTTTACACAAACGGGGGCACCGCTCTTTCCGCCCTGTATGTATTCTCCGCGGCTTATCTCCGAGATAGGACGTTCTGTACCGTCCGCCATAAGAATTTTGGTATCCTTTGCCACGCAGCCCCAGTTCAGTTTTACATCAGGTATCTTCGTCCAGTGTCCGTTCTCCTCCTCCGGCGTAATTTTACTTCCGATATGAAGCGTCTTTGCCTCGCTGTCTCCTTTGATGTAATACTGGATATAGCAATGCAGAAAACACATTGCCCGGTCTGCAAGCACGCCTCCCGGTATTACCGTTCCCCAATCCGTTGGAAACTCAAAGTGAAACCCATCCCGCATACCGTAAATATATTTATCCAGATTACCGGGTAGCTTCGCTAAAGCTGCCCCATAGGGAGTATCCACCAGAAGCATTGCTTCCCCGGCTTTATCAAATTGTTTGCGTGTCCCGCCTTCTGCCTTAAAAAGCACATCGCCCCTTACGTCCAGATAAACCTCCTGCTCTCCCCCCGAAAGTCCCTGACTGTAATAATAGTTACAGCGTTCCCCATGCTCCGGGGAACGTGCATAACATACGTTCACATATTCTACCGGCCCATTTACAGAAGCTCCCGGGGTACCGTTTACAGGCTCAGGCGGCCAAAAATTC
>CALWBG010000005.1 GCA_944375975.1 uncultured Roseburia sp.
GGAAAGGTCTTTGTGATTGCACCCGGGACGACCTTTGGCGTTGGACGGACGGAGACGGACTCCGTAAAGCTGCGGAGGTTGTATGATGAGGGCGTACGGATTGCCGGTGAGCAGATGGAGGCACTGCGGGAGTATTTAAAGGGATAAGAACGGAGGAAACAGATGAAGATTGTATTTCTGGATGCAAAGACCATTGGGGATGATATTGATTTATCCGGCTACGACAGACTGGGGGAGGTCGTAAAGTACGGCTTTTCCACGACGGAGGAGGCCAGAGAGCGCACGCGGGATGCTGATGTGATCGTCTTAAATAAGGTAGAAATCAATGAAGCGTCCATCGGGGAAGCGGAGCATTTAAAGCTGGTGTGCGTGACTGCTACGGGCACCAACAATCTTGATAAGGAATATTTAGAGCGGCGGGGAATTGCATGGAGAAACGTTGCAGGGTACTCTACGGAAACGGTAGCGCAGCATACTTTCGCGCTTCTGTTTTATCTGCTGGAAAAGCTGCGTTACTATGATGATTATGTAAAATCGGGCCGCTATGTGGAGGACACTACATTTACGCATTTTTCCAATGTATTTCATGAGCTGTCCGGAAAAACCTGGGGCATCATCGGGCTGGGCAGCATTGGACGCAGGGTAGCTGACCTCGCAAAGCTGTTTGGCTGCCGCGTCATTTATTATTCCACGTCGGGCAGGAACAACAGCCCGGGCTATGAGAGGGTTGATTTTGATACATTGCTGCGGAGTGCGGACATTGTTTCAGTGCACGCGCCTCTGACGGAGGATACGCAGGGCCTGATGGATGGAGCGGCTTTTTCTAAAATGAAGCGGACTGCCATCTTTTTGAACCTCGGCAGAGGGCCGATCGTCGTGGAGGAGGCTTTGGCAAAAGCTCTCGAACGGGAGGAAATCGCGGCGGCAGGGCTGGATGTACTTTGCGCGGAGCCGATGCGCGCGGACAATCCGCTCCGCCGCCTAAAGGACAGCGAACGCCTTATCATTACGCCGCATATTGCATGGGCGAGTGTGGAGGCGAGAACACGTTTAATGAAAATTATCGAGGGGCAGATTCGGGAATTTTTTGCGGAAGAATAGAAGAAAAGAGCGCCGTCGCGGGACGGCGCTTTTTTAACTCGGTATCGAAACGTCAAGTCCACTGTGGAAGGAGCAGTTGCCGTAATCGTCCAGCAAATCCCGAAGGAGCCGCCGCGATGCTGCTGTGTCCGCCGTAGAGTGGAGTACGCGAAAAAGCTTGCGGATGCGGGAGAGATACAGCGCTTTTGCCTTTCCGTAGAGTTCAAAAAAGCTTTCGTTGGAGACAAGGGAGTCATCCCATGGGTTTTTCCAGGAAGCATGGCGCAGATTAAACGGGTCCGTGCGGAAAAATAAATTGTCACTTGGAAACAGGGGAGAAAAAAGCGGATAGCCGAGGCAGTATTTTTCTGTCAGGCGCACCAGCGCTTTTCGCTTTCCCGTATCGTCATGGAGAATCCGCATCCCAAGCTGCATGGAAAAAATGGCAAGGTGCATGGTATATTTGCGGAATTTCATTTCGGGGAAGGCATAGCGGTAAGCGTAGAAAAGCATGTCCGCGATGACGCGTTTCTGGCGCGGCGTGAGGCGGAGCGTGTCCGCCGCGTGAAAGCTGCGTGGAGTCCGATGAAGCTTGAGCGAGAGCAGCGCCGTGTCGATGTCCACTTCAAGGTAGGCATGTCGGGAGAAATAGGCATTTTCTTCTTTTCCGTGATAATGCGTCATTGCGTAGATATAGGGATGGCAGACGGTGTCAAGCGTATAGTGACCCAGAAAGCCGGCCAGATACGCCTCGGCAATATCGCGTTCCTCCTGTGTGCGAAATTTCATACAGCTTTGAATGAGCCCCTGAAAAAATGCCCGCGTTTCCTGTACGTGGGCAATGGAGCCGATGTTGTGCCCTTCCAATACATAGGAAGGCAGATAATAGAAGAAGATATCCGGCCCCTGAAGACCGAGTCCGTAGGCGGCACGATTATCGTAAAGATTCTTTTTGCACGGATTTTTTTTGAGTGCGTGGTAGGTTTCCCTTCCGAAGATATAGTGGGTTGCAAAGCCTGGCATGGGAAAAACTCCTTTCATAATCATACTATAGATTATAACCATTTTCAGGAATCCTGTTAAGCTTGCCGCATACAATTTAAGAAAAAAGTAATAAACCTTTACTGACAGAAAAACACGGATGATACAACGACATGTAGTAATGAAAACTATATAATATGTAAAAAAGTACAATCAAAATATAGAATATGTAGTTGAATTATAGATAAAAATATCGAAATGTATAAAAAATATTACAAAAAATGTCAATTGCATATTTAAAAAACAGGGTTGGTTTTTTATACTTGCTACTGACAAATAGTTAGTAAAAAGAAGAGTGACGGAGGTTCTGAATTATGGCGAATATAGCATTAGCGGTAGAAAGAAAAGCATTCGGTGTCGCCATTGATGCGGCGCTGAGAAGCTTAAACAAGGACCGGCAAAAAGGTCTGTTGCAGATTGTAGATCTTGCGGAAAAATTTATGGGGAATAATTTCAGCGCGGAGTCATACGAGGGCGCGAGAAAGATGATTCGGGATCCGGAAAATAAATGGATGCGCTACGTGAATCGTCTTTTGGATGAGACGGATCCGCACGTCGCAAAAATGACGGCGCTCAATCTCGGATTTCAGGCAGCCTTCTACGGGACCAAGACGATTCGGAAAATGCGTGAGATACATAACTGTAATATTCCGTGGCTGATTTTGATGGATCCGACCAGTGCGTGCAATCTTCATTGCACCGGCTGCTGGGCGGCGGAGTACGGCAATAAATTGAACCTGAGCTTTGAAGAGATGGATAATATTGTCACGCAGGGCAAGGAGCTAGGCATTTATTTTTATATGATGACGGGCGGAGAGCCGCTTGTGCGCAAGGCGGATGTTATCAAGCTCTGTGAGAAGCATAACGACTGCGCGTTTCATTGCTATACCAACGGAACGCTGGTAGACCAAAAGCTCTGCGATGATATGAAGCGTGTCGGAAACCTGTCCTTGTCTATTAGTCTCGAGGGCTTTGAGGACGCGAATGATTTCCGACGGGGAAGCGGTGTTTATGAAAAAGTTATTCGCGCGATGGATTTACTGCACGAGAACGGATTGATTTTCGGAAACAGTGTATGCTATACTCGTAAGAACATGGAAGCGGTGACGTCCGACGGTTTTTTTGATTTGCTGATTGAACACGGAAGCCGTTTTGCATGGTACTTCCATCTCATGCCGGTGGGCATGAACGCCGCTCCGGAGCTGATGCCGACAAAGGAGCAGAGGGAATATATTTATCACAGAATCCGCGAGGTACGCGCGATGGAGGGCGGCAAGGAGATTTTTGTGATGGATTTCCAGAATGACGGCGAGTATGTCGGAGGGTGTATTGCCGGAGGCAGAAACTATTGCCATATCAATCCGAAGGGTGATGTGGAGCCCTGTGTATTTATCCATTATTCGGGAGCGAATATCCGGGAGAAGTCTCTTCTGGAGTGCTTAAAGCAGCCGCTTTTTATGGCTTACAGGGATAACCAGCCGTTCAACGAGAATATGCTAAGACCCTGTCCGCTGCTGGAGAATCCGGAGATATTGCAGAGACTTGTGCATGAGACGGGGGCTCATTCCACAGATGTTGAGGCGGAGGAGCCGGTGGAGCATTTATGTGCAAAATGCGAAGCTTATGCCCGCGAATGGAAAGAGACGGCCGATAAGCTTTGGCAGGAGCATCCGTATCACCAAAGGGGATATACGAATTTTAAAAAGAAATAAGAGGCGATTTGTATCAGTATCAGTAAACACAAAAAGCAGGTAATCAAGTGGATTTTGGTTGCGGTCGTAATCGGGATTATCATATATACATTCCGCGATTCGGCGCGCCCGATTTTTCATCAGTTAAAGCAGACGGCTCCCCTGACGGTAATCGGAATATGTCTGATGGCCGTTGCCTATCAGATCATAGAGGGATGGATCACGACGGTGCTGGCCAAACAGTATGAGCCGTCGTTTACAGGGAAAATGGGCGTGACAAATGCCTTTTTCTGTTCCTTTTACCGGGTTGCCACTCTCGGGAGCAGAGCCGGAGTGGCGGCAATTTTTTATCTGAATGAGCACGGCGTGGAATATTCCAAAGGCTTTGGGCTTTATATGCTTCAGTATGCCTTTCACAAAATCAGCATAGCGCTTTTTTCCGTGATTTTCTTTGTGTGCAACTGGTCGTTTATGTGGGAGCATTACAGCGGCTATGCGGGACTTCTGGCAGCCGGCTATTTCATTACGTTTTTGATTACGCTGTGTCTCATTTTGTTTTGCTGTTCCACGCGTTTTCATAAGCTTATTTTCGCGTTGCTTGATTTCGGGAATGACAGGTTTCGGGGGAAATTTAATTCCGCGATATTTGAGCTGCACGGCCAGTGCGACATGATGGAGAACGCGTCGAAGTACCTCCTGAAAAAAAGAAGGATGGTGCTTTTGATTATCCTGATGAACCTTTTGAAGTTCTGCTTCTGGTATGGAATACCATATCTGGTACTGCGGGAAACAGGGAGCGTTTCTTTTCCACAGGTTATGGCGATTACATCGCTGTCGGTAATGCTCGCGGCGGTAATCCCGTCCCCGGCCGGAATCGGTTCTACAGAGTTTGTGCTCATAGCGCTTTTTTCGGGAATTACCGGGACAAGCCTGGCAGGCTCCGCGTCCCTTTTATACCGATTCGGAACCTTCGTATTTCCGTTTCTGGTGGGCGGAGTCATTGTACTTGCGCGTCATTTTCGGGTGAAAAGGGTTGCTTTCATACAGAAGTAAGAGCGAGTGCCTCTATAAATATATTTATGTAAAAAATAGCCGTTGCACAGACGGTTATTTTTTTATTTCAACAGGAAAGACATTGCTGCATTAACGTATGAAATTTTTGAAAAGCTTAAGAAAGTTTTAAAATTACGGGTATAAAAAGAACCGTTGGAAATTCGGGGAAAAAGCTCTGAATCCCTTTATTTTCAACGGTTTTGCGTGTTGTGGAAAGATGATTTTGTGGACTATGAAAAAGTAAAAAAATGTATCGGTTAGCAACAGGTTAGCAACAAACTATTCCGGTAATCTTATTTTTTCAATCTCTGTGCGGAGCTGCTCTAACGTCCTGTGCCCGTATGTCCGGTTGGTAATATCTGTTCCGAATGAGTGCCCCAGCATTCGTTTGCGGTCGTTCTCGTTTACGCCGTATTTCTCGCATAAATAAGAAAAGGTGTGGCGGCAGTCGTGGGGGGTATGCTTTTTCCCGTTGTCGGATTGGGAAATATTTAAGGCTTTGAGTGTGGAATACATTTGTTGCCGGAACTCCTGCACGGAGCAGTTTAAAAGATTTTTCCCGGAATAACGGGCGGTTACCATTTCAAGGATTGCGGAGTGGATTGGTACAATACGGTTTTTCCCGGCAGCAGTTTTTACACCGCCTTTAAAATAGCGTTCCTTTAGGTTGGTTTCGATATTTTCATATGCTTTGATTCGAAAACCGCTATAACACATGATTAACAGCATTTGGACGGTGTTGTGCTCTTTGTTTTTCCAGAGAACCTTTAATTCATCTTCGGAAAATGGTTCGCCGGATTCGTCATCTTCCGGTTTTGGTATGTACAGGAATGCGGAATAATCTTTTTCTACAATCTCATATTTCATGGCATATGCGAAAAGCTGGTGCATAAGTGAAACGATTAGTTCCAAAGAAGCATGTTTTAACGGACAATTATTTACTACCTGTTGCAGGTCGTCGTATTTTAGTTGGTTGATACTGATGTTATGGATGGAAGCGCAGTTTTTGAACGCTGCTCTTGTGGAGTTTTCGGACGCCTTAGACAGTTGTTTCGGGGAATTGGTAAATTTTTCCTCAAAAAACTTCTCGTATACTTCGGCAAAAGTGGGACTTCGGTCAATGTAAACATTGCGGTTTACTTTGATTTTGCCTTGCTTTTCCAGATTGTAGGCGGTTAGCAGCTCGTAGCCTTCCTGCCAGGTGGCACAATATCCGAGTGCGGGCGGTGTGATGGGGCTTTTGGTGCTCCAGCTTGTCACTGGCGGATAAACTGCATAAGGATTGCGGCGGCCAGAACCAAGATATTTGATTGAACCGAAGCCGTTCGGCAGCTTCATGCGGCGTTTATGTCGTGCCATGTTATCATCCTCCTGTAAAAGGGCATAAAAATGCCCGGTACTTGTGTTTTTACCGGGAGAATGATATAATCAACTTGTCGAAGGTTGGGTTATATCATTCATTGGTATAATTCCAGAAAAGCCGTTCCTGTTGGTGCAGGGGCGGTTTTTTTTATGCATGTGCAAAGGCTTCAATAATTTTGGTGTCATAGTTTAAAAAATCATTTTCAAGAATGTGTTTCATTGCGTGATTAAATGCTTTTTGTTGGGCCTCTCGGCATAAAGAAGATTCAATAAAAATGGTATAGCTACCGTCTGAATTTTCTGTTACAGCCTCTTTTGTTTTTGTGTTTGGAAAGTTTACAAGGTATACCTGATAATCAATCATCATAGTGTTGCTCCTTTCTTTTGAGTGCTAGAAGCATGTCGTGAACCGCTTTTAAATCTTCGGGTTGTGCGTCTTGGGCAGTATCGAATAAAAGGCGAAGTTCTTTGTTTTCGAAAATATTTTGTGCCATTTGTGAAGTTTCTTCGTTTAAATAATAATAGGGGTTACCATCTTCGTCGAAGTGGACTGATTGGCGGGCATCTGAACGACCAAATAAATAGTCAATGTCTACGTTAAATAAATCTGCAATCTGTTCATAAAGTTCTTTTGAAGGGAAACGTTTTCCTGTTTCCCACATGGAAATAGTGCTTTTTGATATGCCGAGTTCGTCAGCAAGGGCTTGTTGTGACATGTTTCGTTCTATTCTTAATTTAGATATAATGTTTTTAAATTCCATGGTGTAGTACACCTCGCTTTCTTGTTTAAATTAATAATATCACTAATTGTGATAAATGTAAATATCGAATACACAAAAAGTGATTGACAATATGCACTATTTGTGATATTTTTAAAATACAAAGTTCACAAATAGTGTTTTTGGAGGTGATAAGACATGGACAGACAAAAGATAGGAAAAAAATTGGTAAAATTGCGTGGAGAAAATACGCAAGCGTTTGTTGCAAAAGCAATTAACGTTAGTCAGTCAACTTATGCTATGTATGAGGCGGGTAAACGTGTACCGAGTGATGAAGTGAAAATAAAAATTGCTAAATATTATGGTCGTACTGTGCAAAGTATTTTTTTTGATTAAATGTTCACAAAAAGTAAACTTTGATTATTTAGTTGAAAGGAAAACGTTATATGAAATATGCAGTAGAAGCAAAGATTTTTAATAATGGCAAGGCAGTTGCAAAGGTTCGTCCGGCAAAGGACGGGGAGGAAGATTCCTACAGTGAAACAAGGAGTTGTGACATTTATATTGATGTGTTTGATACGAAGGAGGAAGCAGAAGACTTTTGCAGACAGTACTAGAACAAAGTGCGGCAGCAGCTTCCCAGCGTGTAAGGGTAGAGGACGCCGCAAGGGAAATTGGTTGTTGCCCGGGGTATCTTCGTCAGCAGTTAAGGGCTGGTGTCTGGGAACTTGGAACAGTGGTAAAGCCGCCGAGAAAGGGCGGGCAGTATGAATATTTTATATTCCGGGAAAAGCTGGATAAATTCTTAGGGTTAAAGGAGGATAAGAAAAAATGAGTGCAAAAGGGACGGCGGCAGAGGTAAAGGAAGTTTATTCAGAACTTGAAGATATGAAATTAGATGTGATTAGAGCGGGGGCGATTATCGGTCTGATGCGTCTTTGTTATGAATGTGGCGGTAGAGAGGTAGAAAGCGTTGATACAAATTCGGTTATGTTTGGTCTGATGGATATGATGGAGAGGTGCGAAGAAAGAATTAATATGATTATTGATATGTTGTATGAACTGGAGGAAAAACAGAAAATGGAGGGCGGAAAGCATGGGAAAACAGGAGAAAAAGGAAATTCGGGAAGTTTGCCGGGTGCTGATGGAATTGCCGGAGAAGGAGTATAACGAGCTCGTCGAAAATCTGTTTGAGGAATGCAAAGACAGCGACAGGGAGTTTCAGAAGGGCGTTTATGCTGTGATAGGTTTGATTGATACGGGCCGACGGACGGGGAATCATGAAGCGGTGCTGGAACTGTTCGGAGCGGTAGAAAAATAAAAAGTTTCCCCTATTCCGGGCAGTATGCGCCGTGGCTTCAAAAGCAGGATAGGGAATCGGTTTTTATAGGAGTCGTAAGATTCTTATGAGAGCCAAAAGAAAAGGTTCTGTGGCGGCAACCGCAGAGCCTTAGGGGAAACATTTGTATTTCGAAGTACCTCGAAAACCAAAACGGGGCGTGTACATTGAAAATTGAATGGACTGCATGGGAGGAAGGCATGAAACTTAGGGCTTTTCCAGAAAAACCTAATCGGACGGGTGAATAAAACATGACAGTACTATTAGAACAAAAGGGGGTGATTTTGTTTGATGGGGGTGTCGGATTCAGATAATGATTATGAGAAAGAGAAGTTATTTTGGGCTAAGGTGGCGTTGGGGACAATTATTTTTACGATTATTTATAAATTAATATATTAATTTATACAAAGAGGTGACATAGCGTGGTTTCTGAATTAAAAAGAATTACATTTGATGTTTCGCCGGAAATGGAAGAATCTATTAATTCCGTCAAGAGGAAAATGTTTTATCATTATTCGGATTCGGATATAATACGTGAACTTTTGTTAGCTGGATTAAGAGCAGCCAAAATTGAAAATGCTACAAGAGAGAAAAAGAGTATTAAATCGGGCTTTTCAGAAAAACCTAATCGGACGGGTGAATAAAACATGACAGCACTATTAGAATAAAGGGGGTGGTTTCGTGAAACTTGTGCCAAAGATTATTGTGGCGGTGTTGGCGTCTGCGGCTGTGTTGCTGGCAATATGGCGGACTTGGGCGGCGTATCGATAGGAATACATAATCAATCGTAAAGACTGGAAAAAAATGGCAGGCGGGTGTATACTACAGTTGTGCCTTGTTTTTATGGCAGGGAGAGAAAGGAGTTTATGCGTTATGGAAAAAAGGGAATCTGTTGTTTTGAAAATCATGTCATTACTGATGGCATTTATTGTGCTGGTCGGGTGCTTTTCCATCTTTCCGGGAACGGAACAGGTACAGGCCGCACCGAAAAACGGTATCGTGCTGGAAAAGAAGAAAGCCACGGTTTACCCGAATGACCGGGTGACGATTGATTTGAGCTATGCCAGGATGTACCAGGACGGCGTACAGATACTTGGGCCGAGTAAGAATAACGTTGTCAACAATTACGACCAGAACGACGATTCTGCCGGTATGTGGCATTATTATCGGGAATTTACCTATGACGCGGTAAACTTTTCTTCCTCGAATAAGAAGGTTGCTACGGTCACATCAAAGGGTGTGATAACGGCAAAGAAAGCGGGCACGGCAAAGATTACGGTTCAATCGAAGTATGACAGCCGTATCAAGGGCACGTTCACGTTGACTGTGAAAAAGGTCAGCGGCAGCATACAGTTAAAGAAAAGCAGCACTTCACTCTATACGGGCGAAAAGTATACTGTAAAGGTAAAGAGTGTCAAGGGGCTGAAAAATAAGAAAGTAACTTACAAATCAAGCAATTCCAGTGTTGCCAGTGTTTCGTCAAAGGGCGTTGTCACCGCCAAAAAGAAGGGGACGGCGTACATTACCGTGACCTCCTCGGCAAATAAGAAGGTCAAGACGGTGTTTACCGTGACCGTAAAGCAGCCTGTTACGGCGATTCAGACCGCGCCGACACTTACAGTTAAGAAGGGCAGCACGGTAAAGTTAAATGCGGTTGTAGCTCCGTCGAACGCGAGCAGTAAGAAGCTGACCTATAAGAGCAGCAATAAAAAGGTTGTGACGGTGAGCAGCTCCGGCAGGGTTACGGGTATCAAGGTGGGAACGGCGACGGTTACCATTAAATCAACAGACGGTTACGTGACAAAGAAAGTAAAGGTTACGGTCAAAAATAACGTCAAGAAGGTTACGTCAGTAAAGCTGAATAAAACCAGCCTGACCTTAAAACGGACGGAAACCTATCGGTTAAAAGCGACTGTCTCCCCATCCGGCGCGACGGTGAAGGATGTTTATTGGATATCTGCGAATAGTTCGATTGCGGAAGTAGACCAGAACGGCGTTGTGACCGCGAAGAATTACGGCGGTGTGGCGGAAACGTATAACGGCGGCATGGTGTCTGCTGTGAAGCCTGCAAGTACGATGATTTATGCCTATGCCAAAGATGGTAGCGGGAAGGTCGGCAAGTGCAAAGTGACGGTAAAGCCGAAAACGGTGACGGTTTATATTGAGGAATATAGCAGGGTTAACCCGGATATCTTACAACCAGGAGATGAATACCGGGGAGCATATCGGCTTGTGAATCGGTATAAAGAACGTATGACGGAGGGAATCAGTATTGCAAAGGGGCGTTATGGGGATGATGACCATAAGCCGGATAAGGACGGGTGGTATGAAGAAAATTTTAGTAGCGATACTTGGCGTTGGAAAGATGTCAAGGCAAAGGAGGGAGCAGTATTAAAGGTTTATGTAACGTGGAACGGCAACGACGACGGAAGTTATTGACGTTCCTTCAAAAACAGAATCAGAAGCTCAAGGCGGCATTGCTGCTTTGTGTGATAGGTGCGGGACTGTTATCAAGTATAGCAGTCCCGCGTTTTGTTTCGGCGGCAGATACCGAGCAGGTGAAGCCGGTGGAATTAAGCGGGACGCTGATAGGGAAATATCAGCTTAACTATACGGGAAATCTGAATTACTTTAACTCTGCAACGCCGTCTTATGAACTGTCGGGTTGGAACTCGACGTTTGCGAAAGAGAAAGAACGGCTTGCCGAGGAAGGGCATGTAACGGCGTTAAAGGGCTATGAGAACAGCTCTACATCAAAGCTGTCAAACAGTTACGGCGGCAGCGGGAAGATAGCGAAAGCGTATCTGGTATGGCAGAGCCGGAGTTCCAGCGCGGGGACGGTGACGCTTCTTACGCCGGATGGAAAAGAGCATACGGTAAAAGCCAATAAGAAGTACCATGACTTACGTCCGGGTGATACGAATCTCGGGGATAAGGGACAGATATCCTGTATGTATTCCTACGCAAAGGATGTGACAAACCTTGTCAAAAATAAACCTTATGGGAAATATAGTGTCTGTAATATCAAGGAATGGACGTATGACGGGCACGGCGGAGAATCCATGTGTACGTGGCAGCTCGTGGTTGTGGAGTGTGTCAAGGATGAAGCTGCTCCGGTGCGTGCGGTGGACGTCCGGCTGGGGGCTTATTTTTCCATGGATAAGGCAGAAAAGGTTAATATGGAAATCATGCTGGAACATGGGCTTGTGACAAAAAAAGCTGGGACAGTGACTGGACAGGTGATTTACGGCTTTCAGAGTGATTCGTTAAATGCCGGGAAATGGCCGGTAACGGTTAAAGTGGGTGATGAATTAAAGAAATTGAATGATAGGAAAATGAGTTCCGGTCTGTATCGGAATGATACGGTGTTGGTGGCAAATCAGGGTTCTACACGGTTTACCTTGTGCGATTCTGCGGCGGAGGGCGGCAAAATCAATCTTGGCAATGGTGCTAAAGAAGTAAAAACATATATATTGAATCCTAACGGCAACTGGAACTCTTATTATCTGCTTGGCACGGCAATAGATGTTGAGTTTCCTTACACCGAGGATATGAAAACCATGGTCAACAGTGCCGGTTCGGTTACGGTATCGAATACCATTACCAACAACATTTCCACCTCGAATGGCAAGACCGGAATTTATGACGGAAAAATCGTGGTGGAGCTGGATGACGCGTTGACAGCAACAGCAGCTTCGGCAACGAAAGCGGATGGGTCTGCGCTTGCGTCCTCCGGGATAAAGATTGACAATGTGTCGCATACGGTCACGTTTACCGGGCTTGATACCTTGCAGAAGGGCAAAAAAGTGTCCTATACGATTACCTGTACCACGGACAGCGCGGCGAACTCGAAAAACCGGGTAAAGGTGTTTGAAAACACGGATTCCTATTCCGGGATGCTTTACGACGGAACGGCGCAAAAAGCCAGTGAGAAAAAGACCGGGCTTGCTATCGGTGAAATTATCTTCGGGGAATCCTCTGATACTCCGATGTATACCGTGACGGTGGTTCCTGGGGAGCATATCAAATCCGTAACGGCGGGTGGCCAGACAAAGGAAGGTACGTTTGCTGTAGATTATGAGATAGGCGGCAGCGTTTCCGTGACGGCGACGCCGGACAGTGACAGTGAGTTTACCAGGTGGACGAGGGAGAACGCAAAGGACGGCAGTACGTCGGAGGTAAAGAAAAATCCGTATACATTTACCATGCCGTCGCAGAATGTTACGTTGACGGCGGAAGGTAAGCTCATCGAACGGACAGTGACACTTCGTGCTGGTGAGGGCATTGCGTCGGTCAGCGGCGGCGGCAAATATCGGGTTGGAACAAAAGTCAGCATTACGGCAACCTTAAAGGAGGGCTATCATTTCCGGGACTGGACGGGCACATATCAGACAGGGAAGATTGACTACAGCTTTACCATGCCGGCACAGGATGTTGATATGACGGCAAATGCCGAGGTAAACCAGTATACCATCCATTTCCATCCGAACGACGGCGCGGAGCTGTCGCATGTGGAGGATATTGTAGCGGAATACGGGCAGGAAATCACGCTGCCGAACATTATCACATCGGAGGGTACGGCGGCCTATGTCAAATACACGCTGGACGGTGAAAATGTGACGGAGGGCGTATTATCCGGCACTATCCCGGAAAGCATGATGTACGGGTACGTAGAACCGGAAGAACCGGAGATGGAGCAGCCGGAAGAAGAAACAGAAGTTTCGGAAAATGGACAGCCAGAGGAAGCAGAGACAGAACAACCGGAGGATGAAACAGAAGCTTCAAAAGAGGAACAGTCGGAAAACAAAGAAAAGGCAGCCGGAACGGAGCAGCCGGGAGAGGAAGCGGAAACAGATCCGCAGCCGACGGTTTATCCGTCTGTATTTCTTGGCTGGGCGTTGGAGGAAAACAAGGACAGACCTACGGCGCAATGGACGGTGGATGAAACTGTGAAAAATCTTGTTACGGAGCATGGAGGGGAAATCACGCTGTATGCCGTCTGGGACGATTGCCCTTGGATTGTAGCGGAAGATTTGTATTACAGTCTTGAGCAGGCACAGAACGGCGTGATTACCGAAGCGGAGATTTTAAGCCATGCAACGGCTTCCGACCGGGAGGACGGCAGTCCGATTGCGGCGGGATTCCATGAGGACGGTACGTCCTTTTCTATCCCGGATTACCGTGCGGAAGATTTTACGGGTTTAACAGCCAATCCGGAAAAAGCGGAGATATTTGAAGTTACGGAGACTTTGACGGTCGTTGACAGCTCCGGCAGCATGTACGATAAGGTGATTACCGTCTTTGTGGTCGATACGACGCCGCAGGACGTTCCGCCGCTGGGGACGACACGTTACATCGACGAATATTTTTACAACCAGCCTTACGATTACGGCGGCCTTGTGGATGATTCCGTATGGAAAACTGACCCGGAGTATCGGGAAAGTATTACTGACGCATTTAACAACTTAAAGAATGATACGCCGGAAATGTCCTTTTACCTCACGCATGAAGATGTGCTTGAGATACAGGAGTACGTACGGGAGCATGGCCTTGGGAACAGCCAGGAAGCGGACGGGCTGGCAAATTGC
Organism: uncultured Roseburia sp.; assembly: GCA_944375975.1. Classification (GTDB taxonomy): domain Bacteria; phylum Bacillota; class Clostridia; order Lachnospirales; family Lachnospiraceae; genus Roseburia. The sequence continues at coordinate 13,874 of CALWBG010000005.1, forward strand.
TGGGATGATATAATCGGCCCGGCGCAGACGAAATAATAGCGGCATGGCCGGAATTTCTGTTCCGGCCGGAAACGCTGCGGCGGCAAAAGCCCGACCAAACCGGGAAAGGCCGTCTTTCTTCCCGTCCCCTGTAGGCGCATTTTTTATCCTGCTTTCTGCCTGTTCTCCCTGTGTGCGGGGGAATGGGCAGATACGGGATAAGGTAATTTGGTGTATGCCTGTGGAATGGCTGACAGTATTTCCTTTATTTGGGGGAGCTTTCCATTTCTCTCCTTTGCTTTAGGCTTCCCCTTTTTTATCAGTCCCTTTGTACTGTCAGCCATTCCATGGGCGTACATGTTCCCGGGGGTAAAGTTTTTGGGAAAAACGACGTTTGCCGGGCGACGGCTAGCGCGGACGAAGTGTAAGCAGCGTAGCCGGCGCCCGGCAGGGCGTCGCCGGACGCGTTAGCGTCCGGCTTTACCCCCGGGGTTGTAACACGGGGGTAAGAAAGCAACAAAAATTACGTACGCAAAGTACAAAAAAGCCGGAAATCCGGGAAAAAGCGGGTGTTTGTAGTGGAAAAGTGAGTGTGACCTAACCGGCAAAAAGGTCACACATGCCATGCAAACGCCTTTTTTATGCCGTTTTCCGTGTGTCCCTGTCCTCTTTTTCCCTGCCGTTGCAGGGGAAAAGGCATAAGCCGGGAATAAAAATGTCCCATATGTAGGGGTTGGAAAAAGAAACGGCAGTTTGCCGGGAATGGAAGGAGTTTTTTGTACGTACCAGCGTATGCGGGCAGGAATGGGAAACGGCTATGTGTGCCGGATTGATGTGCGGGTGCATGGTCGGAATCCCTGTATTTGTGGTTGGCCGCTGATTGGCAGTTTTGAAAGGTTTGTTTTTGTAAGTAAGGATAGGGTTAGATATCAGACAGCGCAGCCGAAGGGGTGGGGTTGTGGGTAACCCGTGTGTATATGGAGCGGTTGGTAACGGTTGTGGGAAAAGGGTTGAAAACCTTGTGGGAAGGGTTTTTCTTTCCATAGGTTTTCAATGCTTTTTCCATACCGTTATCAACAGCGGAATGCGGGTTATCCATAAATCCACGCCTTGGGGAGAGAAAAAAAAACGTCCCCGCCTGCGGGGCGTCCTGCGGCGGCATAGCGGCCAGATGGCGGAAAGTAGAGAGAATAGGGGGGTACAATGCAATGGAGGAGATGGAAAACGGCTGGGAAATCTCGGAAGAATGGGATATAGCTTTTTGCCCGGAGGATTGGATAAAAGAACTGAAGGAACGGCGGGAGGCATACGGGATTCCGCAAAGTCGTGTCGCCCAGTATCTGGGAATGAGCCGGGAACATTATAGCCGGATAGAAAGCGGGAAGAAGCAGGCTTCGAGAAAAGTGCTGGAATCGCTGGAACGGGTGCTTGAAATACTGAACCCGGACAGGGAAATGGACGTGATACTGGATTACGTGCGTATTCGTTTTCGGACGACAAACGCACGTGAGGTCATAGAAAAAATCCTGCGTATACGGTTTGAGTATATGGTGGAAGAAAAACATGCGTTTTATGGTTACCGAACACAATTTGTACGCGGAAATATCGTGGTGATGACTTCGGTAGAAGAGGAAAAGGGAACGCTGCTGGAATTAAAGGGAATGGGATGCCGGGAATTTGAAGCAATTTTAAAAGCGCAGCGGCGAAACTGGTATGATTTTTTCCGTCAGGTGCGGGAAGGTGGGGCGGTATTCAAACGGATAGATATAGCCAGCAATGACCGTGCGGGGATTCTGGACGTGCGGGAGCTGGCGGAAAAATGCCGCCGGGAGGAATGTAAAAGCCTGTTCCACACGTTCCGGGATTACCGGAGCGGAGAAATTGCCGCCGGTATGGAACAGTATGCGGATATGATGGGGTATACGCTTTATATCGGTTCGTTGAAAAGCGACGTTTATTTCTGCGTTTACGAAAAGGATTATGAGCAGTATGTAAAATTTGGGCTGTTGAGGGAGGAAACGGATATCAAGAACCGGTTTGAAATCCGTTTGAAAAATGACCGTGCAGAAAAGGCGGTGGATGACTTTCTGGAATATGAGGACGCGGCGGGGACAGCGTTCAGCATTATTCAACGTTATGTCTGTTTTCTGGATTGTGACGAAGAAAAGGAAAGGCGGAGCTGGCCGGTCAATCCGCGTTGGGCGTGGTTCATGGACGGGGAGCACCGGGATATCCGGTTGACGATGAAGCCGGAGCCGTTCAGCATAGACCGCACACTTGCATGGATTGTGCGCCAGGTTGCGCCAACGCTCCGTGCGGTAAGCATGGCGGATGAACAGACAGGGGAAATGAAGCTTAGGGATATCATCGAGAAAGCGAAGCTTGGGGAGAAGCACCGGAAAATCGTAGAACAGCTTACAACGCCGATAGAACGGGCGATTATGCCGGAAAAGCTGGAGGAATGGCAGGAAGCCTTAATACGGGAGTATATGCCCTATATGGGGCAATTAGATGATACGGGATTCGACCAGGACACGGGGGAGATATTGGAGTGAAAAAGTTGTGACGTCGCAATCAAAAAGGAAAGTGAAAAGGAGTACAGATTATGGGTAAATCGAAAAAAAACAGGGAAGGGGAAACAGTGAGCCATATTGATTTTATAAAAGTTAAAGTCAAAGAGTATATAGATTTGTGGGATGAATCGGATGAAGTATTTGCCAGAATGGTATTAACAATCGTGCGGAGACATAGGGAAAATAATTAATGGATAGCAACGGGTTAGCAACAAAAGCCTGCAAAGCCGCTATTTTGGCGGGTGAAATGTGGAAAATATTAAGAAAGTTTTAAGCTTCACAAAATTGACAAAATTATATGTAATGATAGAATAACGTTACAGTGATTTCTGTTCATAAGAATGAGGAAGCCATGAAGATAAGATTATATTTTGATAAAGGAAATCTGGGCAGGCTGGCGATTGCGATGATTCTGGCGTCGGTGCTGTATGCGGGCATCGGATTTTCCGTGTGGGCGCTGCTCGGTTTTGGAGCGCTGTATTTTCTGATAAAAAGCTTAAAAATAGAATTAAGCGGGAAGCTTTCCTGGCTCTGGACGGGACTGATGCTTGCGGGCAGCAGTTTTTTTACGGCATATCAGGTGCAGTATCTCCTTTTGGACGCGGAGCTTCGCGCAAAAATCACAGATACCAAAATGCTTTTGAACGTGCTTTGCTGCCTGACCGTGTTTCTTCTTGTGCAGGCATGCACCAATCAGGCGGGTCTTACCTGTATCATAGCTTACCTTTTCCTGATCATTTTGGCGGGCGTGAACTATTTTGTCTATCTGTTCCGTGGCAATGAATTTATTTTCAGCGATTTAAAGTCAATACAGACCGGGCTTTCCGTGGCCGGAAACTACGAATTTGTGCTGGATGAGCGCGCCGGCTATGTCATCCTGCTCGGCACGCTTTATGTGGCGCTTGCCCGAAAGCTTGCGGTTCCGCGTAAAAAAAGGATTCCCATGGCGATCGTATGTGTTTCGCTGGCGGTATTATGCGGCGTTTATATCGGACGGGAGACCGAGAGCTACGTGACGGAAACCTGGGAGCAGAAGGGAAGCTACCGCAACGGTTATATCCTGAATTTTGTGCTGAGCATCCGGGACTGCTTTATCGCGGAGCCGGAGGGCTATTCCGGGGAAGCGGTGCGGGAACTGGAACAAAAATATGACGGCAGCGGGGAAAGCTATGTGGACGACGTGGAGGAACAGCCGACCATCATTGTCATTATGAGCGAGTCCTATGCGGACTTGAGCGTGGTCGGTGACTTTTCAACCAACATGGAGGTGACGCCGTTTTATGATTCCCTGACGGAAAACACCTTAAAAGGCTACGCGCTTTCCTCCGTATTCGGGGCCAAAACGCCGAATTCCGAATGGGAGTTTTTAACGGGCAACTCGATGGCCTTTCTGCCGAGCGGCTCTGTTGTTTACCAGCAATACATTTCGGACACGCCGACATCGCTGGTGTCCAATCTGAAAAATATTGGCTATACCTGTGTGGCGATGCACCCTTATTATGAGACGGGGTGGAGCAGGAACAGCGTATACCCGGATATGGGCTTTGACGAAATGCATTTTATCGACGATTTTGACCAGACAAAGATGTACCGTGAATATATCACGGATCAGGAATTTTATGAAAAAATCGTGGAGCGTTATGAGAGCCGCAAAGCTAACGAGGATTTGTTTATCATGGGGATTTCCATGCAGAATCACGGAGGCTACACTGAGAAATATGATAATTTTAACGAAGAAGTGCGGATGCTGGGGTTGAATTACCCGGACGTGAACCAATATCTGTCCCTGGTGCACGAGAGCGACAAGGCGCTCGAATATCTGATTTCCTACTTTGAAAGCGTGGACGAGCCCGTGGAAATCGTGTTTTTCGGCGACCATCAGCCGAGCCTTTCGTCAAGCTTTTACCCGCATCTGAACGGAAAAGGGCTTTCAGGACTGACGCTCTCGGAGCTGGAGGATTTGTATACCGTGCCGTTTTTTATCTGGACAAACTATGACAGCCGGGAGGAGACGGTGGAGCTTACCAGTATCAATTATTTATCCACGCTGGCGCTGAAGCGGGCGGGAATCGAACTCCCGGCGTACAATCAGTTCCTGGCGGATATGATGGAGGCTATACCCGCAATCAATTCCAGGGGATACTATTCGGCGGCGGACGGGAAGTTTTACCACGTGGAGGATGCCGCGGGAGAGGATGCCGGGTGGATAAAAAATTACGAGATACTGCAATACAACAGCATGTTTGACAGCGGGGGAAGAAGTGAATTGTTTTTTCCGTATATCAGAGAGAACGGCTCATAGGGAGTCGGGAGAACAGAACGAAAAAATCGCCGCAGGAAAGGAGAAATGAGAGTTATGGAGACAGTGACACTTGGAAGGACGGGAATTACAGTCAACAAAAACGGATTCGGAGCGCTGCCGATACAGCGCATCGGCACGGATGAGGCGGTGCGGCTGGTACGCAGGGCGTATGACGCGGGTATTACCTTTTTTGATACGGCCCGGTTTTACACCGACAGCGAGGAAAAGCTCGGGGCGGCGTTTGACGGTATGCGGGAGAAGGTGATTCTCGCAACCAAGACGGCGGCCGCGAATGCCGAGGAATTTTGGGAGCAGCTTGCGACATCCCTGCATAATTTAAGAACCGGCTATATAGACATCTATCAGTTTCACAATCCGGCGTTTTGCCCGAAACCGGGGGATGGTACAGGGCTTTATGAGGCGATGCTTACGGCGAAGGCACAGGGCAAAATCCGCCACATCGGAATTACCAACCACAGGCTTGCGGTGGCGGAAGAAGCCATTGCCTCGGGGCTTTATGAGACGTTGCAGTTCCCGTTCTGCTATCTCGCGACCGAACAGGACATCGCACTGGTCGAAAAATGCCGGCAGGCGGGCATGGGCTTTATCGCTATGAAAGCGCTCTCCGGCGGTCTGATTACCAATTCTGCGGCCGCGTATGCCTTTGTGGCACAGTACGACAATGTGCTGCCGATTTGGGGCATCCAGCGGGAACGGGAACTGGACGAGTTTATCTCTTATATAGATAACCCGCCTGCGATGACGGAGGAATTAAAGACGCTTATCGCGCATGACAGGGACGAGCTGAGCGGTGATTTCTGCCGCGGCTGCGGCTACTGTATGCCCTGTCCGGCAGGAATTGAGATTAATAACTGTGCCCGGATGTCGCTGCTTTTGCGGCGGTCTCCGTCGGAGTTACAGCTTACGCCCGAGGTGCAGGAGAAGATGAAAAAAATCGAAAACTGCCTGCACTGCAATCAATGTAAAAGCAAATGCCCGTACGGGCTTGACACCCCCGCGCTGCTGGCAAAAAATTATGAGGACTACAAGCGGGTGCTTTCCGGCGAGGTCAGCGTCTGTTAAATAGAATGGAGGAAAAATGAGAACATATGATACAGTTATTTTTGATTTGGACGGGACGCTGCTAAATACGCTGGAGGATTTGGCGGACGCGGTCAATTACGCCCTCGGGGAGATGGGAATGCCGAAGCGGACGATTGCGGAGGTAAGGGAATTTGTCGGAAACGGCGTGCGCCGTCTGATGGAGCTTTCCGTACCCGGAGGCTTTGAAAATCCCGCATTTGAGGAAACCTTTGCGAAGTTCCGTGAGTATTACGGAATACACTGTAATGATAAGACAAGGGCATATGACGGCATTGTCGAATTGCTGCGCGGCCTTAAGAAAGAGGGTTATGCCCTTGCGATTGTATCCAATAAGCTGGATTCCGCCGTAAAGGAGCTGAACGAGCTCTATTTTGAGGGAATCGTGGAAGTTGCCATCGGAGAGCGCGAGGGAGTTGCGAGGAAGCCCGCCCCGGACACCGTGTTTGCGGCATTGCGGGAGCTTGGCAGGACGCCGGAGACGGCGGTATATGTCGGTGATTCCGATGTTGATATTATGACGGCAAAGAACGCGGGACTGCCCTGCATTTCCGTGCTCTGGGGCTTTCGGGACCGGCCGTTTTTGGAGGCACACGGTGCAGAGCATTTTGCCGTGACGCCGAACGAAGTGAGAAAATTTTTGGAATATAAGGAAAAGGAAATCTGAGAGAATGAAAAAGAGAGTGATGGCATGTATGCTTGCGGCGCTGGTGCTTGCCGCTGGCTGCGGAAATAACGGACAGGCATCCGTGACTGTTTCGGAGTCCTTAGAGGAGAACGTGCAGGAAACCGAAACGGAGGAGCAGCCTTATCAGGTAGAGATGGTGAATTACGTTAAAAGTGATCTGGTAGATATTAATTATCCGCGGATTACCGGATGGAGCAATGAGGAAAAGCAGCAGGAGTGGAATGAAATATTTGAGGACGCCGCGATTCAGATGGCGGGCGGAATGACCGGAGATACGGAGGAAAGCCCGCTCGGGGAAAATGATTCGGTAAGCATGACTTTTACCGTGGAGGAGCAGAGTGACGAGCTTCTTTCGCTGACCTGCCACACCTATTATGCTTATGAGGGGGCGGCCCATCCGTCGGCGGCGCTGATTTCCTACAATATTGATATGCAGACCGGAGAGAAAGTAACCTTCGCGGACATGGCCGATCCCGAGCAAACCGCCGCGCTGCTGTTTGACGGGACAAAGGGGTACACGCTGCTGGATGCCGAGGGCTCCCCGTCCAGTGAAATTACCATGCGGGACGTTTTGGAATACAATTTTATCTGGATGGAGCCTACACAGGAGGCGCTTGCCGCAAGCTTATCCCATTTTGACGGGGATGTCGAGGATTACGGCGAAAATGAGACGATGGGATATTCCTATCGCAGGGACGGAACCGTCTGCCTTATTTTTTATGTCAACCATGCCATGGGCGACTATGTGATCGTAGAACTGGAGTAGCGTGCTGCCGGCGGGCGGAGGCTTTAGCACCCGTATCAGAGTAAGCCGTCGCTGATTTTAGCTTTGACTGAATAAGCATACTGGGACGGTGTCATGCCCGAAAATTTTTTGAATTGCCGGGAAAAATAATGCACGGAGCTATAGCCAAGCGCTTCCGAAATCTGAGTAAAGTTCAGGTTATCCGCCCGGATATACTGCTTGGCGGCATCAATTTTGAGCTTCGAAAAGTAGTGAATGACGCCGCAGCCGTCATGTGCGGAAAAAAGCTTTTGAAGCTGGGAGCTTCCGACGGAAAGCTCCTGGCAGATTTGCTCCATGGTAAGCTGACGTCCGATGTTTTCCAGCAGATAAGCAACCGCGCGGCGGTAAAGCAACAGGTCATTTTTCTGACGTATGGTCTTTTGCGGTAATTCAAAATTTTCAAAATATCCCATGGGGTTTGAAATCTTAGGTGGGACGGCTTCCCGGCGAATCAGGCCGAGAAGGAGGGCTTCCAAATATAATTTTATCATCTGAAGGCTGCCGAAGGGCGGCCTTTCTTTTAATTCCAGAGCGGTCAGAAAGGGATCGTCCAGACGGGAGGAAAAGGTCAGGAGAGCTTCATTGACCAGCTTCGCAAGGAGCGTGCGCTCCCGTTCGCCTGCCTTTAATATCCGTTTGCGGAAAAAATCCATGGCGGGAGAAACGCAGGAAAACGCAATCACCACCAGATTCGGAGCGACTACGCCGTTTGCGCGCACATTATGAAATTCGTTTGGCTCATGGAAAATTATATCGCCCGTTGTGAGCGTGTGTTCCGCTTCATCCGTCATGACAAGGACTTCGCCCTTGTCTACAAAAAGAAACTCCCAGAAATCATGACGTTCCCCTGCAAAATAAAAGTCGCTGCGGTATTCAAAATAGTGAACCGTAATCACATCGGTGATATTTATCTCCGAATCCAGCGGGGTAAATACAAAATCCGGCATTATGCACCTCTTTGTTCTTTGATATGTTGTATTTTTTCTGTATTTATTATAATACACAGACGGGAAAAAATCAAAAATGCACAGACATAACAAGCAAAAATCAAATGCAATTGTGCACATTTCATGAGGAATCGTGCAAAGCATTTTTCGAAAATGGTGTTAAGATAAAAGCAGCAGAACAATATGACGAACGGCAGGCAGACGCAGTGCCGCATCAAAGGAGAAGGGGTGGACGTATGAAAAAACCGATTTTGGTAATTATGGCAGCCGGAATGGGAAGCCGTTACGGTGGACTTAAGCAGATTGACCCGGTAGACGGGGAAGGGCATCTAATTATTGATTTTTCTCTGTACGACGCAAAGCTGGCGGGATTCGAGAAGGTTATATTCATTATTAAAAAAGAAAATGAAGCCGACTTTCGGGCAATGATTGGCGACCGCATGGAAAAGCAGATGCAGGTGGAGTATGTCTATCAGGAGCTTGCAAAGCTGCCCGCAGGCTATGACGTGCCGGAGGGGCGGGTAAAGCCGTTTGGGACGGGGCATGCCGTTTTGTGCTGCAAGGATGTGGTGGATGCTCCGTTTGCGGTCATCAACGCGGATGACTTTTACGGCAGGCACGCCTTTTGTGCAATTTACGATTATCTGGCGGGACAGGGTGAGGATGCGCAATACCGCTACGCGATGGTAGGCTACACGCTGGAAAATACACTGACGGAAAACGGCCATGTGGCGCGCGGTGTATGCGCGATAGACGCGCAGAGACATCTGCTTGCAATTACCGAGAGAACCCATATAGAAAGACGGGGAGACATCACCGCATATACGGAGGATGACGGGGAAAGCTGGACGGAAATCCCGGCTGGCAGCACGGTTTCAATGAATATGTGGGGCTTTACGCCGGAATTTTTACAGGAGCTGGAAACAAGATTCCCAAAGTTTCTGGATGAGAATCTGAAGAAAAATCCGTTAAAATGTGAATTTTTCCTGCCTGCGGTGGTAGGTGAGCTGCTGACAGAGAAAAAGGCGGTTGTTTCGGTGTTGAAGTCGGAGGACCGCTGGTATGGTGTTACCTATCACGAGGATAAGGCCGCAGTTACGGCGGCAATCGCACAGATGAAGCAAAGCGGGCTTTATCCGCAGAAATTGTGGGAATAGGGGGAGAGAAGCATGAGAGCAGAGGAAATGATTACCCGGTTTTCGGTACAGGGGAAGGTGGTTTCCCTGGAGCCTTACGGCAGCGGACATATTAATGAAACCTATCGTGTCGTTATGGAAGACGGGAAAAAGTACATATTGCAGCGCATTAATACCGCTATTTTCACAAAGCCGGCAGAGCTGATGGAAAATATATGCGGCGTGACCGAATATCTGAGAAAGAAAATCATAGCAAGAGGCGGGGAGCCGGAGCGGGAGACTTTAAATATCGTTCCGACAAAGGAAGGCAAAAGCTATCTTGAAGCGGAGGATGAAACGTGCTGGCGTGTGTACCGATTTATCGAGGGGGCGACCTGCTATGACGAGGTAAAAACACCGCAGGATTTTTATCACAGCGCGCTTGCTTTCGGCAAATTCCAGGCGGAGCTGGCGGACTATCCGGCACATACGCTCCATGAGACGATACCCGATTTCCACAATACGGCAAAGCGGTTCCGGGATTTTGAGAGGGCTGTTCAGGAGGATAAAATGGGCCTCGCGGCTGGCGTGCAGGAGGAAATTTCATTTGCGCGTGAAAGGGCCGGTGAGACGGATGTGCTCGGAGAAATGTTACGGCGGGGGGAACTGCCGCTGCGGGTAACGCATAACGACACCAAGCTCAACAATATTATGATTGATGACGCGACGGGCGAGGGAATCTGCGTGATTGACCTCGATACAGTCATGCCGGGGCTGGCGGTGCATGATTTTGGGGATTCCATCCGATTCGGCGCAAATACGGCCGCCGAGGATGAACCGGACGTTTCGAAGGTTTCTCTGGATTTGGAATTATATGAAATTTACGTAAAGGGCTTTACGGAGGGCTGTGCCGGAAGACTGACGGAAAAGGAGCTTGAAATGCTGCCGATGGGCGCCAAAATGATGACCTATGAATGCGGCATCCGTTTCCTGGCGGATTATCTGGAGGGCGACGTCTATTTTAAGGTACATCGCCCCGGACATAATCTCGACCGCTGCCGTACCCAGTTTGCCCTGATTGCGGATATGGAGCGAAAATGGCAGGAAATGAATGAAATTGTAAAGAAATACTGCTAGGCCTGCTCCCGAAAGGATTTACGGTAAGCGCTGGCGCTCATATGGCAGTGCTTCTGGAAGCATTGGGCGAAGTAGCTCTGGGAAGAAAAGCCCGAGGACTGGGCTACTTCGCTGATGCTGTAATTGGTGGAGGTCAGCAGCTCTTTGCTGGCCTTTATCCTTACACTGCACAGATAATTAATCGGCGAACAGCCGAAATATTTCACAAAGGAATGTACCAGATAGTACTTATTCAGGTGTGAAATTTCCGACAGCGTATCCAGGGTAATATCGGAGGTGTAATTAGCATCGATATACTGCTTGATGCGCAGGCAGTCGCGGCTGATTTTTTCAGAGGAAATGACCTCAAACGCAAAGTTGGTCCTCCGCAGCAATTTTACAATCATCACCTCCAGAAGATTCTGGCAGACAAGCTCGTAATTGCGTTTTTTCTCTTCCATTTCCTTCAGCATGGAATTCATATAAAACATGAGGTCGGACTGGTCGTTGCGGCAGTTGAAAATAATATGATCCCTGTTGTCTTCAAAAGAAAAGCTTAAGCCTTCCACTCCAAGAATAATGTATTCCAGAGGAGTATCGTTTTCCGATATCTCCGTGTGGGAAACATTTGCGTTTACAATTACAAAATCGTCTTCTTTGATGGGGAAAAGCCGGTCGTCGACCAGAAATTTCCCATGTCCCTTTTTCACATAGAACAATTCGGTAAAGTAATGTGTGTGCGGCAGGCTTGGCCAGTCGTTTTCATACTTGGAATAAGTCACATATAGAAGCTTTGCGCTGACGGACTGTGCGTCGGCGGTGTTAATCTGGTATCTGGTTATGCCCATGGCTGCCTCCCTGAAATTTTAGTAATACTGCTCCGGAAAAATGACGGATTTCATAAAAAAAATAATGCACAAAAAATTGATTGGATAAAATAACTAAAAATAAAATTATAAAAATGTGCTAATTGTACAAAGTGATTATACAATAAATAAAACAAAAAATTTTAGTACGTTAAAACAACTATATAAATATTAACAAAAATATATAAAAAAAGCAATATATATAAAATTAAAAGCAACATATGAATTGAATCGGCCAGGAGGAAGGGCTATACTATAGTCATCAAGAGAACAACTGAAGAAATAGAGGAGGAAGATGTATGAAGCTGAAAAAAGTTTTATGTGTAGCGATGGCAGCGCTGACCGCTTTTGGGGCAGCAGCCTGCGGCGGCAATACGACCGGTAATGCCGGAGCGGATACAGGTTCTGTTACGGCGGATGGCACGGAAGCGTCAGACGCGACGGATGCTGAAGCTTCGGGGGATAATCAGGTGCTTAAGGTGGCAGCGGTAGAAACCGCGTACGGTGCGCAGATCTGGCAGGACGTATGCGCAGCCTTTGAGGCGTCTCATCCCGGTGTAACGGTGGAGCTGACCATTGATAAGAAGCTTGAGGATGTAATTACTCCCGAAATGAAGTCCGGCATATACCCGGATGTCATTATGAGAGCGGTCGGCGGAGAACAGGCCCTGACCGAGACCTTTGTGAAGGACAATAATGTGGAAGATTTAACGGACGTTTTATCGATGACGGTTCCGGGAGAGGACGTGACTGTCGGCGATAAGATTTTACCGGGCTTTGTGGATAACTCTATCACAAATCCGTATGGCGACGGCAAGACCTATCTGATGCCGATGTTCTACGGTCCGTGCGGATTGTTCTATAATCAGGGGCTTTTGGAGGAGAAAGGCTGGACAGTTCCGACAACCTGGGATGAGATGTGGGAGCTTGGCGACAAGGCAAAGGCAGAGGGAATCGCCCTGTTTACCTATCCGACCACAGGTTATTTCGATGCTTTCTTCTATGCGCTGCTTCATGAGGCAATGGGAACCGAGCAGTTTACAGAGGCTATGAATTACGCAGAGGGCATCTGGGAGACAGAGGAAGCTCAGACCGTATTTGACATTATTGAGAAGCTTGCAAGCTATACCGAGCCGACAACTCCGGCAAATGCCAATGACAATGATTTCCAGAAGAATCAGCAGCTTATTCTGGATAACAAGGCAATCTTCATGCCGAACGGCACATGGGTAGTAGGCGAGATGGCCGAGGCACCGAGAGCAGAGAACTTTGAGTGGGGCTTTACCGCGCTTCCCGCGATGGAAGCGGGAGGAGAAAGCGCTTGCTATGCGTTCTTCGCGCAGATCTGGATGCCGAAGGGCGCGGAAAATAAAGACCTTGGCAAAGAATTTATCGCTTACTTATATTCCGATGAGGCGGCAGAGATTTTTGCCTCCGGCGATTCTCCGGCGGTTCAGCCGATTGCTGGAATGTCCGAGAAGCTGACTGGCGATAACAAGCTGTTCTATTCTATCTACGATACCGGCGCGGTAGCGGTTATGGACGCATTCGCGACGACGGATCCGGTAGAGGGAATCACGGTTCGCGGCACTTTCTTTGACCCGGTAAACTCTCTGGTAACCGGAGATAAGACGAAGGATGACTGGGTGAGCCAGATTATATCTGACAGTGATGCACTCAGGGCAGCATTGAAACAGTAAAGGTGATGGATGGTCGGCGGGCGGTTGCCTGCCGGCCATTTTCCGTTTTTTAAATGGAGATGGGGCAATGAAAAATAAAAGAAGAAGAAGCGGGTTTATCGCGCTGTGCGTGACACCTGCGATTGTATTATTTATCATTTTTATGATTATTCCGACGATCGACGTTTTCCGCATGTCCCTGTACCGCTGGGGCGGGTATACGGCGGAAAAGACGTTTGTGGGATTGCAGAACTTTTCCACACTGTTTGCGAGCGATAAATTTTACCGGGCATTTCAGAACAGTATTCTGTTGATTGTGATTGTTACCATTGTAACCTTTTTCTTTGCCATTATATTTGCGGCAATCCTGACCCGTGAAAAAATAAAGGGGCAGAATTTTTTCAGAGTCATTTTTTATATACCGAATATTTTATCCATCGTTGTAATCAGCGCAATCTTTTCCGCGATTTATGACCCGAACAACGGACTGCTAAACAGCTTTATCGCACTGTTTAAGGGCGGTACCAATGACACTCCGGTTCTCTGGCTCGGCAGTCCCAAAATCGTAATCTACAGTATCGCAATCGCCATGGTATGGCAGGCAATCGGGTACTATATGGTTATGTACATGGCGAGTATGGCAAATATTCCCGAAAGCCTTTATGAATCCGCGGCTCTCGAAGGTGCCGGCAGAATCAAACAGTTTACGGCAATCACACTGCCGTTAATCTGGACGAATATCAGAACGACGCTGACATTCTTTATCATCAGTAATATCAATATGAGCTTCCTGTTCGTTAAGGCGATGACAAACAGCGGGCCGGACGGCGCTTCCAGCGTATTCTTAAGCTATATGTACCAGGAGGCTTACACGAATTCGTCCTATGGATACGGTATGGCAATCGGCGTTATGGTGTTCCTGTTCTCGTTTGCGCTTGCCGCGATCTTAAACGCGGTCACAAAACGGGAGGAAATCGAGTTTTAACAGAAATCATACATAGAGGTCGACAGCCGTTTTCGGGAAAGGAAGGTAGGGTAAGAGAATGGGAAATAAAGAAGAAAAGCGGCTCCAGGGGAGCCCGAAGCTGGTCAAATTTTTTATCTATCTGGTTCTGGCGCTTTTGGCGGTTACGATTATCGTGCCGGTGGCATGGGTATTCGTGGCCTCCATCAAAGAAAACTCAGAATTTTACGGCAGCCCGTGGGTGCTGCCCAAGGGGATTCATTATCAAAACTTTATAGACGCATGGCAGAAGGCCGATATGGGTTCTTATATGCTCAATTCGGTGATTGTCACGGCACTGGCGCTGGCGCTTCTTATCATTATCGCATTGCCGGCAGCCTATGTGCTTGCAAGATTTAAGTTTCTCGGCAGAGGCTTTTGGAATACGATGTTTATGGCGGGACTGTTCATCAATGTAAACTACATCGTTGTTCCGATTTTCCTGATGCTCAATAACGGGGATATCTGGTTAAGGCAGACATTCGGGGGAACGTTTTTCCTGAATAATCTTTTTATCCTCGCACTGGTATATGCATCCACGGCGCTGCCGTTTACGATCTATCTGCTGTCCGGGTATTTTAAGTCTCTGGCAAAGGATTATGAAGAAGCAGCTTATGTGGACGGGGCTGGTTATTTTTACACAATGGTGAGGATTATTATGCCGATGGCAAAGCCGAGCATCGTCACGGTCATTTTGTTTAATTTCCTTTCCTTCTGGAATGAGTATATTATATCCATGACACTGCTTACAAAGGCGGAGCTTAAGACACTTCCGGTGGGACTGATGAATCTGATGGCGGCGCAGAGGTCGGCGGTACAGTACGGCCAGATGTATGCCGGTCTGGTGATTGTAATGCTTCCGACGCTTATTTTGTATATGTGTGTACAGAAGAAGCTGACGCAGGGCATGACAATCGGCGGTTTGAAGGGTTAGCTGGCGCTTTTGACTGCGCGGAAATGAGGGAATTATGAGTGAAAAAATGAAGAAAATAGTGACAATGACAGTTCTCATTGTGATTTTTATCATAAGCATTGTACTTACGGTCGTCGGGCAGCGGAACATAGGTCCGGCAGGACTGCTCACGATGCTGGTCGGCCTGGCGGGACTGATATTTTTACTCTGGTTTTACAACAGGCAATATAAATAAATCAGAACGAAGGAGGTTAGTATGAAACAGAATAAAGGGCGGGTCACAATTCCAACAGACACTGACGTCGTGAAAGAAACCTTAAGCCTGGCGGAGCGCTGGGGAGCGGATGCGGTACGTGACTGTGACGGCACGGATTTTCCGGTCGAGCTTAAGGATGTGGGGTTAAAGGTATATTCCACCTATTATACGACGAGAAAGGATAACGAGTGGGCGAGGAAGAATCCCGATGAAATTCAGCAGATGTATCTGATGACTCCCATCTATACGGCGGCGGGGGAAACGCTTCGCGTCCGTTTGATGGAAGGGCTTTATCCCGATATGCTGACACCGAACAGCAGGGATGATATTGCCCGCTGGTGGGAGGTGATTGACCGCAGTACCGGAGAGGTGGTTCCGGTCTCGGACTGGTCCTATGAGGAGGAAACCGGAGAGGTCATTATCAGTAGCATTCCGTTTCATGATTATACCGTAAGCTTTCTTGCGTATATTATGTGGGATCCGGTACATATGTACAATGCGGTGGTCAATGACTGGAAGGATGTGGAGCACCAGATTACGTTTGATGTGCGGCAGCCAAAGACCCATGCGTATACCATGCAGCGTCTGCGGAAATTTATCGAGGACCATCCGTATGTGAATGTGCTGCGGTTCACCACCTTTTTTCATCAGTTTACGCTGGTGTTTGACGAGCTGGCAAGGGAGAAATACGTGGACTGGTACGGCTATTCCGCATCGGTAAGTCCTTATATTTTAGAACAGTTTGAAAAGGAAGCCGGTTACCGCTTCCGCCCCGAGTTTATTATTGACCAGGGCTATTACAACAACCAATATCGGATTCCCGGAAAGGAATACCGTGATTTTATGGCGTTCCAGCGCAGGGAGGTCGCGAAAATCGCAAAGGAAATGGTGGATATTACCCATGAGTACGGGAAGGAAGCCATGATGTTTTTAGGCGACCACTGGATTGGCATGGAGCCGTTTATGGAGGAATTTCAGACCATCGGCCTGGATGCTGTTGTCGGAAGCGTGGGAAACGGCTCTACCCTGCGGTTAATCAGTGACATTGAGGGCGTGAAGTATACGGAAGGAAGATTGCTGCCATACTTTTTCACGGATACCTTCCATGAGGGTGGAGATCCCGTGAAGGAAGCAAAGGTCAACTGGGTGACGGCCAGACGCGCAATTTTAAGAAAACCGATTGACCGTATCGGCTACGGCGGATACCTTAAATTGGCGATGGAATTTCCGGAGTTTGTGGAGTATGTGGAGTCGGTATGTGAGGAGTTCCGCGTGCTGTACGAAAATATTAAAGGAACAACGCCGTACTGCGTAAAGCGGGTGGCAGTATTAAACTGCTGGGGCAAAATGCGCGCATGGGGCAATCACATGGTGCATCATGCCATCTACTTTAAAAAGAATTACTCCTATGCGGGAATCATTGAAGCGCTGGCGGGGGCACCGTTTGACGTGTCGTTTATCAGCTTTGACGATATATTGGAAAATCCGCAAATGTTAAAGGATATTGATGTCATTTTAAACATCGGCGACGCGGATACCGCACAGACCGGCGGGGAATGGTGGTGCAATCCCGTGATTTCCGCGGCGGTGAAAGAGTTTGTTTATAACGGAGGCGGAATTATAGGAGTCGGGGAGCCGAGCGGTCATCAGGCAAACGGTCATTTTATCCAGCTTTCCACCGTCTTCGGTGTAGAGGAGGAGCGGGATTTTACACTGGGCTATGACAAGTATAACTGGGAGAATCACGCACACTTTATCACGGAGGACGCCTCGGAGAAAATTGATTTCGGAGAGGCACAGAAAAATATGTACGCACTTCCCGGAACGACGGTGCTCGTTTCGGAAAATGAAAATGTTCATCTTGCCGTCCGCGAATTCGGCGAGGGCAGGTCGGTTTATATCAGCGGCCTTCCTTACAGCTTTGAAAACAGCAGGCTGCTCTACCGCGCGATTCTCTGGAGCGCAGGGGACGAGTCGTCGATTCACCGTTGGTTTTCGACAAATTACAATGTGGAGGTACACGCCTATATCAAAAACGGAAAGTTCTGTGTGGTAAATAATACTTATGAGCCGCAGACAACAACCGTTTATAAGGGAGACGGTTCCAGCTTTCCGCTTGATTTGAAGGCGAATGAGATAGTATGGTATGAAATATAAACTGACATTTGACAAAAATATTTCCAGGTGGGATGAAGGCATCCCACTTGGAAACGGCCGAATGGGAGGTTTGATATGGGGGAACGGAGAGGAGTTGTATGTGAGCCTGGATCGCGTGGACATCTGGGATGGGACAACTCCTTTCGGCATAGAACGGCCGGAATTTACCTATCAGACACTCGTCGCGCTGGCAAAGGAAAAAAATACTGCGAAAATCAGGGAAATATTCGACGCACCCTATGATTATCCCGTTCCGACAAAGCTCCCGGTGGGAAGAATCGTGCTTTCTTTCGGGCAGCAGATAAAAACAAAATCCGAGCTCTGTATGGAGGACGCACAGGCAAAAATGCAGGTGGAAAGCGGCGGCCGGGCGTTTGTGGTGCACGCGTTTTTCAGCGCCGCGGAAAATATCGGCGTGATGAGCATAAATGAGCGGGAGGAAGAGAAGGAGACGAAGTCCGGGGCCAGCGTAAGAAGGAAAAATAACACATTTCCCGAAGTGAGTCTAAAGCCGCCCGGCTTTGGCGCGGAAAAGAACGCCGTGCCGTATCGTCTGCACAAAGAGATTTCCAAGGGCGACTTGTCGGAGTTGAATTATGAGCCGGCAGTTCCGGGAGAGCGTGTGATTTCCCGGGAACGAAAGCTTTTGTTTTTTTCACAGAAAGCGGAGGGAAATTTTTCGTACGGTGTTGTGCTCGGAATCCGAAAAGAAGGGAAACAGACGCTGCTGTATTTTCGTGTCGCCGCATCAACGGATGCGCGGGATTGGCTTTCCGCCGCCTGTCGGGAGATTGAGGCGTATATGGAGCAGGAGCCGGAGGTGCTGTTTGCCGCGCACAGGCAATGGTGGGAGCGCTATTGGTCAAAAAGCAGTCTCACCCTGCCGGATAAACAGTTTGAGTTGCAGTGGTATCTGACAAATTATCTGTTTGCCTCCTGCTCGCGGGAAGGCGGTTATCCGATGCCGTTACAGGGGGTATGGACGGCGGCGGAGGATAAGCTTCCACCCTGGAAGGGCGATTATCACAATGATTTGAATACGCAGATGAGCTATTATCATTATCTGAAGGCAAACCATCTGGAGGAGGGACGGTGCTTCATTGATTTTCTGTGGAACTGCCGGGAAGCGGGGCGGGCTTTTGCCGCGGACTTTTACGGGACTCGCGGGCAGTGCCTTCCGGCGGTCATGACGATTGACGCAAAGCCACTTGGCGGATGGCCGATGTACTCGTTGTCCCCGACAAATCAAATCTGGCTCTGTCATGCCTTCGCGGAGTATTTCCGTTACACGGGGGATAAGGAGTTTTTAAGCGAACGGGCGTATCCCTACCTGAAAGAGACGGCGGAGTGTATCGAAGACTTATTGACAGAGGGGGAGGATGGCAAGCTTTATCTTCCGATTTCCAGCTCGCCCGAAATCCATGATGATACGGCAGAAGCCTTTGTGAAGCCGAACAGCAATTATGATTTGGCGCTGATGCATTTTCTGTTTGAGACGCTCGCGGAGTACGCGGATCTGCTCGGAAACGGGGAAGCGCCGGGCTGGCGGAAAATCCGCGCGGCGCTTCCGGAGCTTTCCGTCAGCGAAGGTCATGTCCTGATGATTTCGCCGGAGGAGATTCTCGCGGAGTCGCATCGCCATTTTTCCAACGCAATGGCGATTCATCCCCTGCGTCTGATTCCGTACAGTGGGGACGAAAATCGTCGCATTATTGACGCAACGATTGCGGATTTTGAGCGCCTTGGCACTTCCCAGTGGGTGGGCTTTAGCTTCTGCTGGATGGCGGAGCTTTATGCGGTTCAGAAAAACGGCGAAAAGGCGTGGAAAATGCTTTCCATTTTCTGGAATTATTTTTGCTCTCCGAATGGTTTTCATTTAAACGGAGATTATAAAAAGGGAGGCTATTCGGACTTTACCTACCGCCCGTTTACGTTGGAGGCGAATATGTGCGCCGCAGACGCGCTTCAGGAAATGCTTCTTTTTATGAAAAATCATACAATAGAACCATTTCCTGCCATTCCGGCAGCATGGGAAAAGGGACATGTATCGTTTGAACGCCTGCGCGGTGAAAACGGTATTCTTATCAGCGCGGAATTGGCCGATGGAAGGTTAAAAAGCCTGAACATTGAAGCGGACAGAGAGGATGTCTTTAAGATTACGGGCTGGACGAAAGAGGGAATCCGCAGCAGCGGGTCTTCGTTTTGCGTTAAACGGGGCTTAACGCTGTTTGATGCACAGGCAGAATGAGAAAATCAATTTTCTGACGCGCAAAATTGTGAATAATAATCCACCATTTACAAATACTAGCAGTACAGCACTTGTAAATGGAGGAATAGACATGAAGGCAACAGGTATTGTTAGACGGATAGACGATTTGGGGCGCATTGTCGTGCCGAAGGAAATCAGAAGAACGCTTAGAATCCGCGAGGGCGATCCGTTGGAAATTTTTACGGACCGCGAGGGTGAGATTATATTAAAAAAATATTCTCCAATCGGAGAGTTAAGCCAGTTTGCCGGCGAATATGCGGAGAGCCTTGCGCAGACGACCGGACATCTGGTACTTGTCACGGACTGCGACCATGTGGTGGCCGCATCAGGAAGCGGGAAGAAAGATTTTGAGGGAAAGCCAATCAGCCGGCAGCTCGAAATTGCCATCAGCGAGCGGAAAAATTATCAGGCTGAGGCGGGCGGCAATGATTTTATCAAGGTAACGCTGGATGACAGCGGAGATTTTACCGAACAGGCGGTGAGTACAATCATCTGTGAGGGGGACGCCATCGGGGCGGTTGTCCTTTACAATAAAGACGAAAAAAGTAAAATGGGAGAGACGGAGGGCAAGCTTGCCGCGGCGGCCGCGTCCTTTCTCGGAAGACAGATGGAGCAGTAATCCAAAGGATGGGGGCATTGTCAGGCAATGCCCTCATTTTACGTTTGATTTTGTAAAATCATAATGCACAATTCGAGCAGAAATAAATCCTTGTGTTTTTTTAAGGAGAGCTTGCATAGGTCTTCAAGCTTTTCCAGCCGGTACAAAAGAGACTGCCTGTGAAGATGCATCACGCGCGCGGTTTCGCTGATGTTGTAATTTGTCTTTATATAAACCTTTAATGTTTCCAGATAATCGGTATTTTTTTCCGCGTCATAGGCGAGAACCCCTTTGAGGACGCTGTTTGCCATGGCGACGATTTCCCCGTTCGCGCAGAGCAGGGAAATTGCCTTAGGCAGGACGGAATGCTGAAAGCAGCTTCGGGAGATGGCACCGTGGGAATCCTGACAAAGACGCAGGGCGGTCACGGCATTTTTATAGCCGAGATAGATGGAGTCAATGGGACGGCCCAAATTGTCGTAGCCCCAGAGAAAACGCAGCGAGGGGGTGGATTGCCTGATATTGTGCTCGAAAAAGTCGAGATATTTTTCCGCCAGCGCCGCGGAAAGGATGTTTTCCGGCGTCTCAAGAAAGATAATCAGGCGCTGCTTGTGCAGTGCCGTCATAACGGCGAGGCCCATCTCATGCGCGGATTCGACGACCTGTTCTTCGATCATGGTATTGGACGGAAGGACGGAGGAAGAAGCGTATATATCGTCGTTTTGGCCGGAACCGCCCCAAGAAAAGACATCAGCCGCCAGACACGCATAGGTTGTATCTGCCTGAAAGCCGAGAAGGTCAGCTTTGGAAATTGCTTCCTGCGGGGAAGAAAATTCATGCTGCGCGAGCTTCCAGACAAAATCCTCCTTAGACTTCATCTTAGAGGCGGTGATGGACCATTCGCGGTCAAACCAGAGCGTTAATGGAGTGCTGATACACTGTGTGGCCGCCGGGGAATGCAGGGTTACCGCATAGGTGGCAGGGTCGATTAAGACGTAACCGTAAAGATGGGCACCCGAAGCGATCTCAATGCGGCGGAAAGCGTTAAGGCAATCGTTTAAGCGCTGCGCGGAAGCTGGGGCGCGCACGCTGCGGTTTGTCGCGAGGATATGGTGATTGGCATCTGAAATGAGAATGTCGCTTGCGAGATATTTATACAGGAGCTCCGCCGCGTCATCGAGCGTCTTTCCCTGGATATAGTAGTTCAGCAGCTCACGCTGCATGGATTCAAGATAGGACTGGGTTTCGTTGTCAACTGCCCAGATTTCCTTTAAGGTATTTTCCACGACATCGGAGAACAGATGCTTCCAGGACATGGATATAATCGGAAAGTGGAGGGCTTCAAAGAGCGGAAGCTGGGAATTTAGCAGGGAAAAGTCATCATTGGGAAATGCAAATACCACGGCGGCCGCGCCGGACTGCTGCAAATCCTGAATAAAATGATATAATTCTTCCGGTTTGTCCCGGACTGACAGGGCGGTGGAAAGTATAATTTCATTGGTTCGGACAAAATTTTCCACGGGCGGCTCCAGAATGGAAATATATTCCACTGGAATATTGCCGGTGTCAGGAATGGAATTGAGAAGGCGAAAATCCTCGGTAAATGGCAGGGAAAGAAAATCCTTTAACGTCATAAGAACCTCCAGAAATCATACAAAATAGATGAAAAATAATTAACTATTCATACAAATAGTAAGTTGAAAAACGGTTTTGAATATAATATCATAGCAGCAAGTAAAAAACAATCAGCAAAGAATAACAAAGGTGTTATGCAGGCGCATAGCATCTTTTTTTTATGTCCGCCAGACGTTACACGTTTCTGCCGCGGGAGGAAAGGGGATGACGCTATGAAGTGTAAAGTGATTACCAACGTTATCATTTTTACGGTAAATGAGAAGGATGAGATTATTAAAAATGGAACAGTCATCATCCGGGACGGAAAAATCGAGAAGGTTGGGAAAAAAGAAGAAATCATCATTCCGCAGGACGCGGATGAAATTATTGACGGCGGGAATCAGACGGCGCTGCTGCCGGGACTGATTGACACGCATAATCACTCCAGCCTGATGCGGGGAGTGGTGGAGAATCAGCGGATGGTGGAGTGGCTTCCGGTATATGATTTGGAGCATCGGGCATGCGTGGAAGAAGACGCCTACCATGCCGCGAGGTTATGTTATCTGGAGTGCTTAAAAAACGGAACCACCACAATTATGGACATGTACCGGTTTATGCACAGGAGCGCGGAGGCGGCGGGAGAACTTGGGATACGTTTACATATGGCGCCGTACGCGGCGGACGTGCCCCCGTACACCTTTTTTGATACGACAGAGACGAATGAGGCTTTAATCAGGAGCCATCATATGACGCAGAACGGACGAATCCGGGTATGGATGGGATTGGAGGACTTATTCTATTGCAGTGAGCAGATGTACAAAGCTGCCGTCCGCTGCCGGAAAGAATACGGGGTCGGCATTCACACGCATGGCTGTGAGCAGATGGAGGAAGAACAGACTGTCCGCAAACGGTTCGGGAAATCTACGATTGAGGTCTTAGAGGAGCGCGGTATACTCGGAGAACACACACTGCTGGCGCATTGCGTGTGGATTGGCGATGAGGACATCAAAAAGATGGCGGCGACCGGTACCAGCCTGGCGCATTGCCCGACCTCGGCGGCAAAGCTTGGCTGCGGGGTGGCGAGAACACCGCTTATGAGGCGGGAGGGGGTAAACGTATCCATCGGCTCGGACGGACCGATTGACAATAACGGGATGGATTTGTTCTGGGAGATGAAGTTCGGCTCGCTGATTCAAAAGGCCACGCACTGCGACGCGCTTGTATTCAGTGCAAAGGAAATGCTTAGAATGGCAACCATTAACGGAGCGAGAGCCTTAAATATGGAAGATGAAATCGGCTCCATCGAGGCAGGGAAAAGCGCGGACCTGATTTTAGTCGACTGCGCAAGACCGAATCTCCAGCCGGTCTACTGGGACGGTGATGACACAAATCTTTTATGGAATCTCGTGTTTTCCGCAAACGGGAGCAATGTGGACACTGTCATGGTACAGGGAGAGATTCTGGTGAAGGGCGGAAAGGCAGTCAGGGTCAGCGAAAGAGAAATCATCGAGATGGCGTCACGACAGGGAAAGGATTGGATGCGTCGCAGGAAGATGCATGAAAAATATATCACAAAACCAATCGGGTAAATGAACAGGAGGGAAAAATATGAAAAGGGATTTTTTAAGAAGAGTAATGGCATGTGGGACAGCGGCGGTTCTTACCGCGGGAATGCTGGGAGGCTGCGGCACAGCCGCTTCGGATGGCGGTACCGCGTCGGGGGATACCTTCCAGGTGGCATATATTTCCGCCTGTCCTTTTGAGGACGGCGGCTGGGGGACAAGCTGCCATGACGGCTTTGAGGCAGCGTCGCAGGAATTTGAAAATATGAAGACCTTTGAAGTGGAAAATGTCGAACTGGAAAATATGACTTCTACGGTAAAGCAGTATTGCGAGGCGGGAGTGGATTTGATTATTTCCCCCGATACGGATCTCTCCGACGCCATTTCAGAGGTGGCGGGGGATTATCCGGATGTAAAATTCGCGGTAATTGACGGAACCTATACGGCGGACAACGCAATGTCCATGTCACAGAACAATGCTCAAATCGGTTTTGTGGCCGGTGTCATCGCCGCATTGCAGACAAAGACAAATGCGGTCGGTTTTGTCGGCGGTGAGGAATCCGAGGAAATATTAAAGGCAAGCAAGACCATGGAGGCGGGAGCAAAGTACATCAATCCCGATATTACATATACCTCCGTGATGTCAGGCTCCTGGACGGACGTTGCGATGGGGAAGGAAATCGGGCTTTCCATGATTGAGTCGGATGTCGACGTAATATTCAGTTTTGCCAGCGGTGTGGATTCCGGTGTCAGGGAAGCGTGTGAGAGCGAAGGAGGGGCATACTTTATCGCCCAGCCCTCAGAAGCCCTGGCGACGGCGCCGGACATTACGATTACAAGCATTATCCAGAGCAATGAGGCGTTGATTTATCACGCGATGAAGGCCGCCTGTGACGGAACCTTTGAGGGCGGATATTATAAAGCGGGCTTTGAGGAAGGCGGAACCTGTAGCCTCGGAGAATTCGGCGCGTTTTTTGACGAGGATAAGCAGGCGCAGGTGCAGGAGGTAATTGAGAAGATTCAAAGCGGGGAGATTGATTGCGACAGTTATCTGGAATAGGACAGAGAGGGTGAGATGACATATGCTGGAGCTGATAAAAATAACCAAAAAGTTTGGCGACTTCTGCGCATTGTGCGATGTGGATTTGAAGGTAGGGTATGGGGAGGTCCATACCCTGCTGGGTGAAAACGGTGCGGGAAAAAGCACGCTGATGAATATTCTCTGCGGATTATATGAACCGACCTACGGAGAAATCGTGTTTAAGGATTGCGAATGGCATATGGATTCTCCGCAGACGGCAAGAAGCATCGGAATCGCGATGGTGCACCAGCACTTTATGCTGATTGAGGCCATGAGCGTTCTTGAGAATATTATGCTCTGTGCGCTGGAGGAAAAGGGCGTGCTCTTAGATGCCGCGGAGGTGACCAAAAAAGTAACGGAAATCCAGAAGCTGTACGACCTCAAGGTGGATCTTCACGAGATGGTAAATAACCTGTCGGTCGGGCAGCAGCAGAAGGTGGAGATTATAAAGGCGCTGTATAATGACGCGGAGCTTTTGATTCTGGACGAACCGACCGCGGTGCTGACGGACGAGGAAGCGCAGGGATTATTTCGGATTATAAAAAAGCTGACGGAGCAGAATAAATCCGTTATTTTTATATCGCATAAATTAAAGGAGGTCATGCAGATTTCCGACAAAATTACCGTGCTCCGCCGGGGAAGGACAGTTGTTACCGTGAACGCGTGCGATTATTCCGCGGACGAATTAGCCAATCTGATGGTGGGCGAAAAAGTCGCGGCGAAGGCTTACAAGAAGGTGCGGAAAAAAGACGAGGTAATCTATGAGCTGCAAAATGTATCTTATCATAAGCAGAGTAAGCACGGCGGCTTAAGCGGGATTAACTTAAAGGTGCATAAAGGAGAGATTCTCGGCGTGGCTGGGGTGGACGGAAACGGCCAGAGCCAGCTTGCGGATATACTGACCGGAATCCAAAAGCCCGAGGAAGGCAAACGCATTTATGAGGGAATAGATGCCAACCGCTACCGCATCATTGATTTTATCAGGGAGGGCGTAGCGCATATCCCGGAGGACAGAAATAAAATGGGCCTCATCGGCGGAATGGATGTCAGGGACAATCTTGTCTTAAAGGATATGGAAGACGCGCGTTTTTCAAAGGCTTCCGGTAAATTTTTATTAAAGAAAAATATGCAGGAATATGCGGAGGAAATGAAGGAAAAGTATGATATCCGCTGTTCATCGATTCAGGAAGAGGTAAGAAACCTTTCAGGAGGCAACCAGCAGAAAATTATTCTCGCGCGGGAACTGGAGCGGAATCCGAAGTTTATCGTTGCCATGCACCCGACCAGGGGGCTTGATATCGGCGCGGCAAACTTTATCCATGACAGCCTCATCCGCGCGCGGGACGCCGGAAGCGCCGTGGTGGTCGTATCGGCGGATATCGACGAGGTGATCAAGGTAGCTGACCGTATTATCGTCATGTTTGAAGGAAAAATCATGGGTGAGGTTCCGGGGGAAAATCCTGATATGAATAAGATTTCTTCAATGATGGGAGGTAAGGAATATGAAAGAAGCGATTGCTAAAATGTTGAAAAAAGTTGCCGTACCGGTGGTATCTGCAATCGCGGCGCTGCTCATCGGAATTGTCGTCATAGAACTTACCGGAAATAACGCGGCGGAGGCATATTCTTATATGCTGCGCGGGGCATTCGGTTCCATGAATAATATCTGTGAACTATTTGTCATTGCGGTTCCACTGATACTGACGGGACTTGCAGTTACCTTCGCGTATCGAAGCGGCGTTTTTACCATTGGTGTGGACGGGCAGCTCATCATAGGCGCCATTGCGGCGGCATGGTTTGTGGAGGCTTTTCGTAATTTGCCGGGCGTGGTCGTGGCTGTGGGAGGAATCCTCACGGGCATGGCGGTCGGCGCCGTCTGGGGAGCGATTGCAGGCGCGTTAAAGGCATACCGCAGGGTGAATGAGATTGTATCCACGCTGTTGATGAATTATATCGCACTCTATCTGGCGGATTATCTGTATACCGTTCCGCTGGCAGCAGAATCGAGCAAGATCCCGCAGACGGAAAGGGTTGCAGAGGCTGCGAGACTCCCTGTTTTAGTGGGAGGGACAAGGCTTCATATAGGAATCCTCATCGCATTATTCTGTGCCGTGATCGTTTATTACATTTTATATAAGACCGCGTGGGGCATAAAGTTCCGGGCCGTCGGAATCAATGCCGTGGCGGCGGAATGCAATGGGATCAGCGTAAAGAAGTATATGGTCGCGTCCATGGCAATCTCTGGCGCCATCGGCGGTTTGGCGGGTACGATAGAATTGCTTGGCACCCAGTACCGGATTCAGAGCGGGTTCTGCGCGGATTACGGCTTTGACGGAATCGCGGTTGCGTTAATCGGTCAGCTCAATCCGGTTGGCACGGTGCTCGCGGCGCTGTTCTTTGCTGCTCTGAATGTAGGATCGAACTCTATGGAGCTGATGACCAGCGTGCCATCCTCCATTGCGGATATTATTCAGAGCATCATTATATTTTTCGTGGTGGCGGGAAGTGTGCTGATGGAGCGCAATTTTTTCAAAAAAATCGCATTTAAAAAGGAAAGGAGGGCAATGGAATGAGCAGTATCTTAACCGTGGCATTTTTGACGGGCCTGTTGGTTGCGGCACTGAGAATGCTGCCGCCCCTGCTGCTCGGCGCAACCGGAGAAATGTTTTCGGAGCGCTGCGGACTGACAAACATCGGGCTGGAAGGAATTATGTCTGTCGGGGCAATCACGGGCTTTGTCGTTTCGTATTTTATTCAGAATCCCTATGTGGGTATGCTGGCGGGTGTCCTGTCCGGCTTGCTGGTAAACATGATCTACGCGTTCCTTACGATTCAGCTCAATGCGGACCAGGTCATTGTCGGCAACGCGATGAACATTCTCGGAATGGCGCTGGCATCTCTTATTTATACGACAGTTTCAAAATCTCAGTCCGGTCAGCTTCAGTCCGTGACTGCCGACAATTATTTTGTGCTGGTCGTGTCGCTGGCGGTGGTCGTAATCATATGGTTTTATCTGTATAAGACAAAATCCGGTCTGGCGTTTCGGGCAGTCGGTGAATATCCCCGGGCGGCGGAGACGCTCGGAATAAACATTCAGAAGAAAAAATATCTGGCATGCAGCGTCAACGGAATACTCTGTGGGCTCGCGGGAGCGTATCTGACCAATGTATATATTACGAGCTACGTGAGCGGAATTGTGTCCGGACGCGGTTACATCGCGCTTGCCGCGGTTATCTTCGGAAAATGGAAGCCAAAGGGCGTACTGCTGGCGTGCACCTTTTTTGCTTTTTTGGACGCGCTGCAGCTTCGCCTTCAGGTTGCGGACGCTTCTATTCCATATCAGTTTTTGCAGATGCTTCCGTATCTGTGTACACTGCTTGCCCTGTCATTTTTTATGAAGCCGGGTTCTGAACCGAAGGCAAACGGTAAGCCATATATAAGAGAATCCAGATAGAGAGAGGAGGAAAAGCTATGTCGTCAATAAGTACCATGTGGATTTTACTCTGCGGGGCGTTGGTGCTGTTCATGCAGGCAGGATTTGCCATGCTGGAAACAGGCTTTACCAGGGCGAAAAACGCGGGCAACATCGTAATGAAAAACGTCATTGATATCTGCATCGGCGCGCCAATCTTCTGGATGATTGGATTTGGCCTCATGTATGGAGACGGAAATCTGTTTATCGGCAGCCTGGATTTTTTTGTGCGTGATTCCTATACGGAAATTCTTCCGGAAGGAATTTCACTGTATACGTTTGTATTTTATCAGATTGCGTTTTGTGCTACGGCGGCAACCATCGTTTCGGGAGCCATGGCGGAACGGACAAAATTTTCGGCCTACTGTGTTTACAGCATTGTCATGTCGATGCTCATTTATCCGGTTGTGGGGCATTGGATTTGGGGGGACGGCTGGCTTGAGCAGTTGGGCTTTCACGATTTTGCGGGAGGAACCATCGTACACACGCTGGGCGGAATGTCGGCCCTGGTGGGAGCAAAGGTTTTGGGACCGCGAATCGGAAAGTATACGAAGGAAGGCCGGTCAAGAGCCCTGCCGGGACATAGTATTGCGCTCGGCGCGCTTGGAAGCAGGATTCTG
>CALWBG010000006.1 GCA_944375975.1 uncultured Roseburia sp.
AGCAGGCTTGCCTGCGGAGATGGCACTGGGGACAGACAGAGTTTTGCGGAGCAAAATCATCGAGACGGAGCGAAGCGGAGTCGAGATGACCATTTTTCGAAAGGTATCATCGGAAATCTGTATGAAGTTTTGAGGGTATTACCTTCAGTGAATGATTCACTAAATGGCCCAGTGGCTCAGTTGGTTAGAGCGCCGCCCTGTCACGGCGGAGGTCGAGAGTTCGAGTCTCTTCTGGGTCGTTGTTTCTGAAAAGAAACACTTAATCATAATGGGATCTTAGCTCAGCTGGGAGAGCATCTGCCTTACAAGCAGAGGGTCATAGGTTCGAGCCCTATAGGTCCCATTTATTTTGTGAAAGGTATTTCGGAAAAAGAGGTGCCGATGTGGCTCAATTGGCAGAGCAGCTGATTTGTAATCAGCAGGTTATCGGTTCGAGTCCGATCATCGGCTTTCGCAAGTTTATATGCAATAGTGTATGGGCAGATTCCCGAGTGGCCAAAGGGGACAGACTGTAAATCTGCTGCAAATTGCTTCGGTGGTTCGAATCCACCTCTGCCCATTTCTTTATCGTTATAGGATAAAGGTAAGTAAATATCGCGGGATGGAGCAGTCTGGAAGCTCGTCGGGCTCATAACCCGAAGGTCATAGGTTCAAATCCTATTCCCGCAACTCAAAAAATAATATTTGTTTTTGCCCAGTTAGCTCAGTTGGTAGAGCAGAGGACTGAAAATCCTCGTGTCTCTGGTTCGATTCCGGAACTGGGCATTGTGATTTTACAAAGAACATGGGGTATTAGCTCAGTCGGTAGAGCACTTGACTTTTAATCAAGTTGTCCGGGGTTCGAATCCCCGATGCCTCATTTATATGAAAAAAAGTTGTATTTTGATAAATACGGCTTTTTTATATTTAGGCGCAGCGAGGGGTGAGAAGCCCGTGGGTTCAGAATCCCCGATGCCTCATTATTTAAGAGACAAAGGTGTCACAAAATCATTAGTCTTAGTGATTTTGTGACACCTTTTTTGGTAAAGTTTTATGTTTGATAAAAAATCAAAGGATACATTAAAAAAGTGTAAAGATAGTGACAAATCTGTAAAACTTATTTGGCTATCTGCACCAATTCTTTGGCGTCAATTTGTATATAAAATAAAATATTTGTGAACAAACGAAAATTGCAACTCTTAAAACGGCAAAAAAAAATAAAATAAAAAAAATAAATTGTGAAAAATAAACAAAAAAATTTGTTTTTATAAAAATTTCTATAAAATTGACAATTTCGTTTAATTTCAATAAAATACACCAAAATACGAAGTCGAAGGGAAGTGAGAATACGGAGGAATTATCAAAATCGCTAATGGAAGAACTGAGCTGTGAGACAGCCTTTACCATTCCGGTGTTTGGCGGCATACCGGTTGCCGAATCTGTCGTGGTAACGTGGTTGATTATGGCTGTCCTCATCGCAGCGGCAATTTTTCTGGGAAGAAATCTTCGTGTGGAGAATGTGGGAAAAAGGCAGCTTGTGTTGGAAACGGTGATAGGAGGCTTACATAACTTCTTTTATGACTTGCTGGGAGAGGAAGGAAAGCGCTATATCCCTTATCTGATGACTGTTGGTATTTATATCGGCGTTTCCAATATGATAGGCCTGTTCGGGCTTAAGTCCCCCACCAAGGATGTGGGAGTTACGGCTGCGCTGGCACTGATGAGCATTGTGCTGATTGAGTTTTCCGGAGTGCGTCAGAAAGGGGCAAAGAAGTTCCTTAAGAGCTTCGCGGAGCCAATCCCGATTATGCTGCCGATGAATATCCTGGAGATTTTTATACGGCCGCTGTCACTGTGTATGCGTCTTTTCGGTAATATTTTAGGCGCGTTTGTAATTATGGAGCTGATAAAAATAGTAGCGCCGCTTTTGGTGCCGATTCCCTTCAGCCTCTATTTTGATTTATTTGACGGGTTTATTCAGGCATATGTATTTGTATTTTTGACATCGCTGTTTATTAAGGAAACCATTGAATAGGGCAATGTAAAAGCTGATGTGAAACAAAGAAAAAGAAAAGGAGAATATTATTATGACATCTTTAATCGCTATTGGAGCAGGTATTGCAGCATTGACAGGTATTGGAGCAGGCGTAGGCATCGGCCTTGCCACATCAAAGGCAACTGACGCAATCGCAAGACAGCCGGAGGCTGACGGAAAGATTACAAAGGTGTTGCTGCTTGGTTGTGCATTGGCAGAGGGTACCGCGATTTTCGGTATGGTAGTCGCAATTTTAATTATCTTGTTCTTAGGCTAGTGAAAGGATTTGGTAGAGAATGGAATTATTAAGGATAGATTGGAACGTCATCTTTACCATTATTAACCTCATCGTTCTTTATTTGGCACTTCGCAAATTTTTAATTCGCCCGGTGACAAACATTATGGAGCAGCGTAAAAACATGATTGAAGGGCAGCTTGCAGATGCCCGGAAGCAGAGAGAGCAGGCGGACGAGTTAAAGACACAGTATGAAAAGCAGCTTGCAGACGCTCACGAGGAATCGGCAGGCATTGTAGAGCAGGCGAGGAAAAATGCACAGGCAGAGTATGAGAGCCGGATTGACGCGGCAGACGCGGAAGCCGAGCGCATTATCCGAAATGCACATAAGGCTGTTGAGATGGAGCGGGAGAAAACCGTACGGGAGTTGCAGTCGCAGATTGCGGTGCTCGCGGTGGCTGCTGCGGGAAAGGTACTGGGCGAAGCGAGTACCAGGGAAAACAACCAGTTACTGTATGAACAGTTTTTGGCAAAAGCAGGTGGTGTGAATGACGCAGACGGCAAATAATTATGGCGTGGTTCTTTTTGAACTGGGCGTGGAAAAAGAGATAGTCGAGGAGACAAAACACATTTTTTCCCTTACCGCAGAATTGCAGAAGGCGCTGAAAAGTCCGGCTGTTTCCAAAAATGAAAAACACCGTCTTGTGGATAAGATTTTTCCGGAAAAAATGAGGAACTTTCTGAAAGTGGTATGTGACAATCAGGAGATAGAGCTGCTTGATGATATATTTGAGGCGTACGCCGGGCAGTTTGACGCGGCGCATGGAATATTGCATGCGAAGCTTGCGTATGTCATGGAGCCCACGGAGGAACAGCTTGACAGTATGAGGGCATATCTGGCAAAAAAATACGGAAAAGAGACGGTTCAGCTTTCTATGGAAAAAAAGCCGGAACTGATTGGCGGATTTATTCTGCGCGTAGGAGATATCGAGGAAGACTACAGCATGAAAGGGCGCTTAAATCGCTTAGAGCGAAGCTTGGCGTGGAGGTGATAACGTGGGTTCTATCAGTTCAGAGGAGATTATCTCCATCCTGAAAACAGAAATAGAAAACTATGACATGGTTAGCAAAGACCAGGAAGTCGGAACAGTCATCTGGGTTGGCGACGGTATCGCGACGATTTACGGGATTGAGCATGCCATGTACGGTGAAATTGTTATCTTTGAAAACGGTATCCGCGGAATGGTGCAGGACATCAGACGGGACCAGATCGGGTGCATTATTCTGGGCAAAGATACCCAAATCAAAGAGGGAACCAAGGTAACAAGGACAAAGAAAAAAGCGGGCGTACCTGTAGGGGATGCCTATCTTGGGAGAATTATCAATGCGCTCGGCGCTCCGATTGACGGAAAAGGTGAAATCAAGGCGGATGATTACCGGGCCATTGAGCAGGAGGCTCCGGGAATTGTGGAAAGGCAGTCGGTCAATCAGCCGTTGGAAACAGGAATTCTGGCGATTGACGCTATGTTTCCGATTGGCCGGGGACAAAGGGAATTGATTATCGGCGACAGACAGACCGGAAAGACGTCGATTGCCGTCGATACGATTTTAAATCAGAAGGGAAAAGATGTCATCTGTATTTATGTTGCGATTGGGCAGAAGGCTTCCACGGTCGCAAAGCTGGTGAATACGCTCGAAAAACACGGGGCGATGGATTATTCGATAGTTCTTTCCTCCACGGCAAGCGAGTCCGCATCATTGCAGTACATTGCGCCGTATGCCGGAACCGCTTTGGCGGAGTATTTTATGCACCAGGGAAAGGACGTGCTCATTGTATATGATGACCTTTCCAAGCACGCGGTAGCCTACCGTGCGTTGTCCCTGCTGCTGGAGCGTTCCCCGGGACGTGAGGCATATCCGGGTGACGTATTTTACTTACATTCCAGACTGCTGGAGCGTTCCAGTAAATTGAGCGATGAGTTGGGCGGCGGTTCAATTACGGCGCTGCCGATCATCGAAACGCAGGCAGGCGATGTTTCGGCGTATATACCGACCAATGTGATTTCTATCACGGACGGGCAGATTTTCTTAGAGAGTGATTTGTTTAACGCCGGTATGCGCCCGGCGGTCAATGTCGGTCTTTCCGTATCGCGTGTGGGCGGAGCCGCTCAGACGAAGGCAATGAAAAAGGCTTCCGGTACCATTCGAATTGATTTGGCGCAGTACCGCGAAATGGAGGTATTTACACAGTTCAGCTCTGATTTGGACGAAATGACAAAGGAGCAGCTTACACACGGTAAGGGATTGATGGAGTTGTTAAAGCAGCCTCTCTGCCATCCGATGAGCCTCGCGGACCAGGTCATCACGCTGGTAGCGGCGAATAAGCGGCTGCTGCTCGATGTGGATATCCAAAAAATCAAAGGCTTTCAGGAGCAGATGCTGGATTTCTTCCGGCTGGAGCATAAGGATATTGTTGATACGATTAATCAGGACAAGGTGCTGGACGATGCGTTGACGGAAAAGATTACAGAGGCAGTCAAAGAATTTAAAAGCAGGTGATAGGACATGGCAAATACCAGAGAAATTCAGAAACGAATGAAAAGTATTCAGGACACCATGAAGATTACAAGTGCCATGTATATGATTTCGTCCGCAAAGCTTCGGACTGCGAAACAAAAGCTGGAGCATACGGAGCCGTATTTTTATGCATTACAGTCTGCTATTTCAAGACTGCTCCGCCATATTCCCGATGAAGCGAGCCGCTACTTCGACGAGCATGAGGACCGGAAGGAAGAGGAAAAGCGCAGAGGATATATTGTAATTACTGCGGATAAGGGACTGGCCGGGGCGTACAATCACAATGTGATTAAGATGGCGCACGAGCTTTTAAAGCAGGGAAAGGACAACAAGCTGTTTGTGGTCGGTGAGCTTGGCAGGCAGTATTTTTCCAGAGAAGGTCTTGCGGTGGATATGGAGTTTAAGTATACGGTCCAGAATCCGTCGCTGCACCGGGCGCGAGTCATTGCGGACCCCATTTTGGAGATGTATAACCAAAATGAACTGGATGAGGTATATGTCATTTATACCAAGATGGAAAATTCATTTTCTATGGAAGCTGAGATGAGGAAGCTGCTGCCGCTGCAAAGGGAAACCTTCGTTGGAAAGACACCGGTGGATATCTATCAGGAGGAAATCAAGGCGGATACGTCCATGCAGGAAATTCTGGAGCATGTGGTGCCCAATTACGTGACGGGATTTATTTACGGCGCTTTGGTGGAATCCTTTGCGAGCGAGCACAATTCCCGTATGATGGCAATGCAGGCGGCGACGGACAGTGCAAAGGAAATGCTTCAGACGCTTTCGATTGAGTATAACCGCGTGCGGCAGGCCGCGATTACACAGCAGATTACCGAGGTAATCGGCGGAGCAAAGGCACAGAAAAAGAAGAAAAAGAAATAGGGAAGGGATGTGAGAACGGAATGAAAAAGGGAAAAATCGTACAGGTTATGGGACCTGTAGTTGACGTTGAATTTGAAGACAATGACCTTCCGTTTATCAAAGATGCGCTTGAGGTGGATAACGGCGGAAAGCGCTGTGTTATGGAAGTTGCACAGCATATCGGCAATAATACCGTTCGCTGTATCATGCTCGCCGCAAGCGAGGGACTCTGCAAGGATATGGAGGTTACCGCCACGGGAAGCGGCATCCAGGTTCCGGTCGGACAGGGAACGCTTGGGCGTCTGTTTAATGTGCTTGGTGATACACTGGACGGCGGCGCATCTCTGGATGGGGAAAAGCACTGGTGTATTCACCGGGATCCACCGTCCTTTGAGGATCAGAGCCCGGTCGTGGAGGTACTGGAGACGGGAATTAAGGTCATCGACCTGTTGGCACCCTATGCGAAGGGCGGTAAGATTGGTCTGTTCGGAGGCGCCGGTGTCGGTAAGACCGTATTAATTCAGGAACTCATTCGTAATATCGCGACAGAGCATGGCGGCTATTCGATTTTTACCGGTGTCGGGGAGCGTTCCAGAGAGGGAAATGATCTTTGGTCGGAGATGAAGGAATCCGGAGTTCTTGAAAAAACGGCGCTGGTGTTCGGGCAGATGAATGAGCCGCCCGGAGCGCGTATGCGCGTTGCCGAAACCGGGCTTACGATGGCGGAATATTTCCGTGATGAGGAGCACCAGAACGTACTGTTGTTTATTGACAATATTTTCCGTTTCACGCAGGCAGGCTCTGAGGTGTCCGCACTGCTCGGACGTATGCCGTCTGCTGTGGGCTATCAGCCGACGCTGGCAACGGAGATGGGTGAACTTCAGGAGCGTATCGCTTCCACGAAAAACGGTTCCGTTACCTCGGTACAGGCAGTTTACGTTCCGGCGGACGATTTGACGGACCCCGCCCCGGCAACCACATTTGCCCATTTGGACGCGACGACGGTGCTTTCCAGAAAAATCGTGGAGCAGGGAATTTACCCGGCGGTGGATCCGCTGGAGTCCAATTCCAGGATTTTGGAAGAGGATGTGGTCGGAAAAGAGCATTATGAGACTGCCCGCCGCGTACAGGAGATTCTCCAGAAGTATACGGAGCTGCAGGATATTATCGCGATTCTCGGTATGGAGGAGCTGTCCGAGGAGGACAAGCTTGTGGTATACCGCGCGAGAAAAATCCAGAAATTCCTGTCTCAGCCGTTTCATGTGGCGGAGAACTTTACCGGCGTACCGGGCAAGTATGTGCCGTTAAAGGAAACCGTCCGTGGATTTAAGGCCATCGTTGACGGTGAGATGGATGAATATCCGGAGGCGGCGTTCTTTAATGTGGGGACGATTGATGATGTGATTGAGCGCGCGAAGGCGATGGGAAATACCGTTTCCGCCGGCTAGGAGGAATGTGTGATGAACAATACATTTAGTTTAAAGGTAATTGCCTGCGATAAGGTATTTTTTGACGGCCGCTGCACACAGGTTGTCCTGCCTCTTCACGACGGATTCAAGGCGATTCAGGCACATCACGAAAATATGGTGTTTGCCGTGGAAATCGGGGAAATTCATATTCGCGAGGAGAACGGAAATGACATCTGCGGCGTGACCGGATCGGGATTTGCGCAGATTATCAATAACCGCGCGACGGTGATTGTCGATACCTGCGAGTCGCCCGAGGAAATCGATATAAGAAGGGCTCAGGAGGCGAAGGAGCGTGCGCAGGAGCAGCTTCGGCAGAAACAGAGTATCGAGGAGTATCATCGTACCCAGGCATCCCTCGCAAGAGCGATGGCCCGCTTAAAGGTCGGGAGACCGAACCATCCGATTGGTTACTAGACGACTGCGCAGCTTTGAGGGCGTGCAGCCGTATACCTCCTTAAACATGCGGTTGAATACCTTATAATTGGTGAAACCGTGGCGCTGCTGGATTTCCGTAATACTGTCATCGGTTTCCAGCAGGTCGGAGTAAATGTGTGAGAGACGGACCATATTTACATATTCAAGGAAGGTAAAGCCCATATTTTTTTTAAAATAGCGGCAGAAATACTCCGGATTTAAGGCAAAGTACCGGGAAATGCCGGAGAGGGAAAGCGGTTCCGCGTAGTGTTCTTCGACATAGGTAATGATATGCTTGAGCCGGTTTAAGGTTTTTAAATCCTGCTCCGTGGCCGCCGGGACATCGGGCAGACGGTAAGCAGTGTAAAGTAAATAGAGAAATTCAAGAAGGTGGCTGCCAAATAAAAACTGGTAGCCATCTTTTTCGTTTTCGTATAAATCCTTCATGCAGAGCAGATGGCGGACCATGGCGCTAAAGCGGGAATCCGTTTGAGAGGTATCGCCGGGAACATATTCCTGAAACCTTACCGCTTCAAAGCCGGGCAGAAGCCGGTTTAAAAATTCAAAGGGAACCTGAAGCAGCAGTGACAGACAGTCACCGACGCTCCGCGTGTAATGAATATCGCCCGAATTGACCACAAATAAATCTCCCTTATGCAGCATATAGGATTCCTCGCGGCAAATCAGGTGCATGGAGCCGTTCAGAATCAAAAGGATTTCCACATGGTTGTGCCAATGGCTTGGGACGATATAGTTGCAGGAGCGGTAAATATCAAAATAAACCGGAAGCTTTGGCTTGGATGTGATGATTTCATGGGTAGTTTCTAGCATAAAAATACCTCCGCGTCAGCAGTCAGATATGTTGTTTTTATCATAAGTCAAAATCGACCGAATATCAAGTCATTATATGCCTTGCGGACGGAGCAGACGGGAATTAAGATAAGAGATAACAACAGGTCATGAAGAAGACAAGGAGGACAGAGACAATGAAAAACGGGAATAAGGGAATGCCGGCGGCTGGTTTTGCGGAGTATTGCAGAAAGGCGGCGGCAGAGGGAGCCGTCCTTCTGAAAAATGAAGGGGCGATGCTGCCGCTCGCACCGGAAGAAATGGTATCGGTGTTCGGGCGCAGCCAGATTGATTACTACCGCAGTGGAACAGGCTCGGGAGGGGGCGTAAACGTTCCCTATGTAAAGAATATACTGGACGGGATGAGAGAGTGTCCGAAGCTCTCTGTCAATGAGGAGCTTACGGCGCTTTATGAGGGATGGCTGACGGAGCACCCGTTTGACAATGGAGGCGGCGGCTGGGCGGCAGAGCCGTGGCATCAGGAGGAAATGGAGATTACGGAAGAAATTGCCGTCAATGCACGTAAAAAGTCCGAAAAAGCATTGTTTATTATTGGACGGACAGCGGGGGAGGACAAGGATTATACCGATGAGGATGGCAGCTACCGGCTGACGGAGCGGGAGAAGGAGAACCTGCGCCGGGTGACGGAGCAGTTCGAGCAGGTCGCGGTGCTGTTAAATGTGTCAAATATCATCGATATGAGCTGGGTGGACGATTCTGCTTATCAGGGACATATAAAGGCGGTTCTTTATATCTGGCAGGGCGGTATGGAGGGCGGAAATGCCGTGGCGGATTTACTGTGCGGGGACGTTACGCCATGCGGAAAGCTGAACGATACGATTGCCCGTCAGCTTTCGGATTATCCGGCGGCGGGGCATTTCGGCGGTGAGACAGAGAATATCTATGCCGAGGATATTTATGTGGGCTACCGCTATTTTGAGACCTTCTGTCCCGAAAAGGTACTTTATGAGTTCGGGTTCGGGCTCTCCTACACGACATTTTCGATTGATGTAAAGCCGGCAAGCGTGAACGGCAGCGGGGCCGATGCAGTCTTGTCGCTGCCGGTCACCGTTACAAATACCGGAGACAGGAAGGGCAGGGAGGTGGTGCAGGTCTATGCCGGTGCACCCCAGGGAGTGCTCGGAAAACCGGTGAAAACATTATGTGCCTTTGAAAAAACCAGGGAGCTTTTGCCGGGAGAGGCGCAGGAGCTTACGCTTTCCATTCCGGTAAGACGCATGGCCTCCTATGATGACAGCGGCGCAACCGGACATAAGTCCTGCTATGTGCTCGAGCCGGGCGATTATGTTCTCTATGCCGGCAGCAGTGTGAGAAATGTAAAAGCAGCGGAGATTTGCGGGGCGGAGGCATACCGCGTGGAAAGCCTGCTGGTGACAGAGGAATTGCAGGAGGCGCTTGCGCCGGTGCAGCAGTTTACGCGCTTAAAGCCCGGAAAACAAAATGAAAATAAAACATATGAAATGGACCGTGAACCGGTACCCGTGCAGACCGTTGATTTACGGAAACGGATGGAGGCGGCGCTTCCGAAAGCACTGCCGCAAACCGGGGATCGCGGTATCCGTCTTTGCGATGTGGCGGAGGGAAGGGCGGAGCTTGACGCGTTCATCGCGCAGCTTTCCGACCGGGAGCTGGCGGAGCTTGTCCGCGGTGAGGGTATGAGCAGTCCGAAGGTGACGGCGGGAACGGCGTCCGCATTCGGCGGAGTCAGCGACAGCCTTTATGGCTACGGCATTCCCATTGCCTGCGCCGCGGACGGTCCATCCGGTATCCGTATGGAAAACGGGGCAAAGGCAACACAGCTTCCGATTGGAACGCTGCTCGCGTGTACCTTTAATGTTCCACTGATGGAAGAACTCTATGAGATGGAGGGGAAGGAGCTTGTGGAAAATGAAATCGACACGCTCTTAGGCCCGGGCATCAATATCCACCGATATCCGCTCAACGGCAGGAATTTTGAATATTTCAGCGAGGATCCGTATGTGTCGGGGCATTTTGCGGCGGCGGCAGTCCGGGGAATCGGAAAAAGCGGCGCTGCGGCGACAGTGAAGCATTTTGCGGCAAATAATCAGGAAAAGGCGCGTCATACGGTAAATTCGGTAGTATCGGAGCGCGCGCTTCGCGAAATTTATTTAAAGGGTTTTGAAATCGCGGTGAAGGAGGGGGGAGCTGTTTCGATTATGACCTCCTATAATCCGATCAACGGACACTGGGCGGCTTCCAATTATGATTTGACTACCACGGTTCTGCGTAACGAGTGGGGGTATCGGGGAATAGTAATGACCGACTGGTGGGCGCAGATGAATGACGTGGCAGAGGGAGGGCCCGCGGACAGGACGCATACTTCCTTTATGGTACGTGCTCAGAATGACTTATATATGGTGGTGAACAATAACGGTGCGGAGGTCAATTCCATGGGGGATGATACGCTTGAGGCGCTTGCAGCGGGGACGCTGACTACAGGCGAGCTACAGCGCTGTGCAGGTAATATCTGTCGTTTTCTGCTTGCGGCGCCTGTGATGAAACGTCCGCTCAAACCGCTCGGGGAACCGCTGCGGCTGAAGGCGCAAAAGGCATTGCCCGAAGGTACATCCGAAAATGTGGTTTCCGTTCAGACAGAGAAACGGCTTCATATTACCGAGGAGCCGCAGTGGATTCAGGTGGAAAAACCGGGAGTTTATGCCGTGGCGGCAAGGATGAGTTCTCCCGCCGGTAATCTGGCGCAGACCGCGGCTAATATTTATATGAACGGAGAGCTTCTGCGCACGGTTCAGATTGCCGGAACGGAGGGAAGGAAGATTACCGAAAAGCTCCTTCAGGCGGAATTGGAAGAAGGTTATTATGAGCTGCATCTTGTATATGTAAAGCCTGAGCTTAAAATCGAATGGCTGGAATTTGAGGAAAGATAGAGGGAACAGGAGCACTTGACAAAAGCATATCGAGGTGTTAAACTCCTAAGATTGTAGCAGTTGTAGAAGGGCAGGGGAAAATGGGGGATAACAGGATATGGATTTGCGAGGCAAGTGTGAGCATCTGCCGCTGAAAAAGCTTTATTACGGATTATTTTTGGGGCTCATTGCCATACCGCTTTTTTTGGTATTTATCATCGCACTGCTGGCATTGAATCAACAGTTTAAAAGGCAGGCGCTGGAGAATATCGACCGGGCGCAGGAGACGGTCATTGCCGAATTGCTCTCTGACGTGGATGTCATGTCCATGCGCCTGTCTCACATGCTTTATGCGGACAACAATCAGGTGCTTGCCTATGCGGCTGCCGCGGATGTGGAAAATGTGAATCTGCGCTATGAGAATGAGAAGAAGCTTGCGCAGGCGGTCAACATGATTTTTGAACCGGTGACGGATGTCATTTCCATTAATTTTGCAATGTACGACGGCAGGGAGATTTATGTGAAAAATAAGATTACCAGACCCATGGATGAAATACGGCAGGAGGAGTGGTATCAGGCAGCCCTGAAAAAACGAAACACCATCTATGTCGGCTCCTACGACACGGAGAAAGTCAATGATTTGTATATGGGCAGCAGGAAGGATACCATGGTATTGGTGTTCGCGCTTTCACCCAGCATTATTACGGACTCCACAAGCAGGATCGAGATGATTATGTATTATCAGGTGACGGCGGCTTCGGAGCGGATTAAAAACTATAACCGTGATTATCTTGCGGGTAAAAACAAGCTGGGAATCATGCAGATTGTGGACGCATCCGGTCAGGTGATTTATGCGACAGGTGACAGAGAATTTCCGGAATC
This sequence comes from uncultured Roseburia sp., assembly GCA_944375975.1. Lineage (GTDB taxonomy): Bacteria > Bacillota > Clostridia > Lachnospirales > Lachnospiraceae > Roseburia. The sequence continues at coordinate 12,208 of CALWBG010000006.1, forward strand.
GGAATATACCTGCATTACTTCCGAGATCCCGCTCTATGATACGGTGTGGTACGCGAAAAGCTACATCCGTACATCGGAGTTGACCGCGGATTTCTGGCAGACGGCAGCCTGGGTGCTTGGAGCGGCGCTTTTGGTATTTTTTCTGGCGGGATATTTTTCACGGTATTTCCTGCGCAGTATTATCCGTCCGGTGGAGCAGATCAGCGACGGTCTGAAACAGATTGAGGACGGAAATCTCAATGTACATATCGCACCGAGCGGACAATATGAAATACGCACGATGATACACAGGTTTAACGCGATGGGGCGGACGTTAAGGGCGCTGATTAATGAATATGAGGAAAAGGTACGGGCCGCAAGGGATACACCGGAGGATTATTTTAAGGAGCTTGCGGTTAAGCGCAGCCTGTCGCCGAAGACAGTGGGCCGCATACAGGAGCTGTTCCGGGAACCTTATGTATTGGTGAAGCTTTATGCACCGGGAGTTTCCGGCGGCGAAGAGGATGCCGAGGGGCTTCGGCAGTTACGGCTTGGCTTTGAGCGTAATCCGAGATTTGCCTCCCGCTGTTTCCTGGCGGCGCAGACGCGCAAATCAGTATATATTTATTACCGCGCGGCGGAGGACGAATACCGGGAGAAGCTTCTTTCGCTTGTGGCCGAGCTGCAAAGAATTGCGGAAAATGAACAGGAGATTGTCTATGCGGCCTGTGTGGGGCAAAGGAATACGGATTCCGGGATGATGGGCCTGATGCTTGACGAGCTTGACCGGATGATGCCGTTTTATCATCTGTGCGGAAGGATGGCCGTGATTGATTTGGAGCGGGACGAGGCCTGGCTTACGGCGGTCTGCCGGGAGGCTGAGCAGTATGAGGGACTGGCTAAGGCGCTTTATATCGCCGACGATAAAAATTGTGTGCTGGAGCGTGAGCGGCTTTTCGCGCAGATGGCGGAGGGAGGTTTGCCGGAGGCAAAAACGAAGATGTACGCCGCGGTATTTGCCATCAGCCGGTATTTTGACCGGCAGAATATGAATTTTTCCGAGGTGTTTGGTACAGACTATAATTATCGGGAAAAAATTGAGCGGATGACGGATATACGCAGCCTCAAGCTCTGGCTGACGAACTATTTCGCCTGGATTATCGACTATTCCGCCTCAAAGCTGAATATCTCCGAGACAGATTTGATTGTCAGGGCGAAGCGTTACATTGCCGATAATTATGAAAATGCAGAGCTGAGTCTTTCGAGCGTGGCAAATTATGTGGGATTAAATGAAAAATATTTTTCGAATCGCTTTACGAAGGAGACAGGTGAAAAGTTTAGTGTGTATCTTACGGAGCTTCGATTGCAGAAGGCGAAGGAACTCCTGAAAAATACCAGCTTTAAAATATATGAGATTGCGGAGATGGTCGGTTATCACAATGCCGAGCATTTTAACCGGATGTTTAAAAAATATAATGGGATTAGCCCGCTTCAGTATCGAAAAACCATGTAAATCATGGTTTTTCTTACGTTATGCAAGAAAATCTGAAGATATGTAAGAAACTGAAAAGCTTATAATCTGTAAAATAATCAGAAAAAGTGAAGAAAAGAAATAGTGTTTTTCGGGAGGGACTGCTAAGCTTTGGCTATCAAAAAACAAAAGGGAGGATTTTCTTATGAAAAAACGATTTATGGCAGCTCTTTTGACAGGAGCGATGGCAGCATCCTTATTCGCGGGCTGCGGAGACACTTCCAATAACGGAAGCACGGCTGCGACAGGGGAGACGGCAGGAGGAACCGAGACGGCTTCATCTTCTAATAAAGAAGATTTGAGCGGCACTCTTACTTTTGCTATCTGGGATAATAACTTAAATGAGTTTATTGAGCAAAACGATATGGTAGGAAAGTTTCAGGAGCAGTATCCAAACGTTGACATTGAAGTGGAGAAAATTAAGGATGACAGCGAGTACTGGGATGCAATGAAGATGAGAGCATCCGCAAACCAGCTTCCGGACGTGATGTTCAATAAGACCTTTACGCTGAGCAGATTTAAGGATTATCTGGTGGATTTGTCGGGAACGGAAGCCTGCGCAAACAATGAACTGGCAGAGGGCTATGCAGTGGACGGCAAAGTGCTGGGCATACCGATGACCAGCGGCTATGAGTATGTATATTATTGGAAAGACATGTTTGAGGAGGCAGGCGTAACGGTTCCCACAACCTGGACGGAGTTCGAGGAAACGGCAAAGACGCTTCAGGATTACTATGGCAAGGACAATCCCGACTTTATGGCGATCGGCTGCGGTTTAAAGGATGAATGGCCGGATTACCCGTATATGGAGTTTATGCCCGCACTTGAGTCAGGAAACGGGCAGAACTGGAATGATATGGCAAAGACAGATGCGCCGTTCGCGGAGGGAACTGACATCTATAAGGCATATCACAAGGTATACGACCTGTTTACCTCCGGAGTACTCGGAAAGGATCCGCTGGGACTCGGCAGCGACCAGGTAGACTCTATCTTTGCAACCAAAGGAGCGGCGATGCTCGCGTCGGGCGATTGGGGACTTCAGAATATTCAGAACGGTACGGACGATACCTCACAGCTTGGAACCTTCTATCTTCCGACCAGAGACAGCGAGTCCGACCCGTATAATGTGATTGTTCAGGGCGATTCCTTCATGGGTGTTACGACACATTCCAAAAATCAGGAGGCCGCGATTGCGTTTGTAGAATGGTTCTATTCCGACGCGTGGTATCCGGATTACATTAACTATGTATCTTCCGCATCCTCCATGACGAATTTCCCAAAGGAAAAGGATCCGATTCTGGCAGAGGCGGATGAGCTTTGCCCGGATAAGGTGATGATAATGTATGACGGCGGCGGAGACGATTTCACCGCGATTCAGAACGCAACCACGTTTGATTATAAGAAATTGGGCGCGGAAATGCTCACGGAAGGCTTTGATTTGGATGCAACCTTAAATGAACTCAACGAGAGCTGGGCGTCGGCGCGCGCATCGCTGGGAATACAGTAAAGTAAAAAGAGTTTGTTGGTTTGAGGGTTGCTGTTTCAGTAACCCTCAAATAGTATCGGGAGGTCGCACATGACGAAGCTAAGTAAAAAAAGAAAACAATTTATCGTGGTATCGCTTGTGATTCCGCTGCTGCTGCTGGTGGGGTTTGTGGTAGTTCCGGCGCTTGATTTGTTGCGCATGAGCTTTACAAACTGGGACGGATATTCCCCCGACAGTGATTTTATCGGATTACGAAATTATATTGCCATGTTCCAGAACAAAGATCTTTGGCTGTCCTTGAAAAACAATGCCGTCTATTTTTTTGTACATCTGTGTATGATTCCGGTAGAGCTGGCGTTCGCGGTACTGCTGACCGGAAAGCTCAGGGCCGCAAAATTTTACAAGACCATGGTGTTTATGCCTTATATCATTAACGGTGTAGCCATTGCTTACGCGTTTTCCTATTTTTTCTCTCCGGTGAACGGGGCTTTTGACGCAATCTTAAGCGGGCTTCATCTGGAAAGCTGGATTCGAAGCTGGCTGTCCGATCCGAAAATCGTCAATTTCGTTCTGGCGTTTGTATCCCTCTGGCGGTTCAGCGGATACCATGTCATCCTGTTTATGGCGGCGCTCCAGTCCATTCCGAGCGATATTGCCGAGGCGGCACGGGTGGACGGCGCGAACGCATGGCATCTGTTTAAATATATCCAGGTACCTGCAATTATGCTGATGGTGGATTTTGTATTATTTGACAATATCCGGGGAGCGCTCCAGGTATTTGATATTCCGTTTGTCATGACTTCCGGCGGGCCGGGCTACGCTTCCTCGACATTTACGCTTTATACGATTAAGACGGCGTTCAGTTTCTCGAATTTCGGCCTTGCGTCCACAATGGCGGTCGCTATCATGGTTATGATAGTGGTGATTTATATTGTGCAGAATAAGCTGATTCACGGCGTAATTTTGAGGGAGGGGAAAAAATAAAATGGCAAAAAGATTGACAACACAGGCATTAAAGCAGATAATTTGTCTGGGGATGGTAGTCATCGTGCTTGCGCCGATTTTACTGACGCTGTTCGCGGCACTTAAGACAAAGGCCGATATGGCGACGACATCTCCGTTGTTGCTGCCGCCGCTGGAGCGGATTACCTTTGAAAATTTTAAAGAGGTGCTGACCGATAAATATCTCTTAATCGGATTTCGGAATACAGGCATTATTCTTGTGGTTTCCCTCGTGTTTAATGTTCTGTTCGGAACCATTACGGCGTTTATTATCGAGCGGTTTGACTTTTTCGGAAAAAAACTGGTAGTGGCGCTGTTTTTTGTCGGTATGCTTATTCCCACGTTTGTTACCGAGATTGCAAGATTTCAGATTATCCAGGGACTGCACCTTTATAACACGCTGGGAGCGCCTATCATTATTTATGTGGCTTCCGATTTGATGCAGCTTTACATATACCGGCAGTTTATTTCAGGAATATCGGTTGCGCTGGATGAGGCGGCTTTGCTGGACGGCTGTTCCTATTACGGGTTGTTTATCAAAATTATTTTCCCGCTGCTTGCCCCGGCCACCGCGACAGTGTGCATTATTAAAGCAATTACGATTATCAATGACATGTATATTCCTTATCTGTATATGCCGAAAAATACGCTGCGCACGCTGACCACCTTTCTGATGGATTACGCAAACGCCCAGCAGGGCTCCTGGCAGCTTTTGGCGGCGGGTATTATTGTGATTATGGTTCCTACGATTCTGCTCTATATCTTTTTCCAGAAATACATTCTGGCAGGCGTGGCGGCAGGAGCGGTAAAGGAATAGGAGGAAAACCGATGAATGCAGAGTTAAAATGGCTGGATGACCCAACGGTATTTCGTGTGAACCAGTGCAAAGCGCACAGCGACCACCTGTTTTACGCGGATGAGAATGAGTGTGAGAAGGACGAAAGCTCGCTTGCGTACTCGCTGAACGGCGTATGGCAGTTTCACTATGCGGAAAACGCGGCGCGGCGGCCGGCGGATTTTTACCGGGAAGACGCGGAGCTTTCGGACTTTACCACCATTCAGGTTCCGATGCATATTGAACTGGCGGGCTTTGGGAAAATACATTACATCAATACGATGTATCCGTGGGAGGGTCACGTATACCGCAGGCCGGCCGGGGTACCGGAGGATAACACGGAGGGCGTGGGTTCTTTTGCCGAAGCCGCGGATAATCCGGTGGGCTCTTACCGAAAAACCTTTGTTCTGCCCAATCAGATGCGTGGAAAGCGCATTTTTATCCGATTTGAAGGAGTGGAGCAGGCAATGTTCCTCTGGCTCAACGGCTCGTTTGTCGGCTATGCGGAGGACAGCTTTACTCCGTCGGAATTTGACCTGACGCCGTATATCAGAGACGGGGAAAATGTGCTGGCGGCAGAGGTGTATAAACGTTCGACGGCAGCCTATCTGGAGGATCAGGATTTTTTCCGGTTCTTTGGGATTTTCCGGGATGTCACGCTGTTTGCCAAGCCAGACGTGCATGTGGAGGATTTGGCGGTACGGCCGACGCTTGATTCGGATAATCAATCGGCTGAACTGTCGCTTACGGCGGAGCTTTCCGGAAAAACGGAAGGGGGAAGCGCGGCGCTGACCCTTGAGGATTTTCGCGGAGAAAAGCTGCTGGAGGAACGGCTGCCTGTGGCGGAACGCCTCGAATGGTCCGGAAAGCTCGCAAAGGTCAGCCCGTGGAGCCATAAAAATCCTGTGCTGTACCGGCTGGTGCTGCGTCTGTACGGAGCGGATGGTGAGCTGCTTGAGGTGGTTCCCTGTGAAATCGGCTTCCGCAGGCTTGAGGTCCTGGATAAGGTGGTCTATCTGAACGGGGAACGGCTGATTCTCTGCGGAGTAAACCGCCATGAATGGAGCGCCGGGGGCGGCAGATGTATTGGCCGCGAGGAAATGAAGCAGGATATGGAGGTGTTCCGCAGGCTTCACATCAATGCGGTGCGCACCTGTCATTATCCCGACCAGGCCCTCTGGTACCGTCTTTGTGACAGGGACGGAATTTATGTCATGGCGGAGACTAATCTGGAATCCCATGGTTCCTGGCAGAAGCGCGGGGCCGTAGAGCCATCCTGGAATGTGCCGGGAGACAGTGCGGTCTGGAAAGAAGCGGTGCTCGACCGGGCAAGGAGCAATTATGAGCTGCTGAAAAATCACCCGTCGGTGCTGTTCTGGTCGTTGGGCAACGAATCATACGCCGGAACCGTGCTTGCGGAGATGAACCGGTTTTATAAGGAAAAAAATGACGGGCGGCTGGTACATTACGAGGGTGTATTCCACAACCGAAGTCTGGAGGATGTCATTTCGGATATGGAAAGCCGGATGTATGCTTCTCCGCAGGAGGTGGAGGAATATCTGAGAGAGCATCCGAAAAAGCCGTTTGTGCTCTGTGAATATATGCACAGCATGGGTAATTCCGTCGGGGGCATGGGAAGCTATATGCGTCTGTTGGATGTCTATCATTCTTTTATGGGCGGATTCATTTGGGATTATATCGACCAGGCGGTTCTGGTGGAGGATGAGGTTACGGGGAAGCCGGTTCTGCGCTACGGCGGGGATTTTGACGACCGTCCCTCTGATTATGAGTTTTCCGGAAACGGGATTTTGTTTGCGGACAGAACGGAAAAGCCGGCGGCACAGGAGGTAGGTTATTATTATGGAAAATATGAAGCTTAAAGTGGTATATGGCGATGTGGTTCTGGGCGTGCACGGGGAAGGCTTTGATTATCTGTTTTCCTATCAGACCGGCGGCATGGAGTCGCTTGCGCTGGGCGGAAAGGAGTGGCTCTACCGGACGCCGAAGCCAGCGTTCTGGCGGGCAGTCACTGACAATGACAGGGGAAACGGCTTTCCTGCCCGTTCGGGTATGTGGCTTGCGGCGGATATGTTTTCCTTCTGCCGTGAAATTGAGGTTTCTGTGGACGGTACGGTGATTCCGCTTCCTACAGCACCGGAGAATAACCGTTTCGGCGGGACAAAGGAGGCGGACCGTGTAAAAATCCGCTTTGTTTATCAGACCGTTACGGTACCGGCTGCCGATGTGGAGGTGGCCTATGAGGTCACAGCGGACGGTAAAATACGTGTGGACGTGTGTTACCACGGAAAGAAGGGGCTGCCGGAACTGCCGGTGTTCGGACTGCGCCTTGTGATGCCGACGAAGGCGCTTGGCTTTCGCTATCAGGGATTATCGGGAGAGACCTATCCGGACCGGATGGCGGGCGGGATTCCGGGAATCTACGAAATCGAGGGGCTGCCCATGACGAAATATCTCGTACCGCAGGACTGCGGCATGCACATGGAGACGGACTGGCTGGAGATTTACCGGGACAGCGTATTAAACCGGGCGGATAAGGAGCCGGGACGGTTTGGAATCCGTATCGGCAGCATCGATAAAAAATTCGCGTTTTCCTGTCTGCCGTATACGCCGCAGGAAATTGAGAATGCAACGCATCAGGAGGAGCTTCCGCCGGAGCGGCGGACGGTTTTGACTGTCTGCGGAGCGGTGCGCGGCGTGGGCGGAATTGATAGCTGGGGCGCCGATGTGGAGCCGGAGTATCATATCGATGCGGAGCAGGAGTTGGCGTTTTCCTTTCGGATAGAGCCGTTGCCGCACAACGTATGAGACAGGAGAGAGAAGGTCTGATGTGCTTGGGTCGAAAAACAAAATTCGGCTGGGGTGAGCAGTCTTTCTATTTGTGCTGATTTCTCCATTCTCTTGGAGAAATCCCATAAATTTTTTTAAACGCGCGTGAAAAATGGAGCTGATTTTCATATCCGACAGCAGAACTGATTTCTGCAATGGATAGGGAAGTCAGCTTTAATAATTCTGCCGCTTTTGTCATTCTATAATTTATTAAAAATTCCTGTGGCGAGCGTCCTAAGGTATTGCGGAAAATTTTTCCAAAATAACTCCGATTGATGCCACAAACAGAAGCAATATCTTCTACGGAGATATTGTTTTGAAAGTTTTGCTCAATGTAGTGAATCGCTTCTTTGATATAGTAATCGCTCATTTTGCTGCTTTGAACCAGCTTCGTTGATTTCGAAGATTGCGTCAGATAGTCTAAAAAAAGATAAAGATGCCCAATAAGATGAAAGGGGGATTCCTGCGCATGATGGACAATATGCAGCATTTCATTCATCATCTGTTCGCGAAGAGCTTTGGAGTGAGAGTGATATACAGGAGCATCCAAAGAAAGCTCTGTTAAGTAAAGAAGCTCTTTGGCTTTCAGCCCGTCAAATTCAATCCATATGTATTCCCAGGGGATATTGGGATCGGCAAAGTAGGTAGTGATCTGTCCCGGAAAAATCAGAAAACCCTGCCCGCTTTTAATCGAGTAAGTCTGAGTTTCTCCTTTGGAATTGTCTGCCATGAGTGTACCGGTACCTGAAATAATATAGTGAAACAGATAATGATTTCTTGCCGCGGGTCCAAAAGAATGACCGGGGTCACATTGTTCATATCCGTATTGGTACATGCCTAAATCAATAAAATTTTCATGAGGAAATATATTAAATAGAATATTGCTCATTTCAGGCTCCTTTTTCAAAAATATACCAAAATGCATCATCGTATGATAGTATAGCACAAAATATAGTATTATGGCATAAAAAATGAAAAATGCTGATATTTTTAGATAGCATAATGGCATGTTATAATTAATCCAGCAAAAATGAAAAACGTAATTTTAAAGGAGCGGATGATATGTCAAAGAAAAAGATTGCCGTAAGTTTGTCATTACTTTTGGGAATTTTGATGGGTATGGCAAGCCTTGCCGGATGCGGAAAAAGTACATCCGATGGCAGGGTTGAGGTGGAACTGGTGTCTTATAAGCCGGAAGCAGTGGAAGCCTTTGCAGAAATAGCAGAACGCTTTAATGAGACACATGATGACATTCACCTTACCATTGATTCACCGAATGAAGCCATGACTATTTTGAAAACAAGATTTATCAGGGAGGATTATCCTGACATTGTTGGAATTGGCGGAGACATCAACTATTCAAATTTCCTGGATGCGGATTTGTTTATGGATATTTCGGACCTTGAGGAAATCGGGATGGTAAAGCAGTCCTATCTGGATATGGATAAAGGGTTGGAATTTATTCCCCAGGAGGGAGTTTATGCATTGCCTTATGCTGCAAATGCGGCGGGAATTCTTTACAACAGGGATATGTTTGAGGAGCATGGATGGAAGGTACCGGAAACATGGGAGGAGTTTATAGTCCTGTGTAAAGAAATTGAAGCTGCTGGAATACAGCCGTTATATTTGGGATATAAGGATACGTGGACCTGTCTTGCGCCGTGGAATGCATTGGCAGTCGGCTTGTCTGATCCGGACACATGCAATCAGGTAAATATGGGGAATACCACTTTTGCGGCAGCTTACCGTGAGACGGCGGAGAAGATGAAAATATTGCTTGATTACGCGGAACCAAATCCATACGCGTACGGATATAATGACGCGTGTACTGCTTTTGCGAGAGGCGAGGCGGCTATGTATCCGATTGGGAGTTATGCAATTCCTCAGATTAAGTCCGTAAATCCCACGATGAATATTGATTCTTTTACATTTCCGGCAAATGACGCAGAAGAGGACAATGTCCTGAATTCCGGTATAGATTTACAATTTTGCGTTATGAAAAACTGTGAAAATAAAGAAGCGGTATATGAGGTGCTTCGCTTCCTGTATGAGGATGAAATCATTCAAATCTACCTTGATAATCAGGGAGGGATTGCATGTAAAAAAGGGGATTTTGAAATTCCGGCTGAATTGGAGAGTATGAAATCATATATTGAAAACGATAGGATGGCGGATTACCAGGATCATTATTATCCCAGTGAAATGAGTGTGGATGCTATGATTCAGACATTTTTGCTGGATGACAGCGACGATTCTGTGGATACCTTTTTAGAGCGGTTTGACACAGACTGGAAACGCTATAACAGAGATTTAATCCGAAAGGTGCAGCAATATCAGCAGGAAATGGAGGACGCGCAATGAAAAAGAAGATGTCGAATCGGGATAAAACATTTTGGGCAATTATCATACCGGTATTGGTGTTGTTTTTCACCTTCAACACGCTGCCTATGATAAAAGGCATCATATACAGCTTTACGAATTACAAGGGATACGGCTCCTATGACTATGTAGGATTCCGAAATTATATTGATCTTTTTTCGGATGCCAGAGTGGGAAAAAGTTATCTGTTTACTTTTAAATATGCATTGGCGGGAACGATACTGGTAAATGTACTCAGCCTGATTATGGCACTTGGATTAAACAGCAGAATACGGTTTAAGAGCGCGCTCAGAGGTATTTATTTCGTTCCGAATATCCTGGGAGGACTGGTAATCGGTTATATTTTCAGTTTCTTTTTTACATATATCCTTCCGGCAGTCGGAAACACGTTTCATATCAGTTTCTTGCAGAACAGTATTCTTGCCAGCGAAAAATATGCATGGATCGGTGTATTGATAGTAGGTGTATGGCAGGCTGTGGCGATGAATACTATTATCTATATCTCGGGACTTCAGACCGTTCCGCAGGATGTATACGAGGCAAGTATGCTGGATGGAGCAAGTAAATGGAAGGAATTCTGGAAGGTGACGTTACCGCTTGTGATGCCTTTTGTAACCATTAATCTGGTCTTGAGCACAAAGAATTTCCTTATGGTATTCGATCAGATTATGTCATTGACAAAGGGTGGGCCTGCGCAGAGTACGGAGTCTATTTCTTACCTAATTTACAGAAATGGTATGGATGGAGGTCAGTTTGGATTTCAAAGCGCCAATGCAGTTATTTTCTTCTTTGTGATCGTGGCAATTTCTGTTTTCCAGATGACTGTTATGAATAAAAAGGAGGAGCAGTTATGATGAAGAAAGCACAAAAAACAAACTGGGTTTTGACTATAATATTGATTCTCGGGACGTTAACGGTATTTTTTCCGTTGTATATGGCGGTCATCATTGCGTTTAAGCAGCCAAGCGAGATGACAAATGATGTTGCCGGCGCATTATCCTTTCCTGAGAGGTGGAGCCTGGACAACTTTAAACAGGCTATGGAGGTGACGGATTTCTGGCATTCACTGGGAAACAGTCTCCTGATTACCTTAACGACCATCGTACTGGCCATATTGATTCATTCGATCGCCGGATATGCCATAGGGAGAGGTATGGCAAAGAAAAAGAGCTTTCGTCTCATTTATTTATATGTTGTCAGCGGTATGTTTGTTCCTTTTTCCATACTGATGATGCCATTGGTAAAACAGACCGCGCAGATGGGACTGGGCAACCGTGCCGGAGTAATTTTGCTCTACGTAGTATTTTATATGCCGATGAATGTTCTGCTTTATACCGGGTACTTAAAGAATATTCCGGTAGCGTTGGAGGAAGCCGCGGATATTGATGGAGCCAGTACATGGAAAACATATTGGAAAATTGTTTTTCCGATGATGATGCCCATGCACGCTACGGTTGCAATTCTTACAGCGCTCGGTACCTGGAATGATGTCATGACGCCATTAGTTATCATGTCCGGAACGGGGCAGAACACATTGCCTTTGGCACAGTTAAATTTCCAGACGCAGTTTGGTACGAATTACAATCTGGCATTTGCGTCATATATTCTGGCGTTGATTCCGATTTTGATATTTTATATTATTTGTCAGAAGCAGATATTAAATGGTGTCGCGAACGGAGCAGTGAAAGGATAGGGTGTTTTGGATGAAGCTTAATAATAAGATAATGTTAATTACCTATGCGGACAGCATGGGCAGGAACTTAAAAGAATTGCATACGGTGCTGAATACCTGCTACAGGGAGGCTGTGGGGGGAGTGCATATTCTCCCTTTTTTTCCTTCTTCAGCAGACCGTGGATTTGCACCGATGCGATATGATGTAGTAGATGAGAAGTTTGGAGACTTTAGAGATGTGGAAGCCATTGGAAAAGAATACTATCTGATGTTTGATTTTATGGTAAATCATATTTCCGCGTCTTCCGAATATTTTCAGGACTTTTTGGAAAAGAAGGATGCATCACCTTACAAAGATTTTTTTATCCGATATAAGGAATTTTGGAAGAATGGAGAGCCTACGCAGGAGCAGATTGATAAAATTTACAAAAGAAAGCCAAGAGCACCCTTTATTGAAGCGGAATTTAAGGATGGAACCAAAGAAAAGGTATGGTGTACGTTCTGTGAGGAACAGATTGATCTGGACGTCACAAAGGAGGCAACGAAGCGATTTATAAAGGAAACGCTGAAATTTATGTGCGAAAAAGGCGCGTCGATCATTCGTCTGGATGCTTTTGCATACGCGGTTAAAAAGGAAGACACAAGCTGCTTTTTTGTGGAGCCGGATATCTGGGAGCTGCTTCATGAAATAGAAAAAACTGTAGCGGAAAACGGTGCGGAAATCTTACCGGAAATCCATGAGCACTATACCATTCCCATGAAAATTGCCAGGCAGGGATTCTGGATTTATGATTTTGCACTTCCGGTACTGACATTGCATGCCCTGTATAACCATACGGGGAAATATCTGAAAAAATGGATGGAGATGTGTCCGATGAAGCAGTTTACAACATTGGATACGCATGATGGAATCGGAATTGTTGATGTCAAGGATTTGCTTCCGGATGAGGAAATTGAAATGGTAAAGGAGCAGATGTATAAGCAGGGGGCAAATGTCAAGAAGATTTACAGCTCCGAAGCGTATAATAACCTGGATATTTATCAGATAAATACAACTTATTATTCCGCATTGGGCAATCATGATGCAGCATATCTTCTGGCGAGAGCGATTCAGTTTTTTGCCCCGGGTATTCCGCAGGTTTATTACGTGGGACTTTTAGCGGGGGAGAATGACCTTGAACTGATGGAACAAACGAAAAACGGGCGCGACATAAACAGACATTATTATTCATTAGAAGAAATAAAAGAGCAGCAGAAGCGTCCTGTTGTGCAGAAGCTGAAAGAATTGATGGTGCTTAGAAATACCGATCCCGCATTTCATCTGGATGGTAAGATTGAGATTGAAGCAAATGAGGACAAATTGATTATTACAAGAAGTTATGGAACAAATAGTATTACGCTTAAGGCTGATTTGTCGTCCTATATGTTTGAAATTATCAGAAATGGAGAAGAAAGGAAATAGAGCATGGCTATTACAGTGAAAGACGGTGTGTTTTATTTAGAAACGGTAAACACGCTTTATCAGATGAAGGTAGATGCTTTTGGGGTACTGAATCATTTATGGTATGGAGCAAAGACGGATGATTGCATGGATTATCTTTTAGATTATCCGGATGTCGGGTTTTCAGGGAATATTTATGAGGCGGAGAATCAAAGAACCTATTCGCTGAATACGCTGCCGTTGGAATATGCGACCAGAGGTGTGGGGGATTTCCGCGTGCCTGCCATTTCTGTAACACACGCGGATGGCAGCAATGCGCTGGATCTCAGGTTTGAGGATTATCACATCAGGAAAGGAAAGTATGCGATACCGGGACTTCCGGCAGTATATGCGGATGAGGCTGAAGCGGAGACACTGGAAATCAGATTGAAGGATACGGCATCTGGAGTAAATGTAATATTGCTGTATGGAGTACTTTGGGACGCGGATGTGATTACAAGAAGTGTTGTTGTCAAAAATGAGGGAAGCGCGCCCGTAGTGCTCAATCGCGTACATAGCCTGTGCATGGATATACCATATGGAGATTGGGAATGGGTGCATTTTTATGGAAGACATACCATGGAGCGACAGGCAGAAAGAGCGGCCCTGATACATGGTATTCAGGAAAGCAGCAGTACCAGAGGCGCTTCCAGCCATCAACAGAACCCAACCATGCTGCTGTGTGAAAAAGGCTGCACGGAAACAACAGGTTTTTGTATAGGTGCAGCACTTATGTACAGCGGTGGGTTTCAGACACAGCTTGAGAAGGATCAACTGGATCAGGTGCGTGTAGTAATGGGAATAAATGAGGATACTTTTTCATGGCTGCTGGATACAGGGGATAGTTTTTATGCACCGGAGGTAATCCTCTCCTGCTCGGAACATGGCATGGGAGAATTATCGCATCGTTTCCACCATATTATTCGGAATCATGTGTGCAGAGGCAAATACCAATTATCAAAACGGCCGGTTCTGATTAATAATTGGGAGGCTACCTACTTTGAATTTGATGAAGAAAAAATTGAAAAAATTGCAAAGCAGGCGTCTGAATTAGGGATTGATATGATGGTTCTGGATGATGGATGGTTTGGAAAAAGAGACTCTGATACGTCAGGACTTGGCGACTGGTTTGTAAATGAAACAAAGTTGCAGGGAGGACTTGGCAGACTTGTCGAGCGAATTAATCGCATGGGCATGAAATTTGGAATTTGGTTTGAACCCGAAATGATTTCCGAGGATAGCGATTTATATCGCAAGCATCCGGAATGGGTGATACAGATTCCGGGAAGAAAACCGATGAGAAGCAGATATCAGCTTGTTTTAGATATGTCGAATCCGCAGGTGACAGAGTATCTATATCAGGTTATGAGTAAAATCTTAAAGGAAAACCATATTGAATATGTAAAATGGGACATGAACAGAAGCATCTCTGATTGGTATACAGCCACACTTCCGGAAAGCCGCCAGATGGAGATGCCGCACCGGTATATTCTCGGCTTATATTCGTTATTGGAAAGATTGACCGGTGAATTCCCGGATGTGTTGTTTGAAGGCTGCTGCGGAGGGGGCGGAAGATTTGATGCCGGAATGCTGTACTATTGTCCCCAAATATGGTGCAGTGACGATACAGATGCGCATGAGAGAACCTTTATCCAGTATGGAACAAGTTTCTTCTATCCGATTTCAACGGTTGGTTCCCATGTATCGGCGGTACCGAACCATCAAACAGGAAGAAGCACTTCCATTGAGACCAGAGGAACGGTAGCTATGGCAGGCAGCTTTGGCTATGAATTGGATTTAAGCAAATTAAGTCCGGAGGAAAAAAAAGAAGTTTCCAGACAGGTAAGTACTTATAAGAAATATCAGGAGCTTATTTATAATGGATTATATTATCGCTTAAGTAATCCATATGAGGAAAATCTGTCTGCCTGGGAATTTGTAGCTGCAAAACAGACGAAAGTTCTGGTTCAGGGAGTGGTATTTCGCGCGGCATCAAACATTTTACGTCATAGAATCAGACTTACCGGTCTGGATGAAAAGGCAAAATACCGTCTTGCGGAGGATGGACGCATATATTCCGGGAAGGCGCTTATGTCAGGCGGGCTCCTTTTGCCTGAGATAAAGGGGGATGACATTGCCTTTGAAATCTGCTTGGAAAAGGTGTCATAATGAAAAAGCATAAGTCGGATTATTTCATTTGAAAAACTGATATTGGGTTTCCGCCTCTTTTTTTTCGTGTAAAAAAGGGATATAATGCTGATGAAAAAAAGGAGTTGATACCGATGAGGACGGATATGGAAACGCAGCAGTACAAAAAAATGACAGAGACACCGGTGCCGAGGCTGATAATCACGCTTGGGATTCCGACGACAATCAGTATGCTTGTCACAAATATTTATAATATGGCGGATACTTATTTCGTTGGGAAAATTGGAACAAGCGCTTCCGGGGCTGTGGGAATCGTGTTCGGGCTGATGGCGATCATTCAGGCGTTTGGCTTTATGTTCGGACATGGAGCAGGGAGCATTATATCCAGACGGCTTGGGGCCAGGGATGTTAAGAGCGCTTCCAGATTTGCCTCAACCTCCTTTGTCAGTTCGCTGGTTGTCGGTGCCGTTATTATGGTTCTTGGATTTTTGTTTTTAAATCCGCTTATGCGGCTTTTGGGCAGTACGGATACGATTCTGCCCTATGCCAGAACTTATGCTTCATTCATTTTGCTTGCGGCTCCCTTTATGGCGAGCAGTTGTGTGATGAACAATATTTTAAGATATGAAGGCCGCGCCGCTCTCGCCATGGTCGGGCTGACGTCGGGCGGTATTTTAAATATTTTCGGGGACTGGCTTCTGATGGATGGCTTTGGTCTCGGCGTAATGGGGGCCGGTTTGTCGACGGCGGTATCTCAGATTATCAGCTTTTGTATTCTGCTGTTTATGTTTTTGAGCGGAAAGACAGAGAGTAAATTCGCGCTGAAGTGGGTTACAAAGGACCTCGGGGATGTTGTCATGATTTGCAAAACCGGTCTGCCGAGCCTGATGCGTCAGGGCTTAACGAGTGTTTCCACGATGGTTCTCAATGGACAGGCGGCGATTTACGGAGATGCGGCGGTAGCGGCCATGTCGATTGTCAATCGCATCTGCTCCTTTATTTTTTCCGTGGCGCTTGGAATCGGGCAGGGCTTTCAGCCGGTGTCCGCTTTCAACTACGGAGCAAAAAAGTACGGCAGGGTGCGTCAGGGCTTTTGCTTTACGCTCGGGCTGTCAGAGGTGCTTTTAGGCACGATTGCCGTTGTGGGTATGATTTATTCCTCTCATTTTGTCGCGTTTTTCCGAAACGACCCGAAGGTGATTACCATCGGGAATTTTGCGTTAAGCGTACAGCTTGCGGCGCTGTTTTTTCAGCCGCTTACCGTTTGCTCGAATATGCTGTTCCAGAGTGTCGGGAAAAATGGGAAAGCGACGTTTTTGGCAATGCTGCGCAGCGGACTGTGCTTTATCCCGGTCATTGCGCTGCTGTCTAAGGTGCTGGGGCTTACCGGTGTGGAAATATCCCAGACCGTGGCGGATGTACTGGCATTTTTTATCTCACTGCCGTTTACCCTGCGTTTTCTTGGAGAACTCAAAAGGGAAGAGCAGAAAAATTGTTAAAAATTGCGGAAACAGTTGACGAGTGACAAAGAAAACAGTATAGTGTTGAATTATAAACAAATTCACACTGCAATGCGTCGCAGTACGAAAAGCATATGGAGGAACTGGCATGGAGATGGAAATGGAATTTTTGCGGAAGCTGCCGACTCCCTCGGAGTTGAAGGAAGAGTTTCCGGTGAGTCCGCAGATTGTTGCGGTGAAAGCAGAGCGTGACGATGAAATACGCGCGATTTTTGAGGGAAAAGAGGATAAGCTGATTCTGGTAATCGGCCCCTGCTCCGCGGATAACGAGGAGGCTGTCATTGATTATATCACAAGGCTGCGCCGGGTGCAGGAGAAGGTCGAGGATAAGATTTTCATTATCCCGAGAATCTATACCAATAAGCCGAGAACCATCGGGGTGGGTTATAAAGGTATGCTGCATCAGCCTGACCCGGAAAAAGAGGCCGATATGTTAAAGGGAATTATCGCCATCCGGCAGCTTCATAAGCGGGCGGTGGAGGAAACCGGGTTTACCTGCGCCGATGAGATGCTTTATCCGGAAAATCACAGGTATCTTTCCGATTTGCTCTCGTATGTGGCGGTCGGGGCGCGCTCCGTGGAAAATCAGCAGCACAGGCTTACCGCAAGCGGCATCGGGATTCCGGCGGGAATGAAAAATCCGACGGGCGGGGATATTGCGGTTATGATGAATTCCATCATAGCGGCACAGAACGGGCATACCTTCCTTTACCGCGGGTGGGAGGTAAAAACGCAGGGAAATCCTTACACCCACGCAATATTAAGAGGCTATGTGGACAAGTTCGGACGGAATATCCCCAATTACCACTACGAGGATTTGCAGAATCTGCTCGAGCATTACGAGGATGCGAACGCTTCGGGAGACACACCGCTTGCCAACCCTGCGGTCATTGTGGATACGAACCATTCCAATTCCGGGAAACGGTTTGAGGAGCAGATCCGGATTAGCAAAGACGTTCTGCATAGCTGCAAGGTGTCGCCGGATATCCGCAGACTGGTCAAGGGACTGATGATTGAGAGCTATCTTGAGGACGGCAGTCAGAAGGTCGGGGAACATTGCTACGGAAAATCGATCACAGACCCCTGTCTCGGCTGGGAAAAGACAGAAAAACTCATTTATGAATTGGCGGAATTGTGGTAAAATACATGAAAACCGTATTGGAGGCAAAAAATGCAGCCGCCGTAGACTGACATCGGTGCCGGGGAGGAGACATGTACCGCATTTTTATCGTGGAGGATGATGAGATTATAGCAAGGACCGTAAAGCGGCATCTGGAGAGCTGGGATTATGAGGTGGCGTGCGCCAAAGATTTTTCCAATGTGATGGCGGAATTTCTGGCGTTCGCACCGCAGCTTATCCTGCTGGATATTAAGCTTCCGTTCTACAACGGCTATCATTGGTGCAGTGAGATCCGCCGGGTGTCAAAGGTGCCGGTCATGTTTATTTCCTCAGCCGCCGACAATATGAATATTGTGATGGCGGTCAATATGGGTGGGGATGACTTTATCGCAAAGCCGTTTGACCTGGATGTCCTTACGGTAAAGATTCAGGCGCTTTTACGCAGAAGCTATGATTTTACGGGGCAGGGAAATCTTCTTGCGCACCGTGGAGCGGTGCTGAATCCGGCGGAGGCGGTGCTTACCTATCAGGGAAAGCGCATGGAGCTGACCAAAAACGAGCTGAGGATTTTACAGGTTCTGATGGAGAATAAGGAAAAGGTGGTCACGAGGGACACACTGATGATGAAGCTCTGGGAAAACGACAGCTATGTGGATGAAAATACGCTGTCGGTCAATGTAAACCGCCTGCGTAAAAAGCTTGAAACCGTGGGACTTACGGATTTTATACTTACCAGAAAAGGGCTGGGTTATTATATTGGATGAGATGTGTTGTTTCTTATTTTAAAAGCCATTTTAAGTGGATTGCGGCTGTGCTGGGTCTGGCGTTTATGATGGCGTTTACCATGGCATTGAACCGGGTTCCCTGGAATGAGATTTTCTACGGCGTCCTGATTGTACTGCTGCTTCTGGCGGTGCTTCTTGCGGCGGACGGCTGGCACTGGAAGCGCAGATATAGCGAATTAAAGCAGATGGAGCGCACGGTGACGGTATCCTTAGACGGCCTTTCTGAGACGGACGATTTTGTGGAGCAGGAATATCAGGAGCTGATTCGGATTCTCGCTACGGAATATGCGGCGGAGCAGAGCAGGGCGCGCGGCCGTCGGAAGGATATGCAGGAATATTATGCGATGTGGGTACATCAGATAAAAACACCGATTGCAGCGCTGCGCCTCCTGTTGCAGGAAAAAAACGGGCAGGGGGAGATGGACGAAGAGCTTGCGGAGCTGTTTGACATCGAACAGTATGTGGAAATGGCTCTCCAGTATCAGCGTCTGGATTCCGAGACGACGGATTTTGTCTTTGAGCGGGTGGCGCTGGACGGCATAATCCGCGAGGCTGTCCGCAAGTATGCAAGACAGTTTATCCATAAAAAAATCAGTCTTTCATACGAGACGGAGACGGCTGTGGCTGTCACGGACGGAAAATGGCTGCGGTTTGTGATAGAGCAGATTTTGTCAAACGCGATTAAATATACCCCGAAGGGCAGTATCCGCATTTTTGTCGAAGAAAAAGTACCCGGGGAGGAATTTTCTTTGGTTATCGAAGATACCGGAATCGGCATCCGTGCCGAGGATTTGCCGCGTATCTGCGAGAAGGGGTATACGGGCTATAACGGCCATTCGGATAAACGTTCCACAGGTATCGGGCTGTATCTGTGCAGCAGGATTTTAAAGAAGCTGGGGCACACGCTTGCGTTTACATCGCAGGAGGGACACGGCACCAGGGTGGAGATCGGGTTTCGCGGTAAATGAACAGTCATAAAATTAAAGAATGATGTCTTACAAAAATGTAAGAAATAAAGGGGAAATGTCACGCAAATCAATGGCTGGCATTTCCCTCTTTTGTTATACTACTTACAGCCTGGAGTGAGTCAAAGCTTTGATAGATGATTATCAGGAGGATGAGAGGCGAATATGGAAAAGAAAAGAAAAAATCGGAAGTTTGGAAAGCGATTGCTTTTGGCAGGGCTTTTTATCATCAGTTTTTTGATGTATTACGGAGCGAAACTGAGACATCGCGGAAAGGAAATGTAGTATGGCTATCTTAGAGGTAAATAATTTAAAGAAAATATATACGACAAGATTTGGCGGAAATCAGGTGGAGGCGCTTAAGAATCTAAACTTTTCCGTTGAGGACGGAGAGTACGTGGCAATCATGGGTGAATCCGGTTCCGGGAAAACCACGCTCTTAAATATTCTGGCCGCGCTGGATAAGCCAACAGCCGGCGAGGTGCTTTTGAACGGAAAGAATATCGTAGCAATCCGGGAAAAAGAAATTTCCGCGTTCCGGCGGGATCATCTGGGCTTTGTATTTCAGGATTTTAATCTTCTGGACAATTTTTCACTGAAGGACAATATATTGCTTCCGCTGGTGCTGGAGGCGGTAAAGCCGGAGGACATGGAGCCGAGGCTTATGCCGATTGCGAAAAAGCTCGGAATAGCGGATTTGCTTGCCAAGTATCCTTATGAGGTGTCCGGGGGACAAAAGCAGCGCGCGGCGGTGGCGCGGGCGCTTATTACCAATCCGCAGCTCATTCTTGCCGACGAGCCGACGGGGGCGCTTGATTCCAAAGCGACGGACGGTCTGCTGGATTTGTTCAATGAAATTAACCGCGACGGTCAGACGATTCTTATGGTGACGCACAGCATCAAGGCGGCAAGCCATGCAAAGCGTGTGCTTTTTATCAAGGACGGCGAGGTGTTCCATCAGCTTTATCGCGGGAATATGAGCCAGGAAGAGCTTTACGCAAAAATATCCGATACCTTGACGGTATTGACGACGGGTGGTGAGGGACATGAATAATCTTTATCGCAGGCTGGCGTGGAATAATATCAAAAACGGGAAGCATTTCTATCTTCCCTATCTACTTGCGGGCATGATTTCGGCGATGATGTATTACAGCATACGGACCATGCAGGGAAACGAAGGGCTGCATGAAATGCGGGGAGGAAGCATCCTTGAGGAAATTCTCAAATTCGGAACCTGGGTAATTGCAATCTTCGTGTGTATCTTTTTGTTTTACACGAACAGCTTTCTTATGAAGCGTCGCAGGAAAGAGCTTGGGATTTACAATATCCTGGGCATGGAAAAACGTCATATCACAAAAATCATGTTCTGGGAAACGCTGTTTTCCTGGTTTGTGACGGTGGCGGGAGGATTGCTGGCAGGCATTATTTTCAATAAGCTTTTAATGATGTTTTTGTATCGGCTCACAGGACTGACCACTAGCATCCGGTTTTATATTTCCTGGGAGAACTGCCTTGGGACGGCGGAGCTGTTCGGGGTGCTGTACCTTTGCATTTTGTTTTATAACTTTTTGCAGATACAGCTTGCGAATCCGATTGAGCTTCTTCGCAGCAGCAATACCGGAGAGCGGGAGCCAAAGACACGGGTTCTGATGGCGGCGGTGGGTGTGCTGAGCCTGGGAGTGGCGTATTATATCGCGATTACGACGGAAAATCCGCTACAGGCGCTACTATTGTTTTTTGTCGCGGTCGTTTTGGTTATCATCGGCACCTACTGTCTGTTTACCGCCGGAAGTATCGCATTTTTAAAGCTGTTGCGCAAAAATAAAAAATATTATTACCAGACCAGGCATTTTACGACGGTTTCCGGTATGCTTTACCGCATGAAGCAGAATGCGGCGGGTTTGGCGAATATCTGTATTCTATCTACCATGGTGCTTGTCATGATTTCCACGACGGTCAGTATGTATGTGGGCCTGGAGGATGAATTGGAGACCAGATACCGCGCGGAGATGGAGATTTATTTTTACAGCGGCACGATTCCCACGTGGGAGGAAGTGACGGAGACCGGCAGCAGGCTTTCCGGGGCGGCAAAGGACACGGGAAGAGTCGTGCTCGGAGAGGATGCGGCGCGCTACGCCGGCATTGCGGGAGTATGGAAGGATGATCAGATTTTATTTTCGAGCGGGGAGGTATCGTCTGAGTGGGCTGCCGTGTATTTGATGACCCGGCAGGACTATACGGCGTATACCGGTCAGGAAACAGGGGAACTGTCCGGTCAGGAGCTTGCGGTTGCCTCCAATCAGGGCTTTGAAGGAGATTATCTCCGGGTCGGAGAGACGGAGTATACCGTGGCGGAGCTTTTGGACTTTCCGGATGGAGAGGAAGACGAGACTGTGGATCATACCCTGTTTCTGGTAGTACGGGATGATGCGGTATTCACCGATATTCTGGGGGCGGCAAACGAGGCCGCTGCCGCGCAGGGGCGTCTCCCAATCGAGGTAACCACACAAATCAATGTGGATGTGGACGGAACGGCGGAGGAGAAACTGGCGTGCGCGCAGGCACTGCGGGAGCGCGTGGAAGTCTGGAAAAATGACGGTACGCTGCCGGAAGTATTGCGCGGAGAGACTATGGTAAGATCCCGGCAGGAGGGATACCAGAACTTTGTTGCAGTGAACGGCGGTTTGTTTTTCCTGGGACTGTTTTTGGGCAGTATGTTTCTGATGATTACGGTGCTGATTATTTACTATAAGCAGATTTCCGAAGGATATGACGACAAGGAGCGGTTTGCCATCATGGAAAAGGTGGGAATGAGTAACGCGGAGGTGAAGACAGCCATCCGTTCCCAGGTATGCACGGTCTTTTTCCTGCCGCTTGTAACGGCGGTGATACATCTGGCCGCGGCATATCCGATGTTAAAGAACCTCCTTGCTCTTTTGGCGTTGACGAACGGAACGCTGTTCTTGTGGTGTATGGCGGGCACAGTGCTTGTATTCGGCCTCATTTATCTTATCGTGTTTGTGCTGACTTCAAGAAGCTACTATAAAATTGTCGGAAATCAGGTGTAGTCTGATATGTAGGGTAGGGCAAAACGCCCTACGCGGTCAGCATTCGGATTTCGGCGGTTTTTTGCCGCAGTCGTCCAAAATCGGTTTGATCAGGTCGAGCTTGGATTTTAAGACTACTTCGAGGGTGGTGATTTTATCTACCATGCTCTCTACGGATTTGTTGACTTCCAACAGATCCTTTGCCTCGCAGTCATGGAGGGAGAGAACCTTTTGGATTTTCTCGCCTTCAGCGTTTAAAATGTGGGAAATCGCGGTTTCCTCCAGTGCGATGGACTGCACAAGGGAGGCGGCGGCGCAGCATTTGTCAATGTTGGCGCACTCGATTTTTGGCATACTCATGGTATTGACTCCTTACTTTTTTGGTACGTTATATCGTATGTAAAAAACGGGGAGTTGTGAAAAAGAGATATTTCGAATAGCGGAAAGCACCGGAGCGCCGTGACATAAAAAAGAAGGAATACGAAAAAGTACCGGAATCACCTGCTTTTAGGAGGAATGATTTCGGTACTTTTCAGAGCGGACAACGGGAATCGAACCCGCCTCTAATAAGGCATGAATGCAGTGAAAATAAGCTTTTGGAAGATTTTCATATGATTACCTTTGATTACTTGGTAATCAATTTAGAAAAATATGTAGGAAAGGAGAATGCCTGTGCAAGTGCTTC
>CALWBG010000007.1 GCA_944375975.1 uncultured Roseburia sp.
CGCACTTACCTGTTCATCCGCAAGAAATTGCTGAATCATTTCATCCAATTCGAGAGCATCTCTTAATCCCAGTGTATACAACATAAAATCACTGACACTGCCGTTTGCAGAAAGAACGACCACGCACTCATTATACTGCTGCGGCCAGCGCCCGGCCTTTACGTCATACTGCTCCTGAAACAGTTCCGTATTTTCCGGCATTTGATAAAAGACATCCGTATTCATCAAGGAAGACATAAAGCTGTTAGAATCCGTACCAATACCCAATGCGGAAAATGACCGATCGGGATTTACCTGCCGGATATTGTCGCCATCTAACCTGAAAATCTGAGGCGCCGCGTTATAGGAATACTCAATCGCCTTAGCGTATGCTTCGATTCCGCTGTCGCCGCTGTCAAAATACTGTTTGAGAGACTCCAAATCGTTGGGCTCCACCCTTGAAAACATGTTGCTCAATGTTTGGGAAACCGTGACTTCTCCTGAGTCATCTCCGGATTGACTTCCGGAAAAACCGGCCATCATGGAAGCAATATCCATAGTTGCGTTCTGAATTTGAAGCGGGTATTCCGAGAGCGTATCTTCTTCCAGCCTTTTAATATAACCGTTTACACCATTAGAAATTGACAAAATCAAGGCAATTCCAATGATGCCGATAGAACCGGCAAAGGAAGTTAAAATTGTCCTGGCTTTTTTCGTCCTCAAATTATTAAAGCTCAAAAAAAGCGCTGTCAGAAACGACATGGACGCTTTCCCCATATTCTTATGAACCGGCTCATTTTCAGCAGCCTCATTAATCTCGCAGGGATCTGAATCGGAGCGGATTGTTCCGTCTTTCAGATTTACAATTCTGGTAGCATATTGCTCGGCCAGTTCAGGATTGTGAGTCACCATAACAACCAATCGGTCTTTTGCTACCTCTTTCAAGAGTTCCATCACCTGGACGCTGGTTTCGCTGTCCAAGGCTCCTGTTGGCTCATCAGCCAGCAAAATATCCGGGTCATTTACCAACGCCCGCGCTATGGCAACACGCTGCATCTGGCCACCGGACATCTGGTTGGGTCTTTTGTGCATCTGTTCACCCAGACCAACTTGCTCCAGAGCCAGCATGGCTCGTTTTTTCCGCTCCGTCTTAGAGACACCGGAGATAGTCAGAGCCAACTCCACATTAGCCAGCACCGTCTGATGAGGAATCAAATTATAACTTTGAAAAACAAAACCGATGGTATGATTTCGGTAAGAGTCCCAATCCTTGTCTTTATATTTTCTTGTGGATATTCCATTAATAATGAGATCTCCACTGTCATAGCGGTCAAGCCCTCCGATGATATTGAGCAAGGTAGTCTTGCCGGAGCCACTTGGACCAAGAATTGCCACAAACTCGTTATCCCGGAGGTTCAGACTGACATTGTCCAGAGCTTTCTGCACCAGACTCTCTGTCTTATACTGTTTACAAATCTGCTTAATCTGAAGCATAGAAAATAACTCCTTTTTCATATTCAGTTTGCATGAAAATCAAATACCTCCCCCTTACAGCCCATATATCGACATCAGCTCGTCCATTCCCGTTCCCAGCAGCGGGAGAACCAGCAGCATCAGAGCCACCACCGCCAACGCGATAACAAGCCCGACAATGGAGGTCACAAGCCCCGCCGTTGCGATTCCGTTCTGATACGGTTTGATTTTTTTCGATGAAACTGCTCCGAGCAGCCCAACGACGGCAAAGCCTGCGCCATATCCGGCAAAGCCCATGAAAATGCCGAAGATTCCGAGAATCAGGGAGGTGACCGCCATGGACTCCGCGTCCTCCACCGTCGGCGGGAGAGGATAGCCGCCCCTCGCGGCGATGATGCCGTCCAGCTTTCCCGGCCGCAGCAGCACGATACAGGGAATCAAAAACAACGGCACTGTAACTACCAGGTTGATGACGGACAGGCTGCCGATCCCGTCCACCATGGTTCCGTTTCCAAACAGCCCGCTCGCCATCAGTCCCGCAAAATCCGTTACGGCATGAAGGATAATCGTTATCCAGAGATTACCGCTGCGCAGATAGGCCGCCGCGAAAATAACACCGAGCAGCGTTGCCTGCACGGACTGGATAAGCGCGCTGCCAAGCGGAACACCGGAAAGGACATTCGGCAGATGCGCACAGCCAAAAATAAGGCTGGATAGCACGATGGCGGACAGCACGCCCCTGCGGCTGTTGGTAAAGCGATCCAGAAGCAGATTTAATATGATGCCGCGCACGAGGATTTCCTCATTAAAGCCCACAAGAAAGACCGTCAGCGTAAAAATGACAATCTGTCCCGGGGAAACAAGCGTATTATCCGGCACGGTCTGCTGCACGATCAACTGAGCAATCACCATGATCACACAATAGCCCGTCATAAAGCCTGCGGAATAAAAGCCCTTTACAAAGCCCTCTCCCTTTTCCTTTAACACCCTAAGATACCCGAATACAGCCAACAGCAGCAGAGAATAAACCGCTGCTCCGACTTCCGAGATAAATTGCAGCGTGTATCCGCTTAAGAACGCCGGGACCCCCGCCGCCACTCTCCCAACCAGATTCATCACAATCAGAAATCCGGCCAGAATGAAAATTCCGATTATCACAACTATCGCCCCGGGCAGTTTCATCACCTTCTGCTTCATAAGTAAGCTTCCTCCTTCTTTCTCACCGGCGCTCCGTCACAACACCGTTTTCATCGACCACCGCGTTGACAGAGATGGATTCCATATAGGAATAAACCGCAGCCGCCTCCTCTCCGGCAAGTTCGCTGGTCTGTCCTCCCGCCGCATGTACGGGAAGCAATGCAATTTCCGTACTTCCGTCCTGCTTCACCGTGACCCTGACCGCCACCGAGCGCTCAATATTCTGTCCGAAAATAAAATTCCCAAGGCTGTAAAATACCGGCTTTCCGTCAAAATATTCGATGCCCTGCAAACAGTGGGTATGGCTGCCGACAATCAAATCCGCTCCGGCCTCCATGCATTTTTCCGCAATCTGCTTCTGAACCTCATTCGGCTGCTCACTGTACTCTGTGCCCCAATGCGGAAATACCGTCACGAAATCACACTGCTCCTTCGCTTCCCGTACCAGCTCCAAAAGTCTTGTCTCATCATAGCACGAAAAAATTCCCGGCACCGCGTTCTCCACCTTCCAGCTCACATCCGGTATCACACGGGAGACGGCGAGAAAGCCGAATTTTTTGCCGTTCACCTCGATTATCTGAAGCTCTTCCGCGCGCTCTGCGCTCTCCCCCGCACCTCCATACAAAATGCCGGCGCCGTCAAGCGCCGCAAAGGTATCCGTCAGCGCTTCCCTGCCGTAATCCAGCGTATGGTTATTTGCAAGCGATACGATATCCACGCCAAGCTCCGTAAGCGCGCTTACATAGGAAGGGCTGCACCGGAATGTATATTGTTTTCCCTCCATCGGCGTTCCCCGATCACTGAAAGGAAACTCGTTGTTGACCATCAATATATCCGCTTCGATAAGCTGTTCTTTCAGACCATCCGCCACGACGGCGCTGATGCCACCCGCGTCGTACGCCGCCAGAAATGCGTTGGCAAACAACACGTCACCCGTAAAAATCAACGTAGTGTCTTCTGTATTCTCTGTCTCTGGCGCTTCCCCCCGCGCCGGTACTTCCGTCTGCGGGATTTCGGCCGCCTCATCCTGCCGCTTTGCCTCTTCCTCCCACGCCGGAGTTTCCACTGTCCCTGACGCTTCCTCCCCCACCGGGGCTTCCACCGCGGCCTGCCGCTCCGTATCCGCATTGGCCATGACCTCCGCCTCCGTTCCTTTCGACGGCGCGGCTGCTCCCTTCCAAAGAAGCGCGGCGAGTACGCCGGCAACCGTAAGAAGAGACAGGATATATAATACGATTCTGACTGTCTTACTCATGCTTTTCCTTTCCCGGTCTGCTGCAACTGTACTCCCGCAGCAGTTTTTAACTGATAATACACTAATAGTAATAATTCCGGCGTAAAATGTCAATCGAAACAAAAATCCCTAAACTGGTATGGTTTATTATCTTATAACTGGATATTTATATCAGACCATTTTATGTTATGATACTGGAAACGCGCAGAATTTCACCTGCGACTACTCTAAGAGGGAGGATTTTCCATGAAAAGCTCAAATCCGAAAAAAACGGTCATTGCCGCGCTGATGGCGGCAATGACCTGCATTGCTACAATGGTGATTAAATTTCCGACCCCGACCTTCGGATATATCCATCTCGGAGACGGCTTTGTGCTGCTTTGCGGCGCAGTGCTCGGTCCCTTAACGGGAGGACTGGCCGCAGGTATCGGCTCTATGTTTTCCGACATCTTTTCCGGGTACGCTTCCTTCGCCCCCGCCACACTGATCATCAAAGCGTTGACCGCGGGCGCCGCAGGCTTTTTATTCCACCATATGAAACGCCTTCGGACGGAAAAAAGCAGCTCCCTGTGTTTCCTGTTAAGCGGCATTGCCGGAGAAATCCTTATGATTCTCGGCTACTTTATTTATGAGGCGGCGCTCGCCGCGTTCGGCAGCGGCTCCTTCACCGGCGCGGCGCTTGCCGCGGGGATTGTTTCCTCCGCCGCCGGCATTCCGTTTAACGCGGTGCAGGGAGTTGTCGGCATCGTAATCGGACTTCTTTTGCTTCCGATTCTCAAAAAAATTCCGGACATCCGCGAGTGGGTGGCGGCTACTCGATATTGAGTTCAACATTTCCCATACCGCAATCGAGGGTAATCGTCCCCACGGCGCCCTCATTGCGCACCTCTCTCGTGCTGTTGATGCTGGAGTAGCTCCTTCCGTTGATTTCGAGATTCCCCATACTGCACGAGAGGTCATAATTGTAATCCATTTCTTTTCCCTGAAAATCCAGTTCCAGATTTCCCATACTGCACGAGCCTGTCACATCCCCCAGGGCCTTTCCCCCGATGGCAATGTTTCCCATGCCGCAGTCGAGATTAATTTCACCGTATGTGCCGTCGGCGATTTCCACCGAGCCGAGCCCCACATTAATTTCCATGCGCTCACTCACGTCAAACCGTTCCGCCTCAAGCGTTCCTACTCCGGCATCGACCGAAAGCTCTCTTACGGTCAGCTTCGGCACCTGAAACTCCAACGCCGACGCGCCCATCTCGACAGTCAGGCTGTCAAATACCGCCTCCTCGGGAAGCGTCACAAGAATCTCCGGGGCCTTTCGGAAATAATGTCCTTTCGACAGATAGCTGATGGTGAGCGTATCGCCCTCAAGCGAACAGTCATAGTATTTTTCCTGCCCCCGAAGCAAACGGACGCCAAGCGTTTCCGCATCTTCCGACGCCTCGACCAAAACCTCCGCGGCGTCAATTTCAAATTTGATATTTTGGAAGGAGGAAACCGCATATTCCTCCGTTCCCAGATTATCCGCCCAGTCTTCGGGCAGCTCTTTATCCGACAGCTTTACGCCGTCCGCAGCTTCACCGTCTATATCTCCTATATCTCCAACATCAGACCCGTAATCATCGCCCGAATGATAATAAATGCCTGTCGGGCCGATATGCCAGTTTCCGAAATCAAGCCCTCCGCTGCGCGCGATGGAAACCACGGAACCCGCTCCCATCATGGACGCAATGCCGCAGAGCAAAATACCCACGCCCGCCATAACGGCCACCACTATCAACATAATTTTCGTAAATTTTTTCATGCCGCCGCACTCTCCTTTCCTCTCCTTACAAGCCTTCTGCACAATTTAGCGATACCCTGGAACGCCCACGGCAAAAATGCGCCGAAAACCCACACCACCAACAGCACCGCCAAAATACCGAGCGCCAGTACCAAAAGCCCGGAGCCGATCAGACCGATCCCGATTGCGGCGCCGCCTGAGGGAATGCTCGCAAAACCGCAGCCAATCAGCACAAACCCCGTCACTACCAGAGCCGCCATCACTGCAAGCGCGGCAATAGCAACCCCAAATAATACGGCAGCTACCGCAAGCAATGCAGACAGCAGCAGCAAAAGCAGCGTCAGCCACACCGGTGAAGTCAGTACCAGAACCGTGATGGTAAGTGCGCTCCAGTTGTTTTTCGGCTCTTTGTTCTGTCCTGAAAGATTCTGGATGGTACGGTTTACATTCTTATAATATTCTGCGTCCCGGTTGGCATAGGTGTTATAATAGCCGCCGTTTTTATCCAGCCCCAGATTTTTACGGATGCTCTCGGCTACCTTCTGGGGCGATTCCAGCTCCGCAATCACGGATGCTTCATTCTCCTCTCCGGCATCCTCAAAATAGCTCCGGTAAAATGCCAGTGCGTCCGCCTTTTCTTCCTCCGAAATGCCGGTAAGAAGCTGTTCTAATTGTCTTAAAAATTCTTCTCTGTTCATACTCCAAACTCCTTCCCTGAAAACAGCGCTGATATTTTGGAGGAATAGTCCTCCCACTCATTCCGGTAATCCTCGAGCTTTTCCAGTCCCGGCCGCGTGATTTTGTAATAACGCCGGTTTCTCCCGCCGCATTCTCTGTCATACACGATAAGGCAGCCGTCCTTTTGCAGCCTCCTTAACACCGGGTAGAGCGTTGACTCCGATACATCTATGGCTTTTCTTACGTCCTGGGTAATTTTGTAACCATAGGTACCTTCTTCCTCCTTTGACACGACGGCAAGTACAATCGCATCCAGCAGTGCGGCGCCTGTGTTAAACACCATATTCTCAACCCCTTTTCTTTTATAATATCATTTCAAATTTAATATTATTTCTTTATCAATACTATATATTATATAATATTATTCGTCAAGCATATAAAAAAAGAGTGCCCTAAAAGCACTCTTTTTATATCCGGTTATATTCTTATTGGTTTACGGCATCCACAAATCTTAAAAATGCTGCCCTTCCCTCGTCGGTGCATTTGTATACGCCCGCGTCCTTTAATACCTCCAGAAAGACCAGACCGATTTCCGTCTGGATGATTTCATGCAGCTTTTCCGGGGAAAGCTCGCCCTCCAGGCCGGCTCCCGGTGTAAAGCCGTATTTCGGCAGAAATTCATCTACCCAGTCCGCATGTTTTTCAAGCACCTCGTCCTCCCGAAGCAAGGCCCCGTCCAACAGCGCCTGCTCGAGCGCGGCCATCTCGGTTTTCAGCCGCGCGGGAAGCACCGCAAGGCCCATGACCTCGATCAGGCCGATGTTCTCTTTTTTGATATGATGAAGCTTCGCATGCGGATGGTAAACACCAAGCGGATGCTCCTCCGTCGTGATGTTATTGCGCAGCACCAAATCCAGCTCAAAGACGCCGTCCCGCATTCTCGCAATCGGTGTAATCGTGTTGTGCGGCTCCCCGTCCGTCTCCGCGAACACAAACGCCTCCTCGTCGGTATAGCCCCTCCATGCCAGCAGAATCTTATCCGCAAGCGCAATCAGCCTCTCCTTGTCCGCAGCGCTGATACGGATGACGGACATCGGCCATTTCACAATTCCGGCCTTTACGTCCTCAAAGCCCGCAAAGGAAATCTCTTTTTCCACCGGAGCCTTTGCCATGGCAAACTCATAATGACCGCCCTGGAAATGGTCATGGCTTAAGATAGAGCCGCCGACAATCGGAAGGTCCGCATTCGAGCCGACAAAATAATGCGGAAACTGCTCCACAAAATCAAGGAGCTTCCCGAAGGTCGCGCGCTCAATCTTCATCGGCGTATGCTCGGCATTAAAAATAATGCAGTGCTCGTTATAATATACGTAGGGCGAATACTGGAAGAACCAGTCGCTGCCGTTAATCGTAACCGGGACAATCCTGTGATTCTGCCTTGCCGGGTGATTGATGCGCCCCGCATACCCCTCATTCTCCTTGCAGAGCAGGCATTTCGGATAACCGCTTTGCTTTGCAAGCTTCGCGGCCGCAATTGCCTTGGGGTCTTTTTCCGGCTTGGATAAATTAATCGTAATGTCAAGCGTCCCGAATTCCGTGTCCGCCGTCCATTTCAAATCCTTTTTAATACGGTATCTGCGGATATAATCGGTATCGCGGCTTAATTTATAAAAATAATCGGTCGCCGCCCGCGGGGATTCTTTTTCATAAAGCCCGCGAAACTTCGCAACAACCTCGCTCGGCCTTGGAACCAACAGCCCCATAATCTTCGTATCGAACAAATCACGGTATGTAATCGTATTCTCCGGCATCAGTCCCTGCTCTGCGGCGTAGTCAAGCATTTCGGCAAGAATGCCCTCGAGCGCGGCCTCCGCCGTCTCCTGTGTCATCGGCTCCCTTTTTTCGTAAGCGGCAACCGTATCGTCATCAATTTCATCCAACCCGAACAGCTCTAACAGGCGGTTGATCGTGTAGCGCTTATCCTCCGCCTCGATAAGCCCTGTTGCAAGCCCATATTCCGTCAGTTCCAATATTCTTTCCTGAATCATATTTTTCCTCCCTATGCCAATTTCACCGGGCCGTCCCCGATTTCCACCACATAGAAATCTGCCGCATAACCTATTTTTTTCTCATAGGCAGCGCCGACCTCTTTGATAAACGTATCCACCGAAGCGTCTTTTACAATGCTGACCGTGCAGCCGCCAAAGCCCGCTCCCGTCATACGCGAGCCGATAACGCCGTCAATCTTCCACGCTTCCTCTACCAGCGTGTCAAGCTCGATTCCGGTCACCTCATAATCGTCACGCAAAGAAACATGTGATTCGTTCATAAGCTTTCCGAAAAGCTCCACATCATTATTTTTGAGCGCCTCCACAGCCTTAATGGTTCTCTGGTTCTCGTAAACCGCATGCTTCGCGCGCTTCCGGCAAACCTCGTCTTTGATGGCATCCTTATGCTGCTCGAACTGCTCCTCCGTCAAATCACCGAGGGAAGCTATGTCGATTACCTCTTTCATCTGCGCCAGCGCGCGCTCGCACTCGCTGCGCCTCTCGTTATATTTCGAATCACCGAGCCCGCGCTTTTTATTGCTGCAGGAAATGACGATTTTGGCATTCTCCAGCTTAATCGGCGCATACTCATACTGCAAAGTCGCAGTATCTAAGAAAATCGCGTGTCCGGCCTTTCCCATCGCAATAGCGAACTGATCCATAATGCCGCAGTTGACACCGTTGAACTTATTCTCGGAATACTGGCCGATCAACGCCAAATCCTGATTGGTCACGTCAAAGCCGAACATATCCCTTAAAATAAAGCCTGTCAAAACTTCCACGGACGCCGAGGAGGAAAGCCCCGAGCCGTTCGGGATATTTCCGAACAGCACCAAGTCCATGCCCTGCTCCACCTTCATCCCCTTTTCTCCGAACGCCCACATCACGCCCTTCGGGTAATTCGTCCAGTCCGCCTCTTTTTCCGGCTTTAAATCCTCCACCGAGGACTCTAAAACGCCAAGCTGTTCGAAATTCATGGAGTAAAAGCGCAGCTTTTTGTCGTCTCTTTTCCTTGCGACTCCGTAGGTGCCGATGGTCAGCGCGCACGGAAATACATGGCCGCCGTTATAATCCGTGTGCTCGCCAATCATATTGACGCGCCCCGGCGCAAAATAAACTCCGATTTCCCCTTCGCTTCCGAATAATTCTTTGAACTTCTCAAGTACGCTCTCCCAAACCATTTGAAACCCTCCTTACTTTTCATCCATACATCATTTTTTCTTGTTTTGTGCCGCCCGGGGCGCCGCTTTCGCCCGCCCGCGCCAGACAGCTTCGCCAGGCCCGTTTTTTCCTGTTGATTTTATTATAAGCATCTGCATTTTTCTTTGCAATGACCCGCTGCCAAACTGCAACAAAGTTCTGAAATTCTGCAACATTATTACATAAAAAATGCGCACCGCGTTCTTCGTGCCGGTGCGCATTTTCTTTAGTCCTCTGCCTTAAAATCACGAATCAGCGCAAGCGCGGGCAGCGCGTTCCCCTGATAATCAAACAGCGCCTGGTTCGCCCATTCGTTGCCGCAGGGGCCCGGATCCTGGATGTACTTTAAGGAAGCGGGTGTCGCCCAGCCGGAGCCCGCAACCGGAATCCACGCCGGCTCCCAGTAGAAAAAGCCCTTTCCTTTCCCGCCCTCGATATGGCTGATGCGGTTTAAGAAATCCTCCATGAAATCGCACTGTCCCTGCACCGTCATCGGATACTCGATTTTTTCCACCAGGGACGGCTTTGTCGCATAGCCCTTGCGCTCACTGTCGGAAAGCTTTTCATAAGCCTGATAGTCCTCCATCGTATAGCCCATGGAAACCTCCGCCACAATCAAATCTTTGCCGTAGCGTTTCGCAATATCATTCATGTTGTCATTTAACATCTGAAGCGTGCCGTGCCAGAACGGGTAGTACGATAATCCGATGATTTCAAAATCATCGCCCAGCTTTGTAAAATGGTCAAACCACTCGCGGTAAAGCGCGTTATTTCCGCCGTTATCCAGATGGATCATAACCGGAATCTTATCAAGCCCTGCCATCTGCGGGGCAACGCCCCTGATGACGCCCGAAAGCCGTTCCTCATCCGCCTTGCGTACCGCGCGGATTCCGGCGTTTACAAGCCGTGCGATATTCTCGTAATTCGGCACCTTTCCCTCCGGCCAGAGCAGCCCGTTGGAAAGCTCATTTCCGACCTGCACCATGGTAAGATTTACGCCGTTTTCCAGAAAGGTGCGCATGGTATCAAGCGTAAACTCATATACCGCCCGCTCCAGCTCCTCCATGCCGTAGGACGCCCACGCCTTCGGCTTAAACTGTTTGCCCGGGTCCGCCCAGAAATCGCTGTAGTGCAGATTCAGCAGCACGCCGAAGCCCGCGGCCGTCACCCGTTTTCCAATCTCAAGAGAAGTTTTTACGTCATTTTCTCCGGCACCGTAGGATTCGCCGGTTTCGGACCACGGATCGTTCCAGACACGGATACGGATGGTATCCACGTCATAGCTTTTCATAATATCCAAAATGCCGGCTTCCCTGCCGCCGTCATAATAGGTTGCCCCGCACCGCTCCAGCTCGAGCATTGTGGACAAATCCATTCCTTTTATAAATTTTCCCATATTAATCTCCATTTCGCGTTTTTTTGACAAAATTTATTATAGCGAAAAAATGCGCATTTTGTGATTGTTTTCCCGCACAAAACACGCATTTTTATCCATTCTCAGGGAACAAGACAAAGCCCGCTGCCGGGGCCCTCACCAGCCCTTTCTCGCCGAAATATTATAATCAAGCAGCTTTCTCTCATAATTCTCCGGATTGATTTTCCACTGATATGGCGAGGTATTCAAAAATTTTTTGAAATTCCGGTTGAAGGTGGAGGTCGTGGAAAAACCTACCTTCTGTGCAATCATATCCATGGAATCATTGGATTTTTTCATCAGGTCACAGGATTTCTGAATTCTGACAAAATTGATATAATCCACCGGAGACATGTTCATGCACGCCTCAAATACTCTGCGGAAATGCGTTTCACTCATATGGCAGGTTTTCGCAAGCTCCTCTACCTTAATCAGATGTGTATATTCCAACCGTACATATTCAATCGCCGGGGCAATCTGAAACACGCCGGTTCCCTTGTGCTCCTCGGCTTTTGCCGCGGCATCCCCCAGACGGCTCTCAGCAAGGCGTAAAAGCTCCGCCATCAGGGTAACTACCATCCCCCTGACACAATCGTTATAGTGCGGACGCCTGCCGCGCATCTCTTCCATTATCATTTTAATCAAAAGAGCTAAATTCCGGTTCTCCCACTCATGGATCAACACCGCCGCCCGGTTGATTTTTTCCAGGACCTCTCTCTGATAAAGCAGGTTTGCGGGATACATCTCCGCGATAATCTGCACGGGATCAAAAAAAATGTATTCCCAGAATGAGGGCCCATCGCCCGCGCTGCTAATTGTCAAATGGGGATAATTGTATGGTATCACGCTTACCATCGCCGGCTGGTAGGGGTATCTTTTCTCATTGAGAATCAATTCCCCCGTACCATTGCGGCAGAAGCCGATTTCCATCAGATTATGAAAATGAAGATTTACCTCATCGTGGCCATAATCACGAATCCAGTCCTCCCCCAGCAGGGCAAGCACATATTCATTTTGCGGCACTTCATAAAACCGAAGCTCGATGGTATCCTTCTTCTTTTTCCCCATGCTTTACTCCTTAATCGAAGTCAAACTTATCAAAGCGCTTCATCATCGCACGGTAACGAAAACGAATCATCTCATTTTTTTCCAATACGTCCTCCTCGGTTCCCGTGTACTGGCAGCGCAGACAATAATACTCCTTCTTGTCCTTATCGTAAAACATATCAATGTCCAAGTCTCTCATAAAACAGGACGGGCATCTGTAATTTAATTTGCCTTTTCCAGATTGAGCCATGTTGAAAATACCTCCTTATCAGCCATTGTCTTTTTGTAGCCTAATGTGAACATCGGAGAGAATGCGTATCCCTCGCGGATATAGCCCTCCGCGTTCTCCGCAGTCATAGATACCTTTGTCTCGATCGGCGGAATCACCGCGCTTACTTCCTCCGCGTCGGCGAGGGAAGCCTCACGGCATTTGTATTCGTAATCAATGGTTTCTCTGGTATCTCCCTTCGCACAGGTCAGGGTAATGCTGGTCATATCCTCCGGATATTCGGTCGTACCGTAGCAGGCTACCATATACTCGTTGATTTCCACTTTGGCTGTCGGGTCGCTCATCTCTAAAATTTCCCGCTGAATCCGGATTTTTCCGGTTCCTTCTTCAAAATATTCCTTCGTCTGAAGCTTTACCGTCAATCCCTCAAATTCAATATCCACAGGATCAAGCGTCAAGACTCTCGCGGTCACTGTGCCGTTTTCATCCTTTTCCTCGGAGAAAT
Source organism: uncultured Roseburia sp. (assembly GCA_944375975.1). GTDB lineage: Bacteria > Bacillota > Clostridia > Lachnospirales > Lachnospiraceae > Roseburia. Next base: position 12,785 of record CALWBG010000007.1, read on the forward strand.
GAGCCTTGGTGCGGCATAAGCACAAATCGACCTCCTCGCCGTTGTAGCATACTTTCGCGCTGCGCACGGTACCCTCACCCGCATAGTGCGTAAAATATCCGGCGCGGTACTTTTCCTGAATCAGGAACGGATAGGAAGCATCCTGGACATGCTTTGTTCCGATGCCGACCTCCCATTTTAATTTTGCCGCGTAGGGACGTAAATCCACAATCGCGCCGCCCTGGTCCATGTTCACGCAGACTCTCATATACGGATCGCAGTACCAGAACACCTGCTTTTCGGAGCCGTATAAAATATCTCTCCACAGCGCGCATTCCGGCTCGGTGTAGTGCTTCTTGCTGCGGTAGTAATCCGCGAACTCGGACATCGTCATATCCGTAAGCTTACCCTCTTTTTTCAGTTTGCCGTAATAAGCGCAGCCGTCCTCGTAGGATTTTAAGAGCAGCTCGTAGGGAGCTTCCCAGCGTCCCATCTTGTTCATCCAGCCAGGTCCGACAAACATCATGTTGTAAGCGTAGCCGTTGTTGTACTTTTCAAGGTCACGGTACTGGTCGATTAAGTTGTAGAGGTACGGGTACTCCCAGGTCTTGGAATCATAAATCATACCGCGCAGCACGTTCTGCGGGTGGGTTCCGAAGTTAGAGCCGTTTCCGTCATAGCAGGCAATCAAATCGCGGGACAGATGGGGGATTGCAACAATTCCGCTGTCCTCCGCCTCATTCGCCGCCGGTGCGTGTGTGTTCTGCTTGGACGGAATCCAGGGAGCCCACGGGCCGCCGTCAAACAGCGTGTACCAGGAGTTGTTGCAGGTATGGTAAGCCTTTGGCCCTTCCTCCCAGCAGGTTGCAACCGCGCATTTTACCATCGGATATTTTTCTTTGATATAATTGGTCAGTTCCGCATCCATATAGTAGGAACCTGTGGACTCCGGATAAAAACCGAATCTCTCATGGAACTTCTCAAATACATCGTTGACAATTTCTTTTTTGTCTTCCATGGAGAACATCCAGATACAGAAATCCTTGGTTTTATATTTTTCACGGAACTCCTTGCACGGAAGCCCCAGCAGGGATAACGCGATTTCATCCCCGTATTTTTCATGATGCTCTTTTGCGAGGGAAACCGCCTCGTCGTTAAACAGGCTGGCATAGGTCATCTGAATCGTCGTCTTTAAACCGTTTTTATGTGCCGCCTCCTGCTGTGTCTTAAAGATGTCTAAAGACTCTGTCAAAAGTGCCTTTCTTCCAATATCCTCCGTCTTACCATGACCGGTCACTTTTTCCGCATATTCGGGAACCATCTCCGGTCTGTGGATAAGATTTAATACAAATTTATCCATATTTTCCTCCATCATCAAAAAATTTTATCAGCCCTTCACAGAGCCACCCGTGATACCCTCAACATAGAACTTCTGCATGATGACAAACAGAATACCGATTGGAATACCAACCAGAACACCGCTTGCGCAGAATCTTGAGAAGTAGGTCGGAATCAGGGTTCGGTTCAGCATGTTATAAAGTCCGATTGCCACTGTCCAGTCCGTGGAAATACCGGAGTTTAAAATGATTTTCGCAAATACGAAGTCTGTCCATGGCATCAAAAACGAGTTGATGACCGTATAAACGATAATCGGTTTTGACAACGGAAGGACAATCGTAAGGAAAGTTCTCGCCTCGGAAGCGCCCTCAATATAGGCAGCCTCGCGCAGAGACGCGGGAATCGTGTCGAAAAAGCCCTTCGCCACCAGATACCCCAGAGCCGAACCGCCTGAATATACCAGAATCATTCCGATATGGCTGTTCGTTAAGTTCACGGATTTCAAAATAAAGTAAATCGCAATCATTGATAAAAAGCCCGGGAACAATTGCAGCATAACCGCCGCGTTCATGATTGCCTTTCTTCCCTTAAACCGCATACAGCTCATCGCGTAACTCATCATCAGCACGAAAGAGGTGGAAATCAGGCACACAAAAATTGCGATAATCAAGGTGTTTTTAAACCATACCGGGAACTGGGACACCGTATCCGACTCAAACAGGACACGGGTATAGTTGCGGATGGACCAGGTTTCCGGGAAAAACCTGCTGGTGTTCATTCCGTCATATCCGCTGAAGGAGGTAACAACCAGCCAAACGATTGGCGTAAGCCAGATAATTGCCAGCACGACAAGCGCTACATGCATTAATACACTGTTAATTATTTTTCTTTTACCCATCATTGGAACGTCTCCTCCTTATCTCCTTTAATCAGGAAGTTAAAGGCAAATAGCGTAATGACTGCACAGACAATGAACACGCAGATACCGATGACAGACGCCATCTTATAGTTGTACTGCTCACTGGTCAGACGATACAGCCAGGTTACCAGAAGGTCGATTTCCTTACCGCTTGACGCCGCCAGCTTCTGGTCCGTGGTCGTATATACATCCTGCGTCAGCAGGTAAATTACGTTAAAGTTATTGATATTTGCCGTAAACTGCGTTACCAGATACGGTCCTGTGATAAAGAACATATACGGCATCGTAATCTTACGGAAAATCTGGAACGGATTCGCGCCGTCGATTTTCGCGCTCTCCTTTAATTCCTCCGGAATATTCATAAGCACACCGGTAGCAATCAGCATCAGATACGGAACGCCGACCCAGATATTGATTACAACGATGGTACATTTCGCCCATACCGGATCTGTTAAAAACGGAATATAATCTGTCGTAATCCAACCCAGATTTTTGAAGAAATCCGTGATTCCGACGCTTGCGCAGAAGGTATTGGCAAGACCGTTATTCGCAAAGAAGTTACGGAGCAACAGCAGGGTTACGAACTGCGGAATGGAAATAGACGCCACAAATAACGTCCTCCACATTTTCTTAAGCTTCGTCAGCTTGCTGTTAATCATAAGGGCAAGAATAATTCCGCCGAAATAGGTTGTAAACGTCGCAAATACCGCCCAAAGCAGCGTCCAGCCTAAAATCTTCCAGAAGGTATAGCCGAACGTCATGGTCAGGCTCGTGGTAAACAGACTCTTAAAGTTCTCCAGACCGACCCACGTAAACAACTGTGCCGGCGGCATATGATTCTGGTCATAATTGGTAAACGCAATACAAATCATGACAATTAACGGCATGACGTTAAAGATTACCACGCCCAGTACCGGCAGCGCCAGAAGTGTAAAATGAAACTTATCATTGAGCATCGCGGAACAGTCTTCACGAAATGTATTTATGTGTTTTCCGCTCTCCGCCAGCTTCTGCAGGCGATATGTATTTCTGACATTTGCAAACCAGAGCAGCACTGCCACTACCAGAAAGCTTAAACTGATGACTCCGAACAACAGAATCAACAGAGAATTATCATAGTCATTGACTTCGTTTTTCATGGTCTCCGGATTGTATACCATCGCCCGCTCCACCTCACCCAGAGTGCCGAGCTGGCTGATATAGGGAATTCCAATCAAAACGGTATATAGTATTACAGCAATTTCCAGCAGGGTTACAAGAACCCCTTTTACAATCTGTTTCCTCTTCCAATATCCGGCGCCCATCACAACCAGGGATGCCTTCACTCCCCAGTCTCCTTTTGCAACTGCCTCGCCGAATTCCTTAAAAAATGCTCCGATGGAGCGGAAAAATTCCGCTGCCGGATTTTCTTTCTTCGTTTTCACATTTTCACTCATGCAAGCACCCATGCCTTTCCATAGCCTTTTGTCCTGTGCGGGAACACTGCACACATTCGCGCTTATCAGTTATTGAAAAAGCCCCACTTACGCTTTTTCTTACCGTACGCGGGGCTTTTCTCAAACAGCTCCTTCGCTGCTACTTTGTCTTACTGTACCGGCTGTGCCACAGCTTCTACCAGATTATCCAGCAAGGTCTGCAAATCCGTACCGTCCGGATTGCCCTGTGCCATAATCTCACCGAAGGACTGCGTCGGATCCCAGTAGTTATTACCTACGGACTGAACAACGCCGTTCGCCGCATTCTGTGCAACAACCGCTGCGATCGCAATGTTCTCCTGAACCTCCGGAGCCTCGCCTGCCGTAATATTGGAAGGTCCAATCTGTCTCTGCTCGAAACGTGCTGCCTGGCTCTCTTCATTTGTTAAGAATAATGCCAGCTCCATCGCCCAGCCAACCTGTGCGGAGTTTGCGTTTACACCGATCATCTTATAACCTGCCGCGGAGCCCATCGGAACCTGCTGTCCCGCGCATGTATATGTAGGAAGTACGGTTGCAGCATAACCGTCACCGAACGCTTCCTGAACCGCTGCCGCGTCCCAGGTACCGGAAACGATCGCGCCGAGCGTACCCGTAGCAATCTGGTTTGCGGTATCACCGTCGGTAATCGGAAGGAATGCAGGATTGGTTGCAATGTCAAGCATCGCCTGAGCAACGTCCGTTCCGTTGATTCCGTCTACAGAAGTACCGTTCCAGTCCATCGTCGTGCTTCCGTCCGCGTTAAGCTGGGTGGTAAAGCCTGCACCATAGAAAAAGCTTGCATTGTACCAGCCGGATGCAAATACCATACCAGCCTTCTTGCCAGCAGCTTCACAATCCGCAAGGATTGCATCCCAGTTTGTCGGGTCTGTTACGACATTGCTGTCATAATATAAGAAGTATCCGTTATCCGCGGAGAACGGATATGCATATAACGTATCGTTTACCGTAGCAGCTTCAACCGCGCCCTCTACGTTCTGGCTGGAAACCGTCTCGGTATCCTGTACCGGCTGCAATACGTTCGCATTTACAAGGTCAACAATCTGGTCATTTGCGAAAGCAAATACATCTGCCGCCGCCTCCGGGTCAACCAGGATATCATCCTTTGCATTTGCCTCGGACTCTACACCTACGGTAATATCGAAGGTCTGATCCGGATTCGCCTCTTTGAACTTCTCAATCAGCTCATTGGTCAGCGTCTGGTCTTCCTCAGCCGCCCATACACGAAGTGAAATGGTCTCTCCACTTCCGGACGGAGCCGCCGCCTCCTCTGTCCCTGTCGTCACATCGTTCGTAGCCGCGTCATCTGTCGTCGTGCTGTTATTCGTCGTGGTGTTGTTGCCGCAGCCGGCGAACATCGTAGCCGCCATCGTCACGCATAACAGGGTGCTCAATACTTTCTTCTTCATCAAAATTCCTCCCTTTTCTTATTATCAGAACCTGTCCGTCTGCCATCCGCGCCTGTTGCGGCGCTTTGTTGCGCAATCGGTTGTTCTATGGTTAAAGTATATAACACACGCACTTTTGTGTCAATGTGTATATTTTATAATATATTCTGCCATTTTTTAGTCAAATTGTACAATGGTTTTTACTGGCAACGCAGGAATATTTTTTCATTTTCGACCGTTATGCAACCGATAAACCAAAAAAAATCACGCATTTTCAATAACATTTTTGTAGTTTTCAATCGAAAACCTCCAAAAGCACGCATTCGCGGGCAAATACGGCTATTTCGTGGACTCCTTCAGCACCACCTCATAGGGAAGCAGCGTCCGCTCCTTCACCTGCTTGCCGTCAATCAAATCCAGCAGCGTCCGGCACGCCTCCATGCCAAGCTCTTTCGCGTCAAAGGAGAGGGATGTAATAGAAGGAACATTGTTTTCCAACACGGTACTGTTGTAAAAGGAAGCCACCCGCACATCCTCGGGAACCTTTTTATGCTGCTCCCGCAGCGTCTTAAGCACCCTGCTGCAAACGGCGTCATCCATGCACAGAATACAATCCGCCCCCTTTTCCAGCGCTTCCTTGACAGCTTTATCGACAAGCACTCCGTTCTCCTGCCCCAGAAACACAAGGCTCTCATCCACGGTTTTCCCCATCTTGGCATATGCCTCCCGAAAGCCCCGGAGCCGGCTCTGCGTGACGACATGCTCTTCGTCTCCCCCAATCAGCGCCACCCTTTTTAACTGCTTCATGAGAATAATGGAGGTAAGCTCCTTGCAGGCGCTCTTATGGTTATGATCCACCTGAATGACTCCCTTATAATTCGTGCTGCCGACTGTCACAAACGGTACGCTCTTCTGACGCAGGAACTCAATCTGCGTGTCCTCCACAAAGGTACGCATCAGAATTGCCCCGTCTACCTTGTGATTTGCTATGATACGCTCCAGCGAGGACACATCATTCTGCTTGCAGATGGAAAGCAGAATATCATATTCCATAATCCCCGCGATTTCCTGAATTCCGAAAATGCACTCCTGAAAAAACGCGAGATCCACCACACCGTATTCCCCCGGCATGACCACGCAGAGATTATAGGTTTTCGACTGCGCAAGCCCCTTGGCAATTACGTTGGGCTTGTAATCATGCTCCTCTATGTAAGAGAGTACCCGCTCCCTGGTCTCCTTTCCGATGCGTCCTTTCCCCGAAATCGCCCTGGAAACCGTGGTTTTCGACACCCCGAGCGCCTCCGCCACATCCGCGATTGTAATCCTTTTGTCAATTCCCTTCTCCATCCTTCTCCTCTTTTCCGCACTGTTCTCCGGCTTTCTGGTACGCCGCCGGTTATGCTGTTCTACTATTTGCGCTTTGTTGCGCAACTTACATTCATTATTGCATAATTTATAAAAAAATCAATCCCCCGGGGGAAAATTTCTTTTATTTACACCCCGCCAGGGGCATGATATAATAACCTGGCGCAAACGGTTGTCTTTTTGAAAGCTATTTTATGGAAAGGAATCTATTTTATATGAATACAGACAGACTTTTTTTCGGAGCCGCCTACTACTCCGAGTATCTCCCCTATGACCGTGTGGAGCAGGACATGGAAATGATGGAGCGCGCCGGGATGAACACCATCCGTATCGCGGAATCCACCTGGAGCACCTTAGAGCCGCGGGACGGGGAATTTGACTTTTCCCATATCGATAAAATGCTCGCCGCAGCCGCGAGACATAACATTTCCGTGATTATCGGCACACCGACCTATGCCGTTCCGACCTGGCTTGTGAAAAAATACCCGGATATGCTCGCCATCACCAAAAACGGCCAGGAAATTTACGGCCACCGGCAGAATATGGATATTACGCATCCCGGCTATCGGGAACATGCCGGGCGCGTCATCCGCGCGCTGGCGGAGCACGTAAAAAACGTGCCGCACGTCATTGGCTATCAGCTCGACAACGAGACAAAAAGCTACGGCACCGCCGGTCCTAGAGTACAGTCCATGTTTGTGGATTATTTGAAGGAACGGTTCCCGGATATCGACGCCTTTAACCACGAATTCGGTCTTGATTACTGGAGCAACCGCATCAACGACTGGAATGATTTCCCCGATGTGCGCGGAACCATCAACCAGAGCCTTGAGGCGGAATTCCTCAAATTCCAGCGCTCCCTCGTCACGGAATTTTTAAGCTGGCAGGCAGACATTCTGCGGGAATATCTGCGGGAGGACCAGTTTCTGACCCAGAATTTCGACTTTGACTGGACCTCGCACTCCTTCGGCTATCAGTCCGAGGTCAATCAGTACGAAGCGGCCGCCTGCATGACGGTGGCTGGCGCGGATATCTATCATCCGTCCAACGACGCTCTGACCGGCATGGAAATTACGGTGTGCGGCAATATTTCCCGCAGCTTAAAGCAGGGCAATTACCTGATTCTCGAAACCGAGGCGCAGGGACAGACCCCGTGGCTTCCGTATCCGGGACAGCTTCGGCTCCAGGCCTACAGCCATATCGCAAACGGCGCGAACAGCGTGATGTACTGGCACTGGCACTCCATCCACAACGCGATTGAAAGCTACTGGAAGGGTGTGCTCTCCCACGATTTTTCCGAAAACGAAACCTACCGGGAGGCCTGTGTCATCGGCGCGGAGTTTAAGCAAATCGGTGCTCATTTAAAGAACCTGAAAAAAGAAAATAAAATCGCCGTTCTGCTCGACAACGCCTCCTTAAGCGGGCTGAAGCTCTTTCCGCTTAAGAATGCGGGCGCGGACAGCTACAACACCGTGATGCGGTGGCTTGCCGATTCTCTCTGCCGGCTGAATATCGAATTTGACATGGTGCCCTCAGACGAGCGCGATTTTTCCCGCTATGAATGTGTCGTTGTCCCCGCCCTCTACAGCGCTCCGGAGTCTCTTCTTCGCGCGCTTTCCTCCTATATGGAAAACGGCGGACATCTGATTGTGACCTTCCGCAGCGGTTTTTCGGACGAGCATTTAAAAATATACGCTGACACCCAGCCGCACATCCTGCATGAGTGCCTGGGCGTCCGCTACGACCAGTTTACCCACCCGGGGCAGGTCTCCGTGGTTTCCCCCGGCGCTTCCGGCTCCCAATCCGCATATGCCCGGGAATGGATGGAGCTTTTAACCTGTGATACCGCAGAGCCGGTGCTCTCCTACTCTCATCCGGTGTACGGGCGTTACGCCGCCGCCGCAAAAAACCATTTCGGCAAGGGTTCGTCCCTTTACTTCGGTACAATGTTTGACAACGACGAAATGCTCGATGAGGTGCTCCTGTCCTATCTGAGAGAAATCTCCCTCTCCGGTGCGGATTTATCGGAGGACGCGCCCCGTTTCCCGCTGACCGTAAAGCGCGGACGCAACGATTTCGGCAAAGAGCTCTACTATTATCTGAACTTTTCGGAGGCGGACATCACGGCAGAGTACCGTCTTGCGGAGGGAACCGAGCTTTTCTCCGGCCAAACGTTGACGGCGGGCGATACGCTCGTTCTTCCTCCCTGGGGCGTTGCCATCGTGGAGATGTAACGCCGGGCATAAATTTGTAACGCAAAAGAGGTATTTTCATATGCTGCACATAGCAATCTGCGATGATGAAAAGGATTTCGTCGACCATTTGAACGGCTTATTGCTTCAATACGGCAGAGAAACAGGCCGCGAGATAAAGATTACAGCTTATTATGACGGCATGGAGCTGATTGAAAAATATGACACTACCATCGACCTGATTTTCCTTGATATCTGCATGAAAATGGTAAACGGGCTTCATGCCGCCGAGCGGATCCGGCAAATGGATGAAAATGTGGGAATTATTTTTCTTACTACCCTCACACAGTACGGTCTGGAAGGATATAAATACCAGGCCACCAACTATATTATCAAGCCGCTGAAATATGTGCGGCTGAAATCAGAAATGGATAAATTCATCCGGCGCCGCCAGAAAGATGAGACCCCCTCGTTAGTGATTGCCAACGATACCGGAAAATATAAAGTTTCTTTGAAATCCATCCGCTACATTGAGACCTACAACCGCAATCTGATGTTCCATACAGAAAGCGAAAATATCATCTGTTATAAGAGCATGAAGGAGGTTGAAAAACAGTTAGCGGACAAGGGCTTTGTGCGCTGCCACACCAGCTATATTGTCAATCTTTTCTATGTAAAAGGTATTAAAAAGCTGGATATAGAGCTGATGACAGGAGAAACCATTCCTGTCAGCCAGCCGAAACGAAAGGAATTTATGGAGCGTCTGGCGGATTACTGGGGGGATTTCTTATGACACATTTTTTTCAAATTCTCTCCTTTTTTCTGGCCTGGGGTTATACGCTTGTTTTTTTCCTGCTTTTGCGGGCTTTCCTTCCCCTGCGGAAAAACTGGTTTTTGAAAATCGCCGCCTTTGTTGTATGCGGTTATCTGGCGGACTCTATCATTTATTCCAACGATCTGGCAAGCCTGTTCGGCACGATGGCCCTGTTTTTTGCCTATATCGTACTGTTTTACCACGGCACCTTCATGGAAAAAGTATCGGTTCTTCTGGTTTTTTATCCGGCTTTGATTGCCGTAAATTATTTAATGCTGGATACAGGCGGACGGCTGTTCCGTATTTTTTCACAGGCAAGCTTTGAGGAGGCATTAAAATCTCCCGAACTTATGTTAATCAGCACGGTGTTCCATACAATCTCACTGCTCCTTCGTCTGCTGTTCTGGATAGGGGCATGGCTGATTTTGCGGAAATTTTTATCAAAGATTACGTCCCATCTGAATACACGGACATGGCTGATTATCGATATGGTGATACTTGCCTCCTTTGTTGCAATTTTCACGATTATTTATTTTATGCCGGAGGACACGGCAATCGTATATCCGATTTGCGGGGCTTCCATCTTTTCCAGCTTTGGCTGTATGTATCTGGCATCCTACATTTATGATTCCATGCAGACGGCTTACCGCGTGCAGCAGATGGAAACGCAGCGCAATTATTACCGGGAACGCATCAAGGATGAGGAACGTGTCCGTTCCGTCTATCACGACCTGAAAAATCACCTGCTTGTGCTGGAGAGCGGGCGGACGACAGAGGCAGCCCGCCAGATGGCTCAGACGCTGCGCTCACAGATTGCGGACTATGAGGACTATGTACATACCGGGAACGAGTTTCTTGACATTATCCTTAGAAACAAAGCGGCAAATGCCCGTGAAAAACAGATTGATTTTTCCGCAATGGTGGATTTTAACGGTATTGACTTCATGGAGCCGTTTGATATCAGCACGATTTTCGGGAATGCGATCGACAACGCCATCGAGGCCAGCGAAAAACTGCCCGAAGAGCTGCGGCTGATTACCGTCAGAGCGGAGCGCATCCGCGATATGCTGGTTATCACCGTGGAGAATCATACCATGCCGGACGTTTCCCCCGTGGAAGGGACGACAAAGAAAGACCGCTTTATACACGGGTTCGGCATTCCCAATATAAAAAATGCCGTTGAAAAATACGGTGGCCAATGCAGCTTCCGGCAGGAAAACGGAACCTACCTCCTGAAAATCATTATTCCGCTGCCCTGATTCCTTCAGATAATAGGCCAAATATTCCGGCGCCGCTTTTTATCAAAGCGGCGTCTTTTTGGCCCTTTTTTCGCTGCCGTCTTAGTTTTTTCATCGTGAATATTAGTTTACGCATTTATCATTGCCGCTTTCCCGGCCCCGGATATAATGAAGACAAATTCAGAAAAAAACAAAGTGAGGTCATGCTATATGAGTATTTTAACCACGAATCAATTAACCAAACTGTACGGCAGTGAGCCAAACATTGTAAAAGCTCTGGATCATGTGAGCATCTCAATTGAGCCTGGAGAATTTGTTGCCATCATCGGGACATCCGGCAGCGGCAAGTCCACCCTTTTAAACATGCTGGGAGGATTGGACCGCCCCACATCCGGCACCGTCAAAGTAGACAATTACGAATTGGGAAAATTGAAGGACGAGGATTTGACTGTGTTCCGCCGTCAGCGTATCGGCTTTATCTTCCAGAATTATAATCTGGTTCCCATTCTCAACGTATATGAAAACATCGTCATGCCAATCCAGCTCGGCGGGAAAAAGCCGGACGGAAAATTTATCAAAGAAATCGTATCGTTACTGGGACTGGAAAAGAAGCTCTACAATATGCCGAACACCCTTTCCGGCGGCCAGCAGCAGCGGGTAGCCATCGCGAGGGCCCTGGCGAGCAAACCGGCGATTATCCTTGCCGATGAGCCGACGGGAAATCTCGACAGCAAAACGAGCGATGAGGTAATCGAGCTTTTAAAGGTTACGAGCGGGAAATTCCATCAGACCATTGTTATGATTACCCACAACCCGGAAATTGCGGCGCAGGCAGACCGCACCATCCACATTGAAGACGGAAAGATTGCAGAGTAAGGCGGTGATAACATGAAAAAAACAAAATCTATCATACGAACCCTCACGAACCGGAGTTTTATGGCAAACAGGACGCGGAATCTCATCGCCGTCTTTGCCATCATCCTCACAACTGTGATGTTTACCTCGCTGTTCGTCCTGTCACAGAGCATGGTAAAAAATATGCAGAATATGAATTTCTTGCAGGCCGGATATAACAGCCATCTAAGCTCCGGCTCCCTGACAGACGAGGAAATAGAAAAAATCACCTCACATGAGGCAGTCCGGGATTGGGGAAAAAGCATTGTTATCGGAATTGCGGAAAACGACGAACTGACCGGGCGGCAGGTGGAAATCCGCTATGCCGATGAAAGCTTTGCCAGGTCAAGTTTTTCCTGGCCCGAAGTGGGCGCTATGCCGGCAGCGGAAAATGAAATTGCCTTAGACACCATTACCCTTGATAAGCTGGGACTGCCCCATGAGGTTGGAGAGGAAATCACGTTGCAGTGGCGCAGGGATTTAAACAGTGACGAATATACGACCAGCCATTTTACGCTTTCCGGCTATTGGGAAGGGAATTCGGCCGCGATGGCAAGCATGGCGTGGGTTTCCGAAGCTTTTGTCCAGACGGAATGCGCCGGCGTTGACCAGAAAGCGCAGATTGAAAACGGGCAGGTTTTCGGAACGGGTATGCTCCACATCAACCTTTACAGCGACAGGAATCTGGAGCAGGCGGCAGAACAGATTTTATCGGACACCGGTCTTTCCGATGTGTCCCTGTCGGCAAACATGGCTTATGACTCCACCATGAACCAGAATATCATCCGGGAAATCATTCCCATGGCAATCTGCATGATATTGGTGTTCGCCAGCGGCTATCTGATCATCTATAATATTTTTCAGATTTCCGTTGCCGGCGACATCCGTTTTTACGGCCGACTGAAAACTTTGGGTGCCTCCAAAAAGCAGCTTGGGAAGCTGATTTACGGTCAGGCGAACCGCCTGTCACTCATTGGTATTCCAATCGGTCTTCTCATCGGGTATCTGCTGGGAGCGGTTTTAGTGCCCGTTATGATTACGGGAACATCCGGGAAAGCAGAAACGGCGGTCAATCCCTATATCTTTATCGGCTCCGCACTGTTTGCCTGGCTGACGGTACTGATTTCCTGTAAGAAACCGGCCAAAATCGCCGGAAAGGTTTCTCCTGTGGAAGCATTGCGCTACACCGACGCCGGAACTGCCAGCAAACGGAAAATCAAGAAAAGCACCGGCGGCGCAAGTATCCCCAAAATGGCGCTGGCAAACCTGGGGCGGAATAAAAAGCGTACGGTCACCGTAATCTGTTCCCTGACACTTGGGCTGGTACTGCTTTCCTGCGTCTACGCGAAAAACGCCAGCTTTGATATTGATAAGTACATGAGCCAGACGGTCATCAGTGATTTTGAGGTAGAGGACAGTTCCATTTCCTCTGTCTTCGGAACCTATAATCCTTACGGCACCACCATTTCTCCGGAACTGGTACAGAAGATTGAAGGTCTTAAGGGCCTGGAGGCTACCGGACATTTGTATTCACAGTTATTGACCCATGAAATCGGAGCGTCCGCCCTTGCAAATATCCAGGCTTATTATAACGCTGATGACCGACTGAGCTATATCGAAGCAACAGACCCGGGTCTGGCAGAATCCTATCACGATATGATAGACAGCGGGGAATGTAATTCCATTCTGTACGGCATCGACGGTCTGATACTGGACGACTTTGCAGAGAATGATCGGATATTGGACGGAAACTTTGACAAAGAAAAATTCTTATCCGGAGGCTATGTGATTGTGGAAGCTTCTTCCGGTGCAGAATACGAAGACACGGAAACACAGCCGACCTATTCTGTCGGCGATACGGTAGTCCTGAACGGACAGCAGTATGAAGTGATGGCGATCGTACTGGATATACCCACCATCACGGAGGGTGTAAACAGCAGCACGGAGACTTTCCTGTCGTTCTATCTCCCGGCCGATGCCTTCCGTGCCATGTACCCGGAGAATACCCTGCGGAAAATGTTCTTTGACGTAGCCGCGGAAGATCAGCCGCAGGCGGAGGAAATGCTAAGGGACTATCGGACCAATGTAGACAAAACCCTGACCTTCACCTCAAAGTCCACTCTGATCGAGCATTATCGGGAGCAGACACGGGCGAATACCGTGATGGGCTTTGCCATCAGCCTTATCATTGCCTTTGTCGGTATTTTGAACTTTGTCAATTCCATGGTAACAGCGATTGTGTCCCGACAGAAGGAATTTGCCATGATACAAAGCATTGGCATGACAAAGCGGCAGCTTCGGAGCATGCTGGTTGACGAGGGACTTTATTACGCCGGAATCACCCTGCTGACCTCCTATATCCTTGGAGCCTTAGCCGTGGCAGTCGGCGTTCGGATAATGGTAGCCGGTGACTATACCGCGACCTTCCACTTCACGCTTGCGCCGCTTGTCATCTGTACGCCGATTTTAATTGTATTTGCCATCCTGATACCGTATATCTGTTTTAAAAATTTGGAGAAGCAAAGCATTGTAGACAGACTGCGGGCAACCGATTAACAGTTGACAGGAAATATCGGTAATAAAGCCCGAAACCGAAAAGAGCCCGATGCGTCGGGCTCTTTTCATGATTCTTCTGAAAATTTTAAGCAGACTAAAACCGCTTTATTTTTTTGGAGGGAGTCTTTTCAAATTCCGTCTCCCGCACCTTTAATCCATAGATTCTCTTATGCGCCGGCGCCTCCTGATTATAAGCGTCAATCACCTTTTGCAGCTCCGCCGGTATATCACGTATTTTTTTCTTTTTCGCATATTCATAGTCGGGATAAATCTCCGCCTCGATGACGCCGTCCGCCTCCCGCACAAGAACCTCCTGCACAAGGCGGTGGGTGCCGAGCTTATTTTCCAGTTCCTCCGGCGAGACATTTTCTCCGTTTTTGGTAATGATGAGGTTTTTTCTGCGCCCGGTTAAAAAGACAAAGTTCTGCTCGTCCACATACCCCAGATCTCCCGTTCTTAACCAGCCGTCCCGGAGAGTCTCCGCCGTTTCCTCCGGCATCTTATAATAGCCCTGCATGACGCTGCTGCCCCGTACCCAGAGCTCACCGTCTACAACCTTCGCCTCGCAGTTTGGCATAAGCTGGCCGACGGATTTGCGGTTGATGTTCCAGCTCCTGTTCGTGCTTATAACGGGCGAGCACTCCGTCATCCCGTAGCCCTGCAAAATCGTGATTCCGTATTTTTCAAACAGGTCTATGTACGCCGGATTTAAGTACGCGCCCCCGCTGCATATGGTATGGAACTGTTTTCCGAATACCATCGCCTTAACGAGCGCGGCCGGAAGCCCGGACACTTCCTCGAGCTTCTTCGCCATCACCTCCACCATGAGCGGCACCATAAGTATCATATTCGGCTCAAACAGCTTGATATTTTTTGCCACACGCATCAGGGAATCATTGATACAGATAACAGCCCCTAAAGACATTCCTTTTAAAATATCAAGGCTTAGGCAGTACGCGTGATGAATCGGCAGCACGGATAAAAGAACGGTCCGCTCCGGGATTCTCATGTCAAGACAGGTCGCGTTCTCCGCGAGATTCCGATGCGAAAGCATCACGCCCTTGCTTTTTCCCGTCGTTCCCGAGGTGAACATAATCGTGCAGAGGGAATCCGGCTCCGGCGTGAAATCAAAGCTCCCCTCGTGCTCCTTCACGAGCTGCCAAAAGGAAAGACATTCCCTGTCGCTCTCCTCCTTCTGCATCGAAATCAGATGCTTTAGCTTCGGGCAGCGCTCTTTTACAATCTCCGCGACATCCTTTCTGACCTCGTCAAAGACCAGCACGGAGGCGTCGGAGCGGTCCACCAGCTCACACAGTTCCTCCGCCGGAAGCGAAACGTCAAGCGGAACCGCCACGCTCCCGCTGTTTACCGTACCGAAATATGCCGTCAGCCATGCATAGGAGGTCATTCCCGTCAGCGCGATATGGCTGCCGCATTCCCCCAGGGCCTTCAGGACACAGGAAAAGCTTTCACTGTCTTGTTTCAACTGGCTGTAGGTTTTCGCCTCTATCTCGTTTCTTTTTTTCTTATAGCGCACGGCGTCCTCCGCACCGAACCGCTCCTCGGCACGCACCAGAATTTCGCGTATCGTAGCACATGTCATGCTTCTCACCTCTTTCTACTGCTCCCCGGAAAGCTTCTCCAGATAATCCACAGCCTCCTGCACGGTACGGATATTTGCCGCCTCCTGCTGGTCAATTTCCACATCGAAGGTATCCTCCAGTTCTCCCAGCATACTCATAAAATCAAACGAGGTAAATCCCAAATCTTCCATAAACCTGGAATCCGGGTGTATCTGCCCCGGGTCAACTTCCACATACTTACAGATAATTTCCGCTAATCTCTCAAACATCCTGCATTCCCCCCTATATGAGTTTGATAATATCGCCAATCGGCAAATCGGGATTTTCCGTTCCCTTAAACATAATCCTGCACAGATAGTAGTACAGATATTCCAAATCCTCCCGGCTGACCGCTTTCACCTGATGTTCAAAATTAAAATCCAGACCGTTGTCCTCCGGACGGTGCATAACGGTCAGATACATTGCCTGTGTCGTCGCCCCGTTGGGATACCAGCGCGTCTTATACCGGATATCTCCAAGCTTATCCAGTCCCTTTTCCTTTAAGGTCATCGGCTGATAGGTCAGCGACATCGGCTCGTAGGTCTGTCCCTCCGGATGGGGGTATTTTTTGCCGCGGTATGCAAAATAGGAAACCGGATTATAGTTGGCATGGCGGAAATATTCATTCTGCAAATCGCGTATCTCATAAATCCCCTCCAGAAAAGTCTTATCCGGGGAAATAATCGTCCGCAGCGGGAAGGAATGGATCCTTGTCCCGCCGGACTTTTTCTCCTTTAAGGTCGCGCGCCTTGCGATTGCCGTGTTGATGGACACGTCATCGTTGCCGTTCATTTTCTGGAAATAGGTACGCAGTCCCATCATAAGCAGGCACGCCAGCGAGACATGATAGGTTTCGCAGAAATCCATCAGACGCATTGTCGGCTCCTCCTCCAGATGGAAAATATCGAGTGCGGAATCAACGCTGTCCGACACGTTGATTGCCGCCCTGACATTCGGATTGCCGGAACGCTCTCTCTCCTCCATCAGCTTCTGCGGTCCCCGCAGACCGTTGTAGATGGGCTCCGGGCTGTTGTCTATCAAATCCTGGAAAAACTTCTCGTCCCGCTCCTTCGCTTTGCTGCCCGCCTCATATTCCAAATCCCTCTGAAGCTGCTCTATGTAGGATGCCATGTCCTTGGGATAGGGAACACCCTCATACATGGTATTGCAGTAAAGCTCAATCACATCCTTCAAAAAGCAGATGAGGGACTGGGCGTCCGCCGTCATATGGTCAATCAGCAGATACACCCCGTTGTAGCCATCCGGCATCTTTATCATGACGATTCGGTTCATCGGCGCGTCCGCCCGCACGAACGGAACTCTTGTCCAGCGTCCCATCTCCGCCTCGGCTTCCTCCATGGTTTGTCCCGTAAAATCCACAAATTCGATGTCGCGCTCCTCTTTTGCGACCACATACTGATACCAGGTCCCGTCCTTATCCTTCGCGAAACGCAGCCGCATAGACTCGCATCTTTCATACGCCTTGTATATAGATTGCTTTAAAACCTCCCAGTCCAAATCCGCCTCGATGGTCAGGCTGGTTCCGATATTTAAAACTTCCTTTTTGGGACAGAAGTTCTGGTAGAAAAAATGAAATTTCTGAGCATTCGTCAACGGATACACCGGATATCCATATCTTGTTTTCATCCCCTGATCACTCCTCCAATAAAATCGTCCAGGGCCGCCTCGTAGGCCGCCATGTCCTTATAGTAGCTCTCCGCGTGGGCAGCGCCCTTTACAATCAACTTCTTTTTGGGCGAAGCGCAGTTTTGATAAATCTTCTCACACATGCTGCTCGGCACGAAGGTGTCCTTGTCCCCGTGAATCAGTAAAACAGGAACCCGTACCTTTGCCGCCTCCCTCGCCGCGTTGCACTCATCCAGCCCATAACCGGCCAGTCTTCGGTTTATCAAATCCGCAAGAGGAAGCATGGGAAACGCCGGCAGATGGTACATGGTGTGCAGAACATGGGTAAAGACCTCCTTGGGTGAGGTGAACCCGCAGTCCGAGATAATTCCCTTTACCTGCTCCGGCAAATCCAGGCTGCCCGTCATCAGCACCGTGGCGCCTCCCATGGAGATTCCGTGCAGAAGAATCTGCACATTGCCGCCGCACTGCCCAATCAGCCAGTCAATCCATTTGCGGATGTCATAGCGGTCCAGACATCCAAAGCCGATATACGTTCCTTCGCTCTGTCCGTGCGCCCGCGCATCCGGCAAAAGCATATGGTAGCCGCGCTTTAAATAGTAATCGGAAAGCCCGATAAAGTCGCTCATGCACTGGCTGGTATAGCCGTGACAGCAAATGACCGCCTTTACCGTTTCCCCGCTTCCCTCCGCCGCCGGAAAATAGACCCCGTGCAGCTTAAGCCCGTCATCTGACGTAATAAAAACATCCTCATGCGGCTGTGCCAGCATATATTCCTTTCGCGCTTTTAACAACGGCTGATACTGATTCCAGTCCGTACCCGCCATTTTCATCGTCCGTTCTACCTTCGCTCTGCTTCTTTTCATCGTGCGCCGGTAAAAATATGCCGTCCCTCCCGCCGTGGCCGCGGCTGCCGCTCCGAGCAGCAGGGCAGCCGCTCTTACTGCCGATTTCATGCAATTCTCCTTTCCCCCATTTTCGATGAGTCGAGACAATTACCGGTGACTTTTAATCAAATCCTTCAAACGCAGGGCTTTGTCGATATTGCCCTCCACCTTCAGCTTCTGAAGCGTCACCGCAAGAATCGGATCCAGTTTTCCGTCCGCCAGCTTCCGCAGAGTGTCCGCCGAGCAGGTAAACACGGCATCCCGGTCGAAGTACTCATACGGCTCCATCGAAAACACGCCGTCCTTTACTTCTATGTAAAAAATCCCCTGCTCCTCCCCTGTAATGTTAAACTGGAAGGCAAGATGCTCCTGTATGCCGCTCGCATCGGTGCCGGCAAACCTTCCCTTCATCTCCGCAAAAAAATCCGCATATGTCATATGGACCTCCTTTTTTCGACCGATGGTCGAACTTCTTTTATAATTAACTTACCATTCCTTCGACCGTAGGTCAATATGCTTCAGCGCAAAAATTTTTCCGCGTTCATATTACGATTCTCCCAGGGAAAATGTGACGATAACATCTCCACTGCCGAGAGCTTTCTCCCAGCCGGTCAGATTGTCTATTTTCCCGAGCCGGGTGTAGCTCCAGGAATTGGAACCGTAGAATATCACAATCTGATTTCCCTGATACAGCACGATGTCCCCAGCCTGGGTGGTGGTCTGCCGGTTGCTGGCAGGAAGGCTCCGACCCAGCGATCCAACCTTCTCAAAACCGGAATAATCATTCATTTCAATGGTAACAGGGCCCTGCTCCATCATTTCCACGAAAGCATCCACTGCCTCATTCTCTTCCAGCGTGGCAGTAAAGGTACTGTCTCCAACCTGTACACTCATTTTCATCGTTGTGTTATCCTCCTCACCTGTGACATCTGTTTCTATTTGGACTCGCATATCATTACCTGCCGCATCTGAACTATCAGGTTGAGTACTCATTCCTTGAACAGATATTCCAAACGGTCCACCTCCTTATCCTGTCATAACGATTACCGCTGCTCATATGCAAGAATTCCCTGCCTTAAGCGGGACAGACCTTCCTCAACCGTCGCGCGGGGGCAGGCAATATTCATCCGCAAAAAGGCGGCTCCATTCCCGCCATACTGGTCGCCGTCTGAGAGATACAGGCCTGTCTCCTTACGGATAAAGGAAGCAATCTCCGCAGCATCACATCCGAGCTCCGAACAATCCAGCCAAAGCAGATAGGTAGCCTGAGAAGGCACCACCCTGATTTTCGGAATTTCTTTTTCAATAAAATCCCGGACCAGGGTTTTGTTTTCATAAAGATACACCCGCAGCGCGTCCAACCAGCCGGCTCCTTTGGTAAAGGCCGCAACCGCCGCCGGAACGGCAAAATCATTTGGTTCGGCCACCTCGTCCGTATTCAGCCCGCGCCACACTTTATGCCGCAGCATACTGTTTGGGATCATCACCGCTGCCGTCTGTAAACCGGCCAGATTAAATGCCTTGGTGGGTGCGATGCAGGTGATGCTGTTGTCCCGGCAGATATCCGAAACCGAAGCAAAAGGCATATAGCTATATCCCGGATCCGTCAGGTCACAGTGGATTTCATCAGAAACGACTATCACATGATGTTTCCAGCAAAGCTCACCAATTCGCGCCAGCGTCTCCTGATCCCAGATTTTCCCGACCGGGTTATGGGGGTTACACAAAAGCATCAGCGTAACCTGAGGGTCCGAAAGCGCCTGCTCCAATTGGGCAAAATCAATATCATATTCTCCTTTATCATATCGCAGCGGGCACTCCAGCACCTGCCGTCCATTGTTTTCGATAGAATTAAAAAAAATATTGTAAACTGGCGTCTGAATCAGCACCTTTTCGGCGGGCGTCGTCAGCTTGCGAACGATGCTGGAAATTGCCGGGACAACTCCCGTGCAGAAAATGAGCCAGTCTCTTTCCATGTTCATGCCATGGCGTTCCTTCCACCAGCCCATGTAAGCCTGGTACCATTCCTCCGGTACTACGGAATATCCAAACACACCGTGGGCGGACCGGTTTTCAATTGCTTTTTGAATCTCCGGAGCTGTCCGGAAATCCATGTCGGCGACCCACATAGGTAACTCATTGTCCGCCACATCCCATTTTAGGGATCCGG
This sequence comes from uncultured Roseburia sp., assembly GCA_944375975.1. Taxonomy (GTDB): domain Bacteria; phylum Bacillota; class Clostridia; order Lachnospirales; family Lachnospiraceae; genus Roseburia. The sequence goes on from CALWBG010000007.1 coordinate 33,269, forward strand.
TGCCTTTCCGGTTGACCGGTGTATCAAAATTATAACTCATACGATTCTCCTCTTTTAGCTCTGTCTCTCTCATGCACACTCCCATGCGTCCGCTTTGCAGATAATCCGTGTCTTTTCCGGATCGACCTTATCCTTTTCCAAAATCAGCTCTCCGATGGAGTCTGCGCATATACGCCCGCCGGATGGATTCATCACGCTGTCAATCTTCCCGTCAATCTGGACGTCTACCGTGGAATACTCAAACGCGAGTGTGGTATTTATAAGCTTGCAGTTTTTCATGACAAGGTTGTCAATGTAGCACATCCCCTGCAGGCTTTCGATGGTACAGTTGATCAGGGTGAGGTTCTTTGCGTTCCAACCAAGATATTCACCGGAAATAAAGGAATCGTACACGGTTACATTCTCGCTGTTCCAAAAAGCGTCTTTGGATAGCAGACGGGAATCATGGATCTCCACATTTTTGGCGCCGTCAAAGGAGTAATTGCCATAAAGCGTCAGATTACGAACTACCATGTTCTGGCTGTTCATAGCAAAATAATCCCCTTTGGCCATCACATTTTCCATCTGGACACCATCGCACTGCCATAGGGTTTCCGCCGCGTTGGGAAAGGAAACGTCCCGCAGCGTCACATCGTGGCAGCGCCGAAAGTTTTTAGGCGCCTCAATAGCGGAATCCTCAACTGTGATGTGGTCGGTGTACCATACTCCGGCCCGGCCCATCTCAAACCAGGTGCAGTTTTTCACTGTAATGTTTTTGGCATACCACAGTGGGTATTTCCACTTAAACATGCTGCCGTATAATTCGATATCCCGGCTTTCCTTTAAAGGCGACTCCCCTTCGTCAAAAATCGTATCATAAATTCTCAGGTTTCCTGCCTGGAACAGGGGGCGTTCTCCTTTATAAAATCCGCGACGGATTTCTCTTTTTTCACTCATAAAACTCAGCTCCTTTAAGACTCAATTTATATTGCAATGTTATGCCTCTCAATTTGATAAACCAGATAATCCAAACAGTCGATCCGCTTTTGCTCGATATGCACTTTATCCAGCAATTTGCTACGGTGCTGGGAGAGGATCTGCAACTGTTCTTCGGGCGTCCCGTTTTTCAGACTCTCCATAAACCGGTTTATTGTATCCTGACTGCATCCGGCATCCTTCAGGTTACGAATGACAGCCTCTTTGGAATCATACACCATTTTAACTCCTTCTTTTCTGAAAAGCAGATTTTATCACTTTTCCTCTTTGATAACATTATAAATGGATTCCAATAGAATATCAAATACCTATATACAATACATATCCATAGCTATTTTTAATGGAATATAAAATAGAAAAAAGGCAGGAAATCGACTTTCCATACTTTTTGGAAAAGTGGAGTTTCCAGCCTTTTTCTTCCGAACTATGACTCATCGCTTATGATAACGATCTGATTGCCCCAGCCTTCCAGAACCAGGTTGTTCTCCACGGAAGAACCGGACGCAGATGAACCGGACGAATTGCCACATCCCGTCAGTGCAGCGAACTGTTTTTTCATAAATTTTCAACTCCTTTTTTACGAGCTTCACCGCTTACAGGAAAGCACCATTGCACACCTGCAATACCTGGCCTTTCACATGACGTCCCATCTTGCTGGCCAGATACAGACAGGCATAGGCCTGATCCATAGGATCGCATTCCGGACCGGGAAAATAGACAAAATGGCCGCTGTACTTAAGCATTTCCGCTCCGCCTGGCTGCTCTCCCGCTTTATTAGCCAGATGCGCCGGCGTCACCGTAGCTCCTGGAGCCACCGCATTGCAGCGGATGTTCGTGTCAATCAGGCGCATAGCCACATTTTTGGTCAGTGTATTCAGTGCGCCTTTGGTTGAGGTATACGTTGCACCGCAGAAAGGCCGGGTGCCGTTGACGGAGGATACGTTGATGATGACACCGTCATTTTTCGGCAGAAATTTCTTCAGTGCCTCCCGGATATACCGCATGGGTCCCCCCAGGTTGGTATTCATAACAAACATCATCCAGTCATCGTCGGTCTCATCAATCATCTTCTGCTCTCCGATACCAGCGTTATTGATGAGGATATCCACGTCCCCAAACTCTTTTAAAGCTGTGTCAAAAACTTTCTTCGTGTCTTCGGTGGAGCATACATCGGCCACCACGCCGACAGCCTTTCCGCCTTTTGCCCGGATACCGTTCACCACGGCATCTAATTTCTCCTGGTGCCGGGCAGTCAGAACCACCGCGGCGCCTTCCTCCGCAAACAGTTCCGCCATCGACTGACCCATGCCATAGCTGGCTCCTGTGATAATGGCAACCTTATCCTT